>JAIRYT010000103.1 GCA_031267675.1 Treponema sp. | reverse complement strand
AGGTAAATAAGGCTGAATAATTTGCTTTTCCCGATAAAACCCAAATAGGGTTTTGCGAAAGTGAAGAAAGGTGAATCAGTCATTTTTGTAAATGTTTTGATTTTTTCTTCCATGTTTTGTTTTTCGTCCGACATACTAATGCCTCCTGTTTATATGTGAGGAACAACAACGGTTCCCGAATTCCTAATTGTCAGCCGCCTGTCTATGCAATATGCGGCTTGAATCTAATGTCAACTCATCGCCATCCAATGAATATTTATGTACTTCATCTTCAAAATCCTCTTCTATCTTTTCCCAGTCAGTCAGTTGTCTTATCCATTCCCGGGGGATTAATCTAATTTCATCTTGTGTTATTATGATTTTTCCCCTTGTCCCGTATTGCCAATGCGCAGATTTGCTGCTGATTCTTTCCAAATAAAAAGAATAATTTTCGCCGTCAATTTCTAATGTTTCCGAATATACGATAGAACCCAAATTTTCATGGTAATCTTTTTCCGAAACATACCAACTCCCATTCAAATTTACCTTTTGCTGTTTATTACCGCCAAGCAGAGCCCGCAATTGCCCCAAGATGGAAGGTAGTGAATCCGGTTTGGTTGAGTTTTCCGAAGCCGGTGATGAAAATACCAATGCTGATCCTTTTCCTATATTTACCCAGCCGTAGTCTTCACCATTTAAATAACCGTCATCATAGTAACCGCCGGAGCTATCGTACCCGTAAAATTCAATTCTGCCGTCAAAGACAATGCCAATAACCTCGCTGTCAAGAGACAACACAAACGCACCGCGGGCGCCCGGAGGCAGTTCAAACGCATACTCGCTTGCTTCGTTCCAGCTTCCATCCTTGGTATTAAATTGGAAGAATACGACATTATTGTCAACCACAACGCCAATTGTTCCATTGTAAGAGAAGACATCTTTATACCCTTTGGGCAGGGTAAACGAAAATTCGTCAGGAAATTGCTGCCAAGGCAATTGATGCCAGTCGTTATCTCCGTCCTTGTAGAAAAACGAAACTGTATTACCTGCGGCTACGCCAATTCCTCCTTCAAACCCCAAAAATACTTTTCTGTAATTCGGCGGTAATTTTAATTCATTTTCTGTTGCCAATTCGGACAATTCGTTGTCTTTAACGGTATATGTTTTTAACTGGTTGTTTACCGCAATTAAAAAGAAATCGAATCCTCCTATTATTTCCTTATGACCTTTTGGCAATGCAAAATCATACGCCGCTTTTTCCCATATTAACGGATCATCATCATCCACCACGTAGAATATGTTTAGTTTTCCGTTTTCCACAATGCCTACACTGAACGGTCCGCCGAACACCAGGGGTTCTGCGGTTGAATTCCCGCAGGCGATAACCGACAAAACAAAAAATCCCAAAATACATTTTTTTGCTGTCTTTTTCATCACCTTTGCCCTTAATGCGGTAATTCCTAAACCAAGCGCCTTTTTCATTTCTTCCTCCGTTTGCCTGCAAAACAAGTTTTGACGGGATCTTACAGATCCTTAAAATTGATCATATAAACCACCCTTCCCGAAAGGTCTTCTACCCGAAAAACATAAAGAAAACCGCCTATAAAGTTCAATGTCCCTTTACATGCCTTTTCATTAATATTGAGGCCGTCGAATATGACTGTGTTTTGGCCTTCAAGAACACCTCCGTCGATATTAAATAGTGTGTGAATTGTTTTACGATCTCCGCTAAAGTCAGTTGTTCCTTTTTGAAACAAAGCCAATAAAAAAGTATATGTTCCATCGTCATCTTCAAACAAACTAAAAACCCCTTTATCGGAAATTTGACTGATTAGTTCGTCATTGGAAACAGTGAATCTTGAAATAGCAACATTTTGTGAATAAGCAAATGTTCCAACCGCCATTAAAACCAGAACAAAAAATATTTTCTTCACCCCCGCAGGCGATATTAACACCGGCACAAAACAAAGCTTCTTCATTTCTTCCTCCGTTTGCCTGCAAGACAAATTTTTGACCCTTGTATCGCCCCGCCGGCAATGAACGTTATCGCATTGCCGGGCGGACTTATTTTTCTTTTACGTATTGCGCCCAGGTGAATTTTCTTCAGCTCATAGTGCTGTTTCAGTTGCATTTTTTGTCGCTATTCCCGCAAAAAACAGCAAAATCCCGGCAATAGGATATAACCCGCCTGCGATATAATTTCTGGATACCAGCAGGAAAATTCCAAAGACAAACGTCAATAACCCTAAAACCGTTGTTTTTACTTTATTGGGTTTTTTATCGGCTCCCACAATCCCCAGAACGCCTGCCAGTATTACAATAATAAAACCGTATCATTGAATTTGCCGCATCATACATAGCGGACCTGCCGCCTGCGTAATCGTCCATGAATCCAAGTCTAAACCCTGCCGAAACCGCCCCTCCAAACCAGCTCCCAAAGAAACCGGCGATTGCCCAAATCAGCCCAAATACCAGAGCCAGGATACACAAAACCTTTGCCGCTGTTTTCATAGTGTTCTACTCCTTATCTTGCAAATAGTATGCCGCCAAATAAAGGCGGGGAATTTCCGTGCATCATCGGGGTCGAGCCGGGTCGCTTTGTTATACCCCGCGAGCCTTTCATCCGGCGTTGGCTCCGAAACAAATTTTGGGGATAACGGCGAAAGGGAAGGTCCCTGGGCTTGGGGCCCAAAACCTCTTCCGGGATGTCCCATAGTGTTACGATAAAAATGACGGTAACTATCATGAAATTAACCGGGGTTATCATGAAGATCCTTGAGTTATACCAAAAATAACCGGAGTTATTATGAAAATTTCTTACGATATAGTGGAGTTTGCCGCCTCGCGCGACATTACGGTCCCCGGCGGCAGGAGGGGATATGGCGGGGCAGACGCTATATAAGGCGGCACATGGAGTATATCTGGCAGAAACTACGCTATATGCGGGGGGGGGGGGGGTGACATTACGGAAAATGAAACATGAGCTGTTGCCATAGGATTCCAACCGCCAAATAAAGAATCAGCCCGGGCCGCATGGTCCCGGCAGGGGACAGTATACCTTGGCAGGCGCGAATTTGTCAATGCGGAAGTTCCGGGGCGGGAATTCTCGTTTTAGCAACCCGGCGCTCCAACATTCCTGATAAGTTCCATTTGACATTTTGTGCCATTTCTTCCATTATTACCTATCTACAGCTTTACAGGAAGGAAATATGGAAAAATTACGCATGGGAGTTTTGGGTACTTCCGGGCACTACAGTTTACGAATTGCGACGCCGCTCGCTTCTTCGTTGATTATCGAAACCTATGGTATCGCTTCGCGGAATTTGGACAAGGCTAAAAAATATGCCCGCGACTGGGATTTTGCCAAAGCGTATGGTTCGTACGAAGAGATTTTGGCGGACAGGGATATTGATTTTATCTATTGCCCGCTGCCAAATCATCTTCACCTGGAATATATAAAAAAAGCAGCCGATGCGGGCAAACCGGTTATATGCGAAAAGCCGCTGGCCCTTAACGCAAAAGAAGCGGCAGAGGCGGCGGAATACTGCAAAAAAAAGGGCGTGCTTCTTATGGAGGCGTTTATGTACCGCTTTCATCCGCAGTGGGTCAGGGCAAAAGAAATTGTTAAATGCGGCGAGATTGGCAGGGTCATGGCGACTACCGGTGTTTTTTCGTACGATCTTAAAGACGGCGGTAACATTCGCAATATTGCAGAGGCGGGCGGCGGCGGCCTTTTGGATATTGGCTGCTACACGGTATCCAGTTCGCGGCTGCTTATGGGCGGCGAGCCAAAGCGGGTAGTCTGTACGTTAAAACGGGATGCGTCATTTAAGACCGATATTTATGCGAGCGCGCTTCTTGATTACGGCGACGGCCGCACTTCTACCTTTGTGATTGGTACACAGCTTTATCCCTGGCAGCGGGTCCGGGCGATAGGAACCGAAGGCACCGTGGCGGTGGAAGTTCCGTTTAATATGTTTGGCGATTTTCCCGGACGCGTTCATGTAAGTACGCCGGTGGCGGATCGTATTGTTGAAACAGAAATTGTCGATCAGTATTTGCTTGAATTTGAAGCGTTCGCCCGCGCGGTGATCGAAGGCGCCGCCGAAGCGCCTACACCGGTTTCCGATGCGGTGGCGAATATGGCGGTGCTTGACGCGCTCGCCGCTTCGGCGGAATCGGGAAAATGGGAAAACGTTGGGTGAGCTTCACGTATATACGGACGGGGGCTGTTCCGGCAACCCGGGACCCGGCGGTTGGGCCTATGTGATCATAGACCCGGCCGGCGCGGTTATTGCCGAACGATCGGGCGGCGAAAAGAATACAACCAATAACCGCATGGAACTGCGCGCCGTAATTAATTCGCTGGAAAGTCTGGTTCCCGGCAGGAAGGAAATCGGGCATGTTTCCCTTTTTACCGATTCCCAATATGTACAAAAAGGGATCAGCATCTGGATTAATTCGTGGAAACAAAACGGCTGGCGCACCAAAAGCGGGCCGGTAAAAAATCAGGATTTGTGGCAGCGCCTTGACGCCCTAAAGGATAATTTTCAAATTACCTGGCAGTGGGTCAGGGGCCACGCGGGAAACAGGTATAACGAACGCTGTGATGAATTAACAGGGCGTGCGATTGAGTCCGTACGGTAGGATATGTTCGGGTTTCTGCTAAAAAAAACATTCTATGATCTGTGGGATCATCTTTTTAGCCTGCTTCTTCTAAATCTCATTTTTATGGCGCTTTTTTTTACCGCTTTTTTTTTACCGGCGCTTTTTTCCTCCGCGCAATGGCCGCTTTTTAAAACGGCGCTTTTTTGCGCCTGTTTTTTTGCCATGTCGCTGCATGTTTCCGCCGCCTCAGGCTGCGTAAACGCGCTTTCCAGCGAGCGGAATTTTGATAAAACCGGCTACGTCCGCCTTGTAATAAAGGCCTTTAAACCCGCGCTGTTTTTGGCGCTTATCGCGGCGGTTCCTGTTTTTATTTTTGCGGTTGTTATTCCGTTTTATCTGGGAACAGGAAGTTTTTTTGGAATCGTAACGGCCCTGTTTTGTTCATGGATGCTTCTTTTTGGCGCGGCCGCGCTGCAATTTTTTCCGGTTCTGTATTGGCGGCTCGAAAAGCGGCCGCTTAAAGCCGTTAAAAAATGTTTTCTTGTTTTTTTTGACAATGTTCTCCTGTCGCTTTTTTTGCTGGTATTTAACGGTGTATTGTGCATTTTTATTTTTCCCTGCCCGTCGATTCCGCTCCTTTATCTGGACGAAGCGCTCCGCCTGCTTTTGTTAAAGTACGACTGGATTGAAACACATCCGCCCGGCAATGAAGCGGCCAGGCAAAAAGTTCCCTGGGACGAGATTCTTGCCGAAGAAAAAGAAAAAACCGGAAACAGAACCTGGCGTGATTTTATCTTTCCCTGGCGGAATTAAAATATAGCATCGGAGGCGGAAAACAGCGTCAAAACAATGTTGACAGAGCAAAAAATGTGTGCGATCATGCCTTATGGAATGCTGTATATATGAAACTGATGATGACTACAAGGCCGCGATGGCTGTCAATGTATTAAAAAAGAACAGAATATTGACATTCGCCAAAAACAGGGGCATACAAAATTTATTTGGCGACTCAAAATTATATACAGGAAGCGATCTCATTGTTGGCGAAATAAAAATATATGTAAAAGAAACTCACGCGGAAAAAGCAAAACAGGTTATAGGTAACATGCCGCTTCTAAGAAAACGAATAAAAACAATAGAAAATGACGTGATAAAAAAGAACGCCTATATGGCGCAGCGAACATTGTTTTTTGCGGCGGCATCACTCTTTATTATTCCGTTTTTCTTTGTCATCGATTATTTGGTATATTGTTTTAGAAATCATTTTAAGGTACGATATATTTTGCTAATGGCTCATATTGTATGCATATCAATCTCAGCCGTATTTTGTATAAAAAGTTTTGAATATGCAAAATTGATATGGAAATTGAATTTATTGTTTATCCCGGCGTTTAGTCTTGGAAAATATATTGAGCTGCGTAATAAAAAAATAAAATATCTGTTGTTTATTCCAGTTCTATTGTTGATACTCAGTTATAATGTCGCCGGTTAGGCATACGGCATACAAATTTTTTGACTTTGCGGCTGGTATGATTATTACCGGCATGGAACACTGCTCAGGTCCGCCGGGCGATAAGCGTGTGCGCGATTTCGGCAAAGCCCTCGCCGCCTTCGCGGGATGCAATGAATGCGGGAAAGCGTTCAAGCAGCGAGGTATAGCGCGTAATATTGGCAACGGCGCAGGAGGGAAAGCGGGCGAACATGGGCTCGTCATTGGGCGAGTCCCCGGCAAACAGCACTTCCTCGGGATCGCCCCGCCAGCCAAGTACAGTTTGCAAAAAATATTCGGACATACGAAGCTTGTCGTACGAACCCATCCAGACATTGACATGTATCGAAGAAATTTTTGCCTGCGCGCCTTCTTCCGCGGCGATGGCGGCGGCCCGCACCGCCGCTTCCAGGGGAAGAACGGGGTCCTCTTCCGCAAAATCAAGGGCAATGTCAAACAGGCGTCCAAATTGATCTTTGGCGACCCGCAGGCCGGGGATTTCCGCAAGCGCGCGGTTTTTGACGCGGACAAGTGTTTCGTGATCGTTGCGAACCGCGTATGGATGAAAATACTGGCGCAGCATGCGGCGCGTGTTCCGGCCCGCACTTTGTTCCTGCCCGGAATCTTCCCAAAACGCCAAAGCGCCGTTTTCACCTACAACGCCGTTGACCGGCCATTCACGGGCGATAAGGTCGCACCATCCGGCGGGCCGTCCTGTTACCGGAACGGTTTTAAGGCTGGCCGCCTGTAAACGCCAGAGCGCGTCAAAGGCGGCGGCGCCCAATTTGCCTTTGGTAGTAAGGGTATCGTCAATATCCATGAGCACATAACGGATTTTTTTTGCTGCGGCTCTTTCAAGGCGGCTGACTGGTTTCATGGTTAAAATTCAAAAATGGAACAAATGTCGTGGGTGTCAATAAAAACAAGCGAGGCCGTTTTGTCCATTGTTTTTATTGTGTCTATCTTTCGCAGCGGCGTGTGCCCGACAATTTGGCTGTATCCGGCAAGCGCGTCTTTATACAGGGATGACGGCCTAATCCAAATGGGGCTCTGCGTAATGTCGTCTCCATAAATGTTTTCTCCATTAAAGTTAAGAATATTCCGGTCGTTAGTAAACGCTTCGTTGATTTCTTCCGGGTCATTTAAATTGAGCGAGCGCAAAAAATAATTGGTAACACCGGCATGGGAAATTAAAAACCGGTCGTTTGTTTTTCGCACCACTTTTATAAGATCCATGTTTTCTTCAAGTATTTGATTGATGCGCGCATGGTTGTCCTCCTGAAAGCCCGAATAACGCTGGCTGTCAACATTATCCAGATAATGGTAATCGTGATTCCCCAGGCAAAGTTTAATGCGGCTGTCGTTTCGCGCATAGTTGCAGATTTCGGCAAAGTTGGCATACTGCTGCCCGAACGTCTTGTCAAAGCTGTCAAAATAATCGCCCACAAAATAAAATTCGCTAAACTCTTTTTTAATATATTTTTTCCAGAACGTTCTGCCGTGAATGTCGCCGATCGCAAACCGCATTGTTCAGTGTACCGTCAAACGGCCCCTTTGTCTACCATTTCGCTGTCTGCGATGCGTACTTCCACAACGGCGTTTTTTCCCCTGCGGTAAAGGGAAACGGCGTTTTCCAGCGCGGCGCCAAGTTCCGCGCGGCTTTGCGCGCGGAACGCGGCAATGCCGTACGCGGCGGCAAGCGCGGGAATATCGGGAACGGCGGAAAGTGTTGTGTGCGAATAACGCCCGCCGCAATACCGGTCCTGCCACTGGCGGACCATTCCCAGCGTGCCGTTGCAGATAACCAGAATGATCACCGGTATGTGATACGCCGCGCAGGTTGCCAGTTCCGCCTGATTCATCCTGAACGAACCGTCTCCGGTTATGAGCAGCACGGTCTTGTCGTTTCGCGCAAGTTTTGCTCCGATAGCCGCTCCCAGGCCAAATCCCATTGTTCCCAATCCGCCCGAAGTAATAAAGGAACGGCTGCTGTCGATTGGATAGTAACGCGCGGCCCACATTTGATGCTGCCCCACATCGGTAACCACAATGGCGTCGCCGATTTTTCGCGCTGCCGCGCGCATTATAAAATCAGGATGAAGTCCGTCCGTCTGCTTTTCGGGTGAATTTTCGCGGCTGCTTTGCACCGTCTCGTTATACCAGGAAGACCCGTCCGCCTGAGGGTTTGTCGATTTTTGTAATGTTTCCAGCAGCGCGGTCAGCACCGCTTTTAGATCTCCTATCACATGAAGGCTGCTTTGCTTATTTTTATTGATCTCTGCGGGATCGATGTCAATATGCAGAATTGCGGCGTTATTTACAAACTGATCGCTCCCGGCGCTTACACGGTCAGAAAAGCGCGCGCCGCAGACAATGATCAAATCCGCTTTTTGTATCGCCCGGTTGGAAGCCGCCGTGCCGTACATTCCGATAAGCCCCGTATAAAGTGGAAAGTCAGAAGGAACGGCCCCGATTCCCATAAGGCTTACCGCAAGCGGCGCGCCGATTTTTTTTGATAACGCGCATAATTCTTTTTGCGCGCCGGAAAGAATAACGCCGCCGCCCGCGTAGATAAAAGGCCGGCTCGCTTTTTTGATCAGGGCCGCCGCCGCTTCAATGTCGTCCGCGCCGAATGTTTTTGCGGCGGCCCGTTCGGTAAGCCGGCGCGCGCGTTCACCCAGAATGCTGCCGTCTTCCCAGGCGGCGGCGAATGCCGGTTTCCATTCTGCTTTGGCGGCGAATATGTCGGAAGGAATATCGATCAATACCGGTCCCGGGCGGCCAAGGGAAGCGACAATAAAAGCCTCGCGGACTACTTCGGACAATTCGCGTACATCCCGTACAATCCAGTTATGCTTTACCACCGGCATGGTGATGCCGGCAATGTCAACTTCCTGAAAGCTGTCTTTGCCCAAAAGATGAAGCGGAACGTTTCCGGTTATGGCGACAAGCGGCGATGAATCCATATAGGCGTTGGCGATTCCGGTAACAAGATTTGTCGCGCCCGGCCCCGATGTCGCAATGCATACGCCGGTTTTTCCCGACGCGCGCGCGTAGCCGTCCGCGGCGTGGGCGGCGTGCTGTTCGTGTGTTACCAAAATGTGGCGTATGCGTTTTCGCTGTTTGTAAAGTTCATCGTAAATATGAAGCACCGAAGCGCCCGGAATACCGAATACGGTATCGACTCCCTCGTCAATGAGCGATTCAACCAAAATACGCGCGCCCGAAATTTTCACCGCGGTTTTTCCGGGGAAGTAATGGCAGACAGTACCGCGTCTCCCATTTCTTTGGAACCCATGATTTTATTTTGCGGCGTAGAAGAATCCGCCAAATCCAGGGTGCGGCAGCCGCTGTCCAGTACCGCTTCTACCGCCTTTTCAACAGCGCGCGCTTCTTCTTCCAGCGCCAAAGAATGGCGCAGCAGCATTGCGGCGGAAAGAATGGTTCCCAGCGGATTCGCCTTGTTCTGTCCGGCAATATCCGGCGCGGAGCCGTGGACCGGTTCGTATATGCCAAAGCTGCGCCCGCTTTTTTTGCCAAGGCTTGCCGAGGGAAGCATGCCGATCGATCCGGTCAACACCGAAGATTCGTCCGAAAGAATATCGCCGAACATATTGTTTGTTACAATAACATCAAACTGCGA
The DNA here is from genome assembly GCA_031267675.1 of Treponema sp. GTDB lineage: Bacteria > Spirochaetota > Spirochaetia > Treponematales > Breznakiellaceae > JAIRYT01. The sequence goes on along the minus strand of JAIRYT010000103.1, from coordinate 6,445 downwards.
AGGACTGCGAATAAGCTGCATGGCGGCGTTGTCAACATATAAAAAATTGGTAACAACATCACGGTATTCTGTTTTAACGCGCTCTGTTACTTCGCGCCAGAGCCGCGAAGTTTCAAGCACATTGGCCTTGTCCACAACGGTAAGTATTTTTCGCCGGCCTTCCGCCGCCGTATAGGCGACGCGCAGAATCCTTTCGATTTCATCCGTGTTATAGGACATGGTGTCAAAGGCGGCGGATAAATCGGCGCTTCGCCCGCGCCTGCCAAAATAAATACCGCTGGTTAATTCCCTTACCATTAAGATATCAAAACCGCCGCTGACCGCAAACGCTTTAAGCGGACAGGCGCCGCGAAGCTGCGGCAGCAGGACCGCCGGACGCAGATTGGCAAACACGCCAAGTTCTTTTCGCAGCGCAAGAAGGGCGTGTTCGGGGCGCTTGTCGCCGGGAAGCGAATCCCACGCGGGCCCGCCTACCGCGCCCAGAAGCAGCGCGTCACATTCCCGTACGGCTTCGACGGTGCCGGCAGGCAGCGTTTCGCCGTATGTATCATAGGCGGCGCCACCCGCCTGGAAGGAGCGAAATTTAAAATGATGATGAAACGACCGGCCCACCGTCTCAAGGATTTTTTGAGCGGGCGCAACTACCTCCGGTCCGACGCCGTCTCCGGCAATGATCGCAATGGTACAATCCATAGCCTAATTATAGCATAGATACCGATTGTAAAACACCCTTGCCGTTACTGTTCCCCTTGAAATTTGCCCCCAAAACAAATATCATAAACCCGCAGATACCGCAGCGAATGACCGCAGCGCCAACGTATTCGAAAACCGAAGGAGGGGAAATTTTGGGAAAACCGGCTGAAAAAAAACGGGAAGGCAAAGTTCGGGAAAATATGAAACAATTACTTGGGGGTTGAGGGATGAAAATCAGGGGACAAGGCCCGGCAAATACACATGCAAACAGCCGATAAAAATAGTATGAAAAACAAGACGATTGATTTTTTAGCTAATATCCTTCCCATTATTTATCCTCAATTTTATATATCAACGGATCTGGACGGAAATGAGTTGGTATTCCTTGATATTGGATTACCCAAGGATGATATTACCAATAAAAAATTTGATAAAACCGCGCAATTTGATAAAACTGCATATGAATCATTTGAAAACCATTTTCACCTATTTGGAAAAATTAATAAAAAGGATGAAGAGGTTGCAATAAAAATTGGGAAAACAATATCGCAAAATTTGCTTAATGCATTACAAATGAATTTTCCTGACAAAATTTTTATAGTTTATTTAACCGTAAATATTAAAGATTCAACTATTATTCGTTTTCATCAGGAATGGAATAATGAGCCGCCATATTTTGATTCAAAAGCATTCAGCGATGAGTATATTTTTGAATTCAAAACTTTGAAAAATATGAATGCAAAAGCGTAGTGCCAACTTATTAGAAAATCGGCAAAAAACCGATGGAGCGGGAAATTTTTCAGCAGACCATTGAAAATTGCGGATAAAACAAAGCGGTAACATTTTTCGGGGCCACATCGTGTTACACCGGCTGGTGTGTCGCGCTCACCGGTTCGCGCGCGTATGTTGATCAAGGCCCCCCCAGGCTTTCTTGGCAGCGGTAACATTCTTCGGGGCCCACGTCGTGTTACACCGGCTGGTATGTCGCGCTCACCGGTTCGCGCACGTATGTTGATCAAGCCCCCCCCTAAGGCTTTCTTGGCAGCGGTAACATTTTTTGGGGCCCACGTCGTGTTACAGCAGTTGGGTGTGTCGCGCTCACCGGTTCGCGCACGTATGTTGACGCATCTGAGGACCGCGGGGGTTCGCGTCCCCGCCGGGTGTACCTCCGGACTGGCTCGCAACTATGCGCAGCATAGTTGGCGTAGATTGGGTTTTAACCCAATCTAACCTGTTCCTGCGGTTGGTTGCCGGAAACGCGCTCCCCCCTCCATTGCGTTTTTTTCCAAAAAATGATACAGTCCGCCAGGACGAATGAAGAACACGCTTTCCCAGGAAACAATTCTCGTACACGGCGCTACGCCGTTCGACAGGGAAACGGGGGCCGTGAGTACGCCGATCTACCAAAGCGTTACGTTCAGGCACCCGGCGCTGGGGGAATCAACCGGTTTTGATTATTCACGGGGAATAAACCCTACCAGAACGGAACTGGAAAAAACGCTTGCGCTGGCCGAACACGGTACACACGGTCTGGCCTTTGCCTCAGGTATGGGCGCTATTTCGGCGATAATAAAACTCTTTAAACCGGGGGATCACATTATTGTTTCCGAGGATCTTTACGGCGGCACCTACCGGCTTTTTAACCAGTTTTACGCGGCCTATGGTTTTAGTTTTTCCTGGGTAGATACTTCGGATTTTGCCAGGATCGAAGAATGTCTGCGGCCGGAAACCAAAGCTCTTTTTATCGAAACGCCGTCAAACCCCATGATGAAGGTAAGCGATATACGGCGCTGCGCCGATCTTGTTCACAGGCGCGGCGGCCGCCTTATTGTGGACAATACCTTTCTTTCGCCGTATTTTCAAAATCCGCTGGATCTTGGGGCGGATTTTGTGGTTCACAGTGGAAGTAAATATCTTGCGGGGCACAATGACACGCTGGCCGGCTTTATTGTTCACTCCTCCGATGCCGATGCCGATACGCTGCGTACGATACAAAAAAGCGAGGGCGCGACGCTTGCGCCGTTTGACTCATGGCTGCTTTTGCGGGGCATAAAAACGCTGGCTATCCGCATGGAAAAGCAGCAAAAAAACGGGGCGGCGCTCGCCGCGTGGCTCCGCACTCATCCCCGCGTGGAAGCTGTTTTTTACACCGGCTTTGAAGATCACCCCCAGTATAAACTTTCCTGCAGTCAGGCGCGCGGTCACAGCGGCATGGTCTCGTTTTACGTAAAGCGGGCGGCGGATGTCGCGCGGCTGTTAAAAAAATGTTCCCTTATCCTTTTTGCGGAAAGCCTGGGCGGCGTTGAATCGCTGATCACCTATCCGCTTGTCCAGACTCACGGCGCAATTCCCCAACAGATGCGCCTTGCCGCCGGCGTAACTGACACGCTGGTAAGGCTTTCGGCAGGTATCGAAGACTCCGCCGACCTTATCGCCGATCTTGAGAACGCGCTGGGGTAGGCTTTGACGGGTCTTTCCATTATGATAATATGGCAGACGGAGGTGTCCAATGGCGCAGATGCATTATTATAAGCGTTTTGAAAACAATCTTGTTCAAAAAGTAAGGAATGGATTTTCGCGGGTTTTGGGAAAGATTGCCCTGTTTTTTAAGGCAGTTGTCCGCGTTATGCTGCGCCGCTATACCATCGTTCTGGTTCCCCATTCCGAAAAACGCGTTCACAATTTTCATGTTTCCGTTATTTCGCTTTGTCTGTTTTTTGTGGTTTTTTTCGCCCTTGCCGGGGCGTTCTTTTGGTACAGCGCTTTTACCGGGAGTACGCGGGGCCATCTTTCGCTGGAAGACGGCCGGCTCAAAGAAAGCGAAGCGTATCTGGAGCAACTGCGGAGCGAGATCGACCAGCTTTCCCAATCCGCCCGCAGCTTTGAGGCGGTTCTTTCCGGTACGCTTACCACGCTTGGCTCGGATCCGCAGGCGGAAATTACCGCGCTGTCCGACCGTTCATCCTTTTTTGGGCAGAGTCCCGACAGCGTACTTAAAGAAGCGGAGGATGTGCGCCAGCTGGCTGTGTACCTTGCGTCCGTGGTGGCTCCGGTTAAAGAAATTGGCGACATTCTAAACAATCAAAGCGGCATTCTGGCGGACATTCCCAGTATCTGGCCTATCCGGGGCGGCATTGGCCATTTTACCACGTTTTTTGGAATGACCCCCGATCCCTTTACCGGCGCCATGCACACACATACGGGAATTGACATTTCTACCTACCGTTCGGGCGACCCCATTGTGGCTACCGCCGACGGTATTGTTTCGTATGTAGGCAACGAACCAAGCGGTTTTGGAATGTATATCATTATCCGTCATCAGCACGGTTTTTATACCCGCTATGCCCACCTGAGCGCGTTCAGGGTAGAAATGGGCCAGCAGGTTAAACAGGGCGAAACAATCGGGTACATTGGCAATACCGGCCGTTCGACCGGGCCTCATCTTCACTACGAGGTGCATATCGGTTCCGATGTGGTTGATCCCTACAAGTATCTTGATATCAGGGCCAGTCCGGTTCGCAGGGGAGCCCGATGAACAGGAGCTTTCGTCCAAAAAAAGAAGTTGAATTTTCAATTAACACCATTGTCGGGCCCGGCAGTTTTGTACGGGGCGATATTGATTCGGGCGGCTTTACGCGGGTCGACGGCAATGTTAAAGGCAACATCCACGCGCGCGGCCGCGTTGTCGTGGGCCGCGACGCCCGCATGCGCAGCAGTATAACGGGAACAAACATTACCGTAGGCGGAATCGTAGACGGCAACATTATGGCAAGCGAACGCCTGGTAATATTGCCGACCGCCATTGTGCTGGGCGACATTACTACCAGGCGCATCGAAGTAAACGAAGGCAGCATGATCAGCGGGCGCGTCCGGGTGTGCCAAAGCGACGACAGCTGGCAGCGGGCCGCCCAGGAGTACCGGGACAAACGGCGTGGCTAACATTGTCTTTCCCGATGCGCCGCTGTATAATACCGCGGCCTATGGTGAAGCGGCGGCGGAGGCAAAAAAACACAGTCAGCCGGGAAAGGCCCTGCGAAACGAAAAAACCGCCGCGCCCAAAAAAGGGCTTTTTGAATCATTTTTTAAATCCAATGTTGAAAAAACCACCGAGTTTCCCTTTTCGGAAGAATCAACGGCTCTGCTGCTGGACGCGGTTCATAACGCGGGCGACACGCTGTTAAAACATCCCCTGCCCGGCGAAATAAAACAATACAAAAACGCGGTGCGGAATTTTATTAATTATGTCGTTGAAAACAGCTATGACAAGGAATTGGTTGAAGGCGTACCCAACTGGACGCTGCCCGAAGGAAAGGCCAAAGATCCGGCAAAAGCCACAAGCCGCAAGTTATTTGTAAAAATACAGATTGTAAACGAAAAACTGGAAGCGCTGGCGCTTGGCGTTTTAAAGGGCCAGCATGAAAAGCTGGCGTTACTGGGCCGCATAGAAGAAATCAACGGCCTTATCGTGGACTTGCTCGAATAGTCCGGCAAAAGGAAGCATACATGGCAGATGAATTATATGAAGGAATGGAAGAAGATGATATAGCGGCGCTCGAGGACAAACCCCACGAGAACGAGCAGGCCGACGTTATTGTTCAAAACAGCGAAGCAGGCATTGAACCCGACACGCCGGTATACCGCCTGCGGCTTGCGTACTCGCACGAAAGCTTTCTTGCCGCCTACCACGAAGAATTAAACACGGGCTCATGGGTGCTTGTTCCCACCCGCTATGGCAGGGACCTTGCCCAGGTGATTGGGCCCGTCCGCTGTTTTTCCGCCGAAATTGCCCGCATCGAACGGCCCGCGCAGGAAGAAGATTTGGCAAAGGCGGAATATAACTCCGGCGAAGAAGCGGAAGCGTTTAAAATCTGCAAAGAAAAAATAGAAAACTGCGGCCTTGAAATGAAACTTGTTTCGGTTCACTACCTTTTGGAAGAACCAAAAATATTGTTTTTCTTTACCGCCGAAAACCGTGTTGACTTTAGGGAACTGGTTAAAGACCTTGTGGCCGTATTCCGCATGCGCATTGAACTGCGTCAAATCGGCGTACGGGACGAAAGCCGCGTGGTAGGCGGACTGGGCGTCTGCGGCCGGGGGTATTGCTGCAATATGGTGTCGGACAAATTAAAGCCGGTATCAATAAAAATGGCAAAAGATCAAAACCTTTCGCTTAATTCAATGAAGATTTCCGGACCCTGCGGACGCCTGCTTTGCTGCCTTGCCTACGAACACGGCTTTTATAACGAGCAGCGTAAACTTATTCCCCAGGAAGGCGTTAAACTTACCCACGAAGGCGACTACTGGAAAGTAAGCGAAGTAAACATCGCGTCAAGCCGCATTACCCTTACTACCGAGGACGGCCGCATACTGCAGCTGCCCTTCTGCCGCTTTGAACGCGGCGCCGACAGCCGGTGGGTGGTTAAAAACTGTTAGCGGTGATTTTACCTGAAATTGGCGCGAAAACATATAAAACGTTATTTCTGTTTGAGAAAGTTGAATTTGCCAAAGATGGATATGGTTATGAAAAATTATTAGGACGATTGGAAAAAAGTTATCTTATGATCCCGGAAGAACAACCGGGGAGCGGGACGTTAACGAGGTACAATAGTAACGATACCGGGCTTTCCGGGCGACGTTCCTGCTGTTAAAAACACGGCTGATTTTATATTCTCCCTGCGGGGTTATAAGTGACGAATTCTTGAATACCCGTAATACTGTTGTTACGCTCATTGTGTTTACTCCTGATCGGGAA
>JAIRYT010000071.1 GCA_031267675.1 Treponema sp. | reverse complement strand
ACATTATGGAGAAGGCAGTTATGGCGGGGACGGATTTATAGCAATAATGGACAAAAATAATAAAATTAAATGGATAATGTTTCATGAAAATATAAACCCAATAGAAAAAATAGAAATAGAAAATAATAAAATTACAGGAGTAAACAATAATAATATAAAATATGAATTTGAAATTAATTGGGAAGAATTATAATAAAAAATAATAATGAGGTGCGGCCCAACTGCACAACCATGTCTGTTTACGCTTCGCCGCCTTTGGCGGCTCGGCCTCCGCAACGGCTAGTACCTTGATTGGACTAAAAAGCATACTTTGGAATTCAACCACGAACAAAGAACGAACAAAGAATGAACGAAGGAAACAAAAAAAGAGAGGGTTTTGACGAAAAAACGATTCGTTTTCTCTTTTTTCTCCTATCCTCTTCACTTTGCGCCCTTCGCGCTCGCGGTTAAATTTCTTTTCCTATCTTTTAGCTAATCAGCCTGCCAGGTCGGTCGCGCCGCTTCGCCGGGGAACGCGAGCCGGCGAGACATACCGGCATATGTAACAGGCCCGGAAAATGCCACAGGCTCCAAAAACCCTGCGGGTCCTTGGGCGCGGACGACCGGGGCGGCGCATTGCTGCCGCCGGGTACATCTCCGGACCGGATCGCAACTTTGCGCGGCATAGTTCTCGTAGATTGGCCCAATCGCAACTTTGCCGGAAATGCTCCCGACCGGCTACTTGACCTTTGCGCCAAATCTGATAAAATAGAAGAAGGACTCGTAAATTTTTTTGGAGATGTGATTTGAAGCCCCTCTGTCTGGTTATGCTGTTCTGTGTTTTTTTTGCGTACGCCCAGACTCCAGCTGACGAGGCGGATTTTTTTGCCGTTGTTGAAGGCGAGGCCGTTGTTGAAGGCGAAGCCGTTGTTGAGGGCGAGGAAACAGCCGCGACTGAAGAGGCAATTGTTCCTTTTACCTACTATGACGGGGGAGACGGCAAACGGCATTTTTTCTGGGCGCTGGGGGGCGGCGTTTTTGCCAATACCGTTCTTCATCTGCGTTCCCGTTTTTTGGGCGGAGAAGACTGGTCAAAGGTCAATTTTGGCACCATGAAAGATAATTTTAGGGAACTCCGCGACGGAAAATTAATTTGGGATTATGATATTTACGCCACAAACATGATTGGGCATCCGTATCAGGGGGCGCTGTACTATACCGCAGCCCGCGCCAATGGATTTACTTTTTGGGAATCGCTTGGTTTTTCTTTTTTTGGAAGCGCCGCCTGGGAGTTTCTGCTGGAAAACATTGAACCCTCAAAAAACGATCTGGTGGTTACGCCGACAGGCGGCGCCCAAATGGGCGAGATGCTGCACCGGCTTCACCGTGAAATCGCAAACCCCTTTGGCGCGTTTTTTGTAAGCCCCATGGACTCCATTAACCGCGTAAGCGGCCGCAAACCGTACCGGGGCGAGCGCAACATGTATACGACAGCCGCCGAAGCGGGGGCAAGCTGGGTAAAAGCGGAACATACGGCAAAGGACAGGAGCGTTATTGATGATGAAGAAAAAATCGGACTGGATATTGGAACGCGCCTTATTTATGGCAACCCCTTTGTACAGCAAAGCAAAACGCCCTATGATCATTTTGAATTAAGCGTAAACCTTGGCGGGGCCTTGCCGTCGTTTTATTATATTAAAATAATTTCGGACGGATATGTTTTTTCGGTTCTGCTCGCAAACGACGCCAAAAAGCAAATGAGCTCCGGGCTTTCACTGCACTACGATGTATTTGCTTCCAGTTTTTTTGATTTTAGCAGTCAGGGAATTGCCTGGACGGCAAAATACCGCCGTGAATTAACCAAAAACGCTTCCATGGAGCTTAAAACACATGCGGGCTGGACGTATTTTGGCGCGCAGAATTATTACCGCGAAGACGCGCCCGGAGAATTTTCATCGTTCCGCGATTACAGCATGGGCCCAAACGGAAAAGTGTTTTTTTCGCTTATTCACAAACGCCTTGGAAGGCTTGATCTGGATGTTATGCTGTACCGGTATTTTATTGTTTTTAGCGAACCAAAAATTCCCGACGCAAAGGGAGTTGATTATTTTATTTTTGCGGACATTGCCTATACCTTTCCCCTGAGCGAGCGTTTTTCTGTCGGCGTAAGCGAATCGTTTTCCCGAAAAATGGGATACTATACCAACGTACGCAATAACGCAAAATGGAACAATACGGTAAAAGTTTTTCTGCGCTGGTCGGCCGCCGGTCACGCGTATCCCCGGAACTGGAAGTAACGATGAACATACAGCGCCTGTTATTTTGCGGAATACTTCTCGCGGGTCTGACCGTATGCGTCCGGGCGCAGGAGGAGGAAGAAAACGCCGCGGCGGAAAGCACCGTAGAGATGGAGACGGCGGCGGAAAACCCCGTGGAGATTGCAGTGGAAAACACCGTAGAGACGGCGGCGGAAATACCGGCGATAGAAGGAGCGCTGAATCTGGGCGGACCGGCGGCGGCGTACTATGATTACGGCGACGGTCAAAAACATTTTTTTTGGGCGCTGGGCGGCAATCTGTTTTCCAACGTTTTTCTTGCCGGGGTAAACCGTTATATCGGCAGAGTCTCCTGGGCCCAATCAAGCGTCGCGTCGATCAAGGATAACTTTTCCCAGACCAAAAACGGCGAATGGGACTGGGACAACGACGTTTATTTTACCAATCAGGCAGGCCATGTGTATGAGGGCGCCGCCTATTATACCGCGGCCCGCGCCAACGGGTTTGGGTTTTGGGGCTCCCTGGGTTTTGCCCTTTTTGGCAGCGCTTCCTGGGAACTCATTGTAGAAACCATTACCCCGTCGTTAAATGATATTATTGTTACCCCCGTCGGCGGCGCCCAGCTTGGCGAAATGATGCACCGCCTTCACCGCGAAATCGCGAATCCTGTCGGCGCTTTTGTGGCAAGCCCCATGGATTCGCTAAACCGTTTAAGCGGGCGCAAGCCGTACCGGGGCGAGCGGAACATTTATCAGGTATCCTCCAACGCCGGGGCGGCGTGGGTTTCCCAACAGCACATTATGGGAGGCGACACCTACAGCAAAGACAATAAAATCACCCTTGATCTGGGCGGCAAGGTTATTTACGGCGACCCCTTTATACAGCAAAGCAGCGCGCCCTATGATCATTTTGAATTACAGGTCCGCGTGGGCGGCGCCATGCCGCTCTTCTATTACTTTCACCTTTTTTCTGACGGCTATATGTTTTCATATTCGGTTTCCAATACGGCAAAAAAGCAGGAGAGCACCGGCCTTACCCTGCACTACGACGTGGTCTCGACAAAGTTTTTTGATTTTGGCAGTCAGGCGCTTGCCTGGACGCTCAAATACCGCCGCGAACTGGCCGGCGATCTAAGCATGGAGCTTAAGGCCCACCTGGGAAGCACGTTCTTTGGCGCGCAGAATTATTACTATTATGACGCAACCCTTGAAGAAGTGGTGTCGGGCCGCGATTACAGCATGGGTCCCATGGCAAAGGCCGCTTTTTCGCTTATTCACCCCCGGTATGGTCAATTTAGTTTTGATCTAATGGTTCACCAGCTTTTTATATCGTTTGCAAATAAACGAATTCCCCGGCCCGAAGGAATTGATTATTTTTGGTTTGCCGATGTCTCCTACCTTTATCCGCTTAACAAGAATTTTTCTTTGGGAATCAGCGACTCGTTTGCCCACAAAATCGGCGGATACACCGGGGTTGCCGAAAACTATAAATGGAACAATACGGTAAAAGTTTTTGTGCAGTACTCGGCCAAGGGCAGCGCGTTCCCGAGGGAACGGTACAGGCCCTGAATCACCCTTGAATTAATCCCCGGTTTTTGTTATATTCCGGGTATGTTTTCCATTAAAGTAAGCCCGCGCTTTGGTGATATGGATGTGCTGGGCCATATTAACAATACGGTTCTTCCCATGTGGTTTGAATTGGGAAGAAATCCCTTTTTTAAAATTTTTGCCCCCCAAAAAGCCTTTACCGACGGCACCTTTATGCTGATTATGGCCCACATTGAATTTGACTTTCTTGCGGAGCTTCACTTTGGGGAAGAGGTAGAAATACGCACCTGGGTTAAGCGCATTGGAACCAAATCGTTTACCGTTTACCACGAAGCCTGGCAGGCGGACAAACGCTGCGTAAAGGGGGATGCGGTTATCGTCCATTATGACTTTACCGCCAAAGTTACCACTCCCATTCCCGAAGAAAAAAAGCTGCTGCTTGCCGAACATCTGCTTCCGCCCGGGTGTTAGGCCGGCAGGGAAATCCATGCGGGCATATTGCCATTTTTTGGGCAATTTGGTACGTTATTGATATAAACTACAGTCAAAGGAGTCTCAATATGGCACAGCGTCAGTTTCAGACAGAGGTCAGCACGCTGCTTCATCTCATCATTCATTCACTTTATTCAAACCGCGAAATCTTTTTGCGGGAACTGGTTTCTAACGCCTCGGACGCGCTGGACAAGCTCAAGTACCTTTCCGTAGCCGATGACAGGTATAAATCAATCAGCTTTGACCCGCGTATCGATCTTTCCTTTACCAAAGACGCCGAAGCCAAGACGGGAACCCTTACCGTCAGCGACAACGGCATTGGCATGAACGAAAAAGATCTGGAAGAAAGCCTGGGTACGATTGCGCGGTCGGGCACCAAGGCGTTTCTGGAAAAGCTTTCGGCGGACGCAAAAAAGGACTCTAACCTTATTGGTCAGTTTGGCGTTGGTTTCTATTCCGCGTTTATGGTTGCAGGCTCAATAGAAGTGCTTTCGCGCAAAGCGGGCGAGACGGACACCTGGAAGTGGTCCAGCAACGGCGAGGACACCTACGAAATTGAAAAGGCCGAAAACGCCTTGCCCCATCAGGGAACAAGCGTGGTACTTCACCTTACCGAAGAAGGCATTGAATACGCCAACCGCTGGTCAATCGAAGAAATCATTAAACGCTATTCCAATCATGTCGCCTTTCCCATTTATCTTACCTATGATGAAAAAGAATATGACGACAAGGGAAAGGAAAAGAAAAGCAAAACCAAAACCGACCGGATCAATTCGGGAATGGCAATCTGGACGCGTTCCCGGTCGGACTTAAAAGAAGAAGACTACACGGAATTTTACAAACAGTTGGGCCACGATTCCGAAGCGCCGCTGCATTATATTCACACCAGAGCAGAGGGAACCCTTGAGTATACAACGCTGTTTTACATTCCCGCCAAAGCGCCCTTTGATATGTACAATGTGGATTACAAGAGCGGCGTAAAGCTCTATATCAAGCGGGTATTTATAACCGATGATGACAAGGAGCTTATGCCGACGTATCTTCGCTTTATCTGCGGAGTAATTGATTCCGAAGATTTGCCGCTCAATGTAAGCCGCGAAATTCTGCAGCAGAATAAGATCCTTATGAATATCAAGAGCGCCTCGGTAAAAAAAGTATTAAACGAAATCAAGGCGATCTGTGACGCCGCGCCCAATTCTGACGACGGCAAAAAAAAGTGGGAAACATTTATAGGCGAATTTAACCGTCCGCTCAAGGAGGGCCTTTACCAGGATTTTGCCAACCGCGAAATTCTGCAGGAATTGGTCAGGTTCAAGAGCAGCGCCGTAGAAGGCTGGACCAGTTTTGACAACTATGTTTCGCGGATGAAGACCGATCAAAAAAATATTTACTACATTACCGGCGGGGACGAAAAAACCCTGCGTTCTTCGCCGCTTCTGGAAGCATACCGGAAATCAGAAATTGAAGTATTGATCATGGACGACGAGATTGACGATATTGTAATTCCCTCGCTGCACAGTTACCGAAAGGAAACTCCGGGCGAAGACGGCAAAAGCGAGGCAAAAACCTGGGAGCTTAAAGCGGTAAACCGCGCCGGCGCCGACGAGGAGCTGGGCGAAAAAAAAGACAAACAGGCCGAAAAGGCCGCAAAGCCCGTGATCGAAAAGATCAAAAAAGCGCTGGGGGGCCGCGTTAAAGACGTAAAGCTTTCCCGCCGCCTTCACGATTCACCCTCCTGTATTGTGGCCGATGAAAACGATCCGAGCATGCAGATGGCCCAGATGCTTAAGGCGATGGGGCAGGCCAATTTAAGCGAGATTAAGCCGATTCTGGAAGTAAACGCCGAACATCCCATTGTCGCCAATCTTAAAGACTGCGAAGATGAAGCGCGTATCGCCGATGTGTCGGGGGTGCTGCTTGATCAGGCGCTGCTGGTGGAAGGGGTCAAGATAAAAGATCCGGCGGATTTTGTAAAGCGTCTTAACCGTCTGCTTTCGTAAGGATTCCGTCCGCGGCTGGTTATTTTACCAAAGGGGCGCTATACTAAGCGGGAGTATGGAACAATACATTCAGCCGTTCGTGCGTGTCGCCACCGCCGTGTTCAGGGACATGGTAAAGTGCGACATCGTGCCGGACCGGGCTTACTTTATTAAAAAGGACGCGTTTCTTTCCTGGGATATTTCGGGGATTATCGCCCTTACCGGCGAGGTTAAGGGCCTGGTGGCTATTTCCATGAAAACCCCGACCGCTTTAAAGATTACAACGATTCTGACCAAAGAAACAACCCCGACCGCGTCCGATATTCAGGATGCGGTCGGGGAGTTGGTCAACATTATTGCCGGTAATGCAAAAAGCGAACTTGAAGAGATGTTCCGTATTGTTATTTCACTGCCTACCGTTGTCCGGGGAAAGGCCCACATGATTGTAATCCCCGACGAACGGACGCGCCTCCTCTGCATCCCCTTTAATATCTTTGATGGTGAGTTTATCAATCTTTCCATCAGCATAGACTAAGTCCAGGGTTTATGAAAAAAACAGCCCTTGTTTACCGCTGTTCATCCTGTGGTCATGAAGAACCCAAGTGGCTTGGGCGCTGCCCCGGATGCGGCGAATGGAATACCCTTGCGGAAAGCGCCCGCGAGACCCGACAGACGGGCCGGCAGTCCGGAGTTTCCTCGTTTCCGCTGTCGTCGGTAAATCCTGACGAGGGGAGCCGCGTTTCAGGCGGAATGGGCGAGCTGGATCGCGTGCTGGGCGGGGGTATCATGAACCGCTCCACCGTGCTTTTGGGCGGCGAACCGGGCATTGGCAAGTCAACACTGCTGCTTCAAATTTCAGGCCTGGCGGCAATCAAGGGGCGCGTGCTCTACATTTCCGCAGAAGAATCCGCAGGGCAGGTGCGGCTGCGCGCGGACCGGCTGGGTCTTTCGGCGTCGCTTGAACGTATCGAAATCTGCTGTACCGGGCAGCTTGAAGATATCCTGGTATTGCTGGACGCGGTTAAACCTGTTTTAATTATGGCCGATTCCGTGCAGACGCTGCACACCGACATGGCGGGCCCGTCTCCGGGCACCGTAAACCAGATGAAATTTTGTTCCTACGAACTTATCTCGTGGGTAAAAGAGCGCGACAGCGCGCTTTTTCTTGCCGCCCATGTTACCAAAGACGGAATAATCTCCGGTCCCAAAACCCTGGAACACATGGTTGATACCGTGCTGTATTTTGAACAGGCGCCCGGCGGAAGTTCCGAAGGCGACTATCGGTTTTTGCGCGCCGCAAAAAACCGTTTTGGTTCGGTGGACGAAATAGGAATTTTTACCATGAGCGAAAAGGGCCTTTCCGCCATCGAAGATCCGCAGGGCGTGTTTTTGGTACGACGCGAAGGCGGATTGCCCGCAGGTATCGCGATTGCCGCGGTTGTCGAAGGTTCCCGCGCCCTGCTTGTCGAAATACAGGCGCTCACTGTTCCCGCAAAGGGATCGATAAGCCGCGTCTTTTCGCTTTCAATAGAAACCGGCCGCGTTTCCCGCGTCGCCGCCGCGCTCGAAAAACATTTGGGGCTGCGCCTTTCGGATCAGGATATTTATATCAATGTTTCCGGCGGAATGCGCATCGGCGAAGTCGGCGTCGAACTGGCCGTAGCGGCGGCCATTTATTCTTCGCGTACGGGAATCGCCCTTGCGCCCGGCACGGCCATTGCCGGCGAACTGTCGCTGGCCGGCGAAGTGCTGCCCGTACGCCGCCTTGCAAACCGGAGCAAAGCGGCGGAAAGTCTGGGTTTTACCCTGTTTACCCAAAAAGATCTAAAACCGGCTATCGCGGCGCTGTTCGGGAAAGTGACCTAAAGGTCCATCCCCGCATGCTTACCTGGCTTTAGGAAGAATTCCACCGCGAAGGAAGGAAGACCGCGATGAAGGAAGATCACCACGGACCTCACGAACCTCACGAATACGGCTTCTGGAGCTATAGGAAAGTCCGCGAATTGCGAATTGCGCGAATTACGAATTATCCCGAATCCATTCGCGCATTCGCGTCCATTCGCGGACACTTTTCTTGATGAAGATAAGGAAGAATTTCACCACAAACACCAAGGGCACGAAGGAAAGAGGAAGAGGAAGGAAGGGAAGGGAAGAGCGAGGAAGGGGATCACCACGGACTTCACGAACTCACGAATACGGCTTGAGATTTCTGACAAAAAGTTCGTATTGGTGGTGCCTTTCCCTCCTCTTCCTTTTTCGACTTCCGTCTTCGCGGTAAATTTCTCTTCCCCCTTTGTGTCCTTCGTGTTCGTCGTGGTTAAAATTTCTTTTTATTCGCGTTGACGGCTCTGCCGCAGTTCCAGCATAAAACTTGCCACAATGATCAGCATAATAATTGCCACCGGGAACGCCGCGATGATCGATACGGTTTGCAGCATTACCAGCGTACTGTCCGACCAGATAAGCGAAAGCGGAAGGATAATCAGGACGGCGGCCCAAAAAATCCTAAGGCGTGTATCGACCGCGCTTTCAAGTACGTTTCGTTTGCAAAAACCGGCGATGACCAGCGTTATCGCGTCAAAGGTGCTTGCGTAAAACGCTATCATTACCACGGCCAGGAGCAGCAGCACAAAGGGCGTCAGGGGAAGCTGCGAAAAAAACTGTACAATAATTTTTGCCGGGGCGGTTTCCATGGCAAGCAGGCTTACCGTATCAACGCGGCCTGAAACCTGCTGGTAAAGGCCAAAGTTTCCAAATACGATAAACGAAAGAAACGTACCCGAAATACCGTAAAAGAACGCCCCGGAAATCATTTGACGCAGGGTACGGCCTTCGCTGATTTTTGCCATAAAGAACGGCGTCGCGACAAACCACGCTATCCAGTACGCCCAATAAAATATGGTCCATTGCTGCGGAAAGCCCACTGTTCCGTCGCCGGTAAGACGAAGGGGATCGGTCCAGGTCGCCATGCCAATAAAATTTTGAACTACATTGCCCACGCCCGAAATACCGCTTTCGACAATAAAGCGGGACGGCCCAAAAACAAAAACATACAAAAGCAGAATACCAAATGTCACAACATTAAAAACCGCCAAATGGGCAATGGCCTTCATTCCAAAAAGAACGGCGCTGGTAAATACCAGGCCGATAACAAATAAAATAATAACGGTAAGGCTTTTTCCCAGCGCAAGGCCAAAGACGGTGTTTATTGTTTCGGTAATAAGCGGCGTTGCGGTCGCAAATGTCGTCGCGGTGCCTCCGACAAAGCCGATGATCGCTACAATATCAATAAGCGAGCCCGGCAGGCCGTCTGTTTTACCGCGCAGCAGGGGCCGGCACGCTTCGGAAAGAACGCTGCGGCCCCGGCCCTTTACAAAAAACATGTAGGCATACGCCGCCGCGGGCAGTATGTAAAACGCCCAGGGAATGGGGCCCCAGTGAAAAAGCGGGTACGAAGAAGCGATAAGCTGGTGTTCCGCTTCCGAAAGGGCGGCCGCCCCCCTGGGGTTTGCCTGATAATAATAAACCCACTCAATAAGCGACCAGTAAAGAATATCCGCCGCCATGGTAGAAGTAAAAATCATCGCGCCCCACTTAAAATTGCTGTGGACCGGTTTTTCAACATTCCCCAGTTTTATGGTTCCATACCTGGACGCCGCCACATAGATGCTGCCGCCGACCATGAACAGGCCGATAAGAATATAAAAGAATCCCAGCCGGTTTACAAATACGTCGTTTAATATTCCTATTACCGCCTGCGCCCGTACAGGAAAAAAATAAATGAGCAGCGCGATGGCTGCCACAATAATGAGCGGAAAAAAGAGTTTGTCAAACTGGATTTCTGATTCGTTTGTTTTCATGCTGCCTTCTTTGTTTTATGGTTTCTTCCAGCATTGCCGTATAATCGTAATATACATCGGCGTACTGCCTCATCTTTTGTCCGTAATCGCCAAACTGTACGCCAAAAAAGCGTTTATATTCCGTCCAGAGCATCCATAAAAAGCCGCCCAGACACATATACGCGTACAGGCGCATATATTCTTCGCTGTCAGGATCCCGCTGTAAATACAGCGATAAAAGCCGGTCCGACTCGTTTTTGGTATAATTTGAATATATCGAATACATGCCAATGTCGATAATGGGATCGCAGAGCCCCGCGTATTCCCAGTCAATAAGGCGCAGCGAATTATCCTTGAGCCGTATAAAATTGTCGGGATTACAGTCTATATGACAAATCCTTTTTTCTATCTTGAGTCTTTTTACAATATTTATAATGCGGACAATTTTAAAATACGCCTGTACATAACGGATATAACGTAAATTATCCTTGCCGGGAAGCAGGTTCAGGTAGCGCTTTATTTCGCGGTCAATCGAAAAAACATGGTTTATATTTATCTTTTTGTTATGAATAATGCGCAAAATGTCAAGCGAATCGGCAACATCGCGTTCGTTCCGGGGATCGGTATTAACGGCGTTTCTTTCCAGGCAGGAAATTTTTATTCCCGATTCATCGTCAAAATAAACAACGCGGTCGCAGATTCCATGGCTCTTTATTGCCTCGTAGGTGCTTTTTTCGTGCCGGCGGTTGATAAGCACATTGGCCCCTTCGCCGGGACGGCGAAAAACATAGGCGGAGTTTCCAATCGAAAAAGAAAAACTGTCATTCGTCATGCCCGCCTTTAGCCTTTCGACAGAAGATATTTCTTTTTCGGTCGTGTTAAAAACCTGGGTAATTAAATCAAGATAGGGGCTTTTTGTATTGTACCCGGATTCAGGATCAAACCGGCGCAGTTCCACAAGGCTTTCAAATTCATACACATTGCCTGATTTTTGCCTGTTGATATACAGCGAAAAATTTTTTATTTCTTCGATAAAAACGTTTTCCCACATATATTTTTCGGTTCCCGCCTTGTGGTAATAACGGTATATAACTTCCTTAAAGGGAATCGAAAAATCCCTGCTTAAAAACACCGGGCCGTACATTACCCAGGAATCTTCGCCGCCAATGGTAACTCCGGTTATCTTTTCATCGTCGTCAATGCTTACACACCACTCAGAGGTCTTTCCTTCTTTATAGACGCAGCTATACCAGCTGCGTTCTTCGTGTGATTTAAACATGTTCTTCCAAATCCAGTTGTCCGACGAAAGAATGTAGGAATTTTTTAGATGCTGCCGCGCGCAGTACAAACTGGAAAGGTTGTTCTTTGCGTAATAGTCGCGGCTGTAGACAAATTTAATTCCCTCGTAGCGATCTTTTAAATACCGAAACTGTTCTTTTTTATACCCAACCACAATAATAATTTCGTGAATACCCGCTTCTTTAAGCTGGCGTATCTGGCGTTCTATCATCGGTACGCCTTTGACGGGAATAAGGCCCTTGGGCGTATGAAAGGTAATGGGAATAAAGCGTGATCCGTAACCGGCAGCCAGAATAATCGCGTTGTTTACCCGGTACATTAGCGCGCCGCCTTTTGGGGATTACGCCATCTCCAGCCGCCGCGCATTGGAATAAAACCGCGCAGAAAAAGCAGCACAATCACGACGCCCTGGTAAAGAAGCGCGGCAAAGGAAGCGTGTGGAAGGCGGCAGACATAAAACACGGCAAGCATGAGCGGGAATACCACGTCGGGAAAGGGCGCCTTTTTACGCCCTATATAGGCAAGCAAAAAACGGTGCACATACGCGGCGCAGTAAATAATAATCACAAAAAGAAAACCGGCGCGGACCACTTTTGACGCCAAAACAACAACCGCGGCATTGGGAAGCACATGCAAAAGATACAGCGGGTTTCCCCGTCTTCCCGCGCGCAGCAGGTTTCGCGCAAAAAGCGTTAGCGCGGCCGCGGCGCTTAAAATCATCGCAATCCAAAAAACCGAAACAAAGGGAAAAAACTCCCTGGTAATAACCGCCCGGACCGGATCAATGAATCCCAGGCAGGAAATAACCGTACCCGCAAAAATCATTTCAAAAGAACTAATCGCCTCAAAGTAGAGTGTCCTGCAAAAATACTGTTCATAAAACGAACCAAAAAGCGTTAAATACCCAATGCTGACGACCACCCCTATTGTAAGCGTTTCGGTAATCCGGTATGCAAAGACGATGATGGCGACCATGCAGCCAAGCACCAGTATGTCAAAAAAGTGATCAAGAAATTCGCCAAGGGGCGCGCTTGTACCTGTTCTTCGCGCCTGTTTTCCATCAAGCAGATCGCCTACAAGATAGACGCAGACCAGAAAAGGTATACACGGCCACAGCATGATATGCGTCCGGTAATTTATATACGCGGCGGCTGTCGCCAAAAAAAGACCCGCGTTTCCCAAAAGGGTAATAAAATTCGCGGGAACCCACCAGGGCAGATATTTAAAGAGCGGATTGGAAACATACTGTTCAAAACGCGGCCACAATACCGATTTATACACGATTGACGTTTTTGACTCAGGCACGCTTTCCCTTCTTTATGACAAATTTATAGTACAGTACCTGCGAAAGAACAATGAGCCCCATAATGGCATAGGTAATTCCCCCATTGTAAATTCCCCATACCAGCGTTGAGGACGCGAACGTGGTAATTACCGCGGCGGCACAGTCGCAAATAAAATAGGCGATCCAGATAATGGTCATCGTGCGGCTCAGCGAAAGCAGCTGATCCCCGCTCACTGTTTTTTCCATGTCTTTGTCTATCAAAAGCGCGATATTGTATACAATCGGCGGCGGAATAACCAGGCTTATTTCAAAAATTACAATGTACACAACATCGGCCATGGCGGGGTACAATTTTAAAACACAGGACGAGTTAACCAAAAACGCGGTTATTCCGATCCCCAAAAGGAGCAGCGGCGCGCAATAGATTATCCAGCGGTTTTTGCCCCGGTAATGAAGATGGCTTAAAAAAATATACAGGGCGGCAAAAATAACTACGACAAACGAGATATACCGCAGATTGATCTTAAAAACGACAAGGGAGCAAAAAATCACTACCGGATAGAGCACCAGTATGGCGATAACGATACAGTGAATCAGCGATTTTTTTCGTTCCTGTTGACCGGCCGCGTTTCCCATTAGGCCATCATATTGGTTTTTTGCTGTTGCGTCAACTTTTACAGGCTGACTACCGGCAGGCGGCCCCAGCGGACAAATTCGCAAGCCGCGCGGCGGGGGGATTAACCTTTAGGTTAATCCCGCGTTTGCGATAAGGCGGTACTCGATGGAGTCAACAAGCGCGGCGCGGCTGGCATCGATAATATCTTCGGAAACCCCCACCGTCGTCCAGGTGTCCGGCCCGTTGGTCGATTCAATAAGCACCCTGACCTTTGCCGCGGTAGCCGCGCCGCCGTTGATTACCCGCACTTTGTAGTCGCTAAGGCGCACCTGGCCAAGTTCGGGATAGAAGCGGCACAGCGCCCGCCTCAGCGCGCCGTCCAGGGCGTGAACGGGGCCGTTTCCCTCGGCGGCGGCGATTTCATCGTATCCTTCCACCCGCAGTTTTATCCAGGCGTGCGAACAACAGATTGAGTCCCCGGTTGGATGTTCGCTCATCACCCGGTACGCCAAAATTTTAAACAGCGGCGTATACCGGCCCAGTTCGCGCAGTACCAAAAGTTCAAAACTTGCGTCCGCCCCTTCAAAGGCCCAGCCTTCGGCTTCGAGCGTTTTTAGTTTTTTTGCGATAGTTTCCACTACCGCGGAATCGCGGGTAATGGACGGAGCAAGCTGCCCTACCCTGCTGGCGACGGCGGAACGGCCTCCTATCTCGCTCATTAAAAGATGGCGGTCGTTTCCCAGCAGCGCCGGATCAACATGCTCAAAGGAGCGGCTTGTTTTTAACACGCCGTCGCTGTGCATTCCGCCCTTGTGCGAAAACGCGGACGAGCCGACATAGGGCATGGCGGCGGGCAGGGGCACATTGGCGACTTCCGCGACAAGGCGGGTAATTTTAAAAAGGCGTTTAAGGTTCCCCGGGGGAAGGCACTGGAACCCAAGTTTCAGTTCCAGACTGGGGATGAGCGCGGCCAGGCTCGCATTGCCGCAGCGTTCGCCAAAACCAACCAGCGTTCCCTGCACATGGCGGCAGCCGGCTTTGACGGCGGCGGCGGCGGCGGCGGCGGCAAAGCCCGAATCGTTGTGGGTGTGAATGCCCAGCGGCGGGACCGCGCCCGGTTTAATTTCCGCCAGAACCCGCGCGGCGTCGGAAACAGCGGCGCCTACTTCATCCGCAAAAGAACCGCCGTTGGTGTCGCAGAGCACGATACGGTCGGCCCCCGCGCCAAACGCCGCCTGTATACAGGAATACGCGTATTCGCTGTTTGCCCGCACACCGTCAAAATAATGTTCCGCGTCAAAAAAAACCAGCTTTCCCCGCGATTTTAAAAAGACGACTGTTTCCGCGATCATGGCAAGGTTTTCTTCCGGACTGACGCGAAGCACTTCGTTTACATGGAGATCCCAGCACTTGCCAAAAACCGAAACAGCGGACACGCCGGAACCGGCAAGCAGACGCAGCTGCGGATCATCCTTTGCGTCAACGCCGCTTTTACGGGTCGGACCAAAGGCGCAAAGACGGGCGGTGCCAAGCGAAAGCGAAGCGGCCGCTTCAAAAAATTCAACATCCTTGGGATTGCTCCCCGGATTGCCCGCCTCGATCCAGTCAACGCCCAATTCGTCAAGGGCGCGGACAACGGCAAGTTTGTCATGAAGCGAAAAAATAATTCCCTCGCCCTGCGCCCCGTCACGCAGACTTGTGTCGAGTATTTCAATGGTATTTTTACCGGATCCGTTCATCATAAAAATTTGCAGTCCTGTATCAAGCTCAAATTCTGTGGTATACTATAATACAACCATGGAAAAGAAACTATACATTATTGGGCACCGGAATCCCGATGCGGATTCGGTAATTTCCGCGGCGGCCTACGCGGCGCTCAAGCAAACCCAGGGCATGGAACACTGTTTCGCGGCCCGCGCGGGAAACCTTAACCCCCAGACCGAATATATCTTTGAACGCTTTAAGGCAAAAGAGCCGGAATTTATTCCCGATCTTATACCAAAAGCCGCCTATTATTTAAAGGGCGCGGCAAGAACAGTGAATGAAAGCACCGCCCTTTGGGAAGCGCTGGATTTAATGGAAAAAGAAAACCTTCGCGTTCTTCCGGTTGTTGATTCGCTTGGCGTGTATAAAAGCATGCTCCATTACCAGGGCTTTGCCAGCTATGTGATCACCCACATAAATCCCCATCAAAAGGCGGTGTTTCCCGTTTCGATAGATCATCTTACCGGGATTTTGCGCGCCCAGCCAATAACGCATTTTAAACGCGAAGAAGTCGCCGATTCTTCTATCGTTATCGCGGCTTCCTATAATCGTTACTTTATGGAAACCCTGGATCACACCCAGGCCTGTCACGCGCTTGTAATTATGGGAGACCGGCTTGATTTACAAAAATTCTGCATCGAAAAAAAAGTCCGCGCGTTAATTCTTTCAAACAGCAATACGCTAAGCCCCGATCTTATCGCCCTTGCGGAAAAAAACGGCGTATCGGTTATGTCCAGCCCCTATGACACATCCTCTACCGCAATGCTGATTATTTACTCGGTGCCGGTGGGAGCGCTGGGAGACAATTCTGTGCCGATGATTCATCTGCACGATCCTATCCGCAAAGTACGCGGCCCGCTTTCACAGTCGCCGTCGCGCTGTCTTCCGGTTGGAGACGACGAGGGCCAGGTACGGGGCGTGCTTTTCGAGGTTGATCTTTTGAGCGAACCCAATATTGAACTGATCATGGTGGATCACAACGAACAGAGTCAGGCAATTGAGGGAATCGAAAATTACCGTATACGCGAAGTTATTGACCACCACCGGCTGGGGAATCTTTCGACACAGTATCCCATTACCTTTATAAATAAGCCTGTCGGCGCAACCTGTACCATTATTACCAACCTGTACCGCGAACAAAAAATTCCCATGAAAAAAGAAATTGCCTCGATTCTTCTGTGCGGAATTCTTACCGACACCCTTACCCTTAAATCGGCGACTACAACAGATACTGATCGTGAAACCGCCGATTACCTTGCCACCGTTACCGGCCTTGATCTTGAAGGCCTTGGCCGAGACCTTGCCGTGGCGGCCAACCAGGCGCTGAGCCTTCCCGCGAACGAACTAATTGAGCTTGACATGAAAGAATATACGGAAGGCGGGGCGCGTTTTTTGGTAAGTCAAATTGAAACAAACACGCCGGACACCATGTCTTCGCGTACCGACGACATTCTCTTTGCCCTTGAAAAAATTTGCGCGCAAAAAAACTGCCTTTTTTCTTCGCTGCTGGTAACCGATGTAACCAAAATGGATTCGCTTTTTTTTATAACCGGCGACAGGGGTTTTACCGGAAGCCTTAACTTTCCCAGCTATGCCCCGGGAGTCTACCTGCTCAAGGGAATCGTCTCGCGCAAGAAACAGCTTATACCGCTGCTCAGTGAACTGTTGGAAAGATTCGCGGGCTGATGAAGGAGTGACCTAAAGGTCAATCCTCGAGCGCGGGTTGCGACAGCCTAAAAGGCTCCGGTCAAGAACGGTATCCGGGACAGTTCCATCGACGCAGGCGGACGGAATAGGATCAGTTTCCCATGGCAAGATACAGTTTCGAATAATTACCTTTTACATCCTCATAAACGCTTCTAAAAACCTCATAATACTTGTCGTATTCCACAGCGGTTTTTTCATCCGGCTCGTGGGAATCACTTATCTTAAGCCACTGTTTAACAACATCGTAATCCTTGAAAATCCCCACGCCGATACCTGCATTAAGGGCATTACCCACAGGAGCCCCCTTAAGGTCTTTCATGAAAACCACGGGCACCCGAAGCACATCCGCGATTATCTGCCGCCACAGTCTGCTCTGGGCTCCCCCCTCGGACAAAACCACGGGCATATTCATCTTAACCCCGCTGGCCTTCATACATTCCAAATTATGCCTAAGGGCAAAAGCCGCGCCTTCCATAAATGAACGAAGCAAATCACCCTTGTTATGCGCAAGTGACATGCCGAAAATCACTCCCCTCGCCAGGGGATCCCAAATGGGGGTACGCTCGCCGGAAAAATAGGGCAGTGTTAAAAGACCATTGCTGCCGGGCACAGACTTCGCGGCGGCCAGATTCATCAGTTCAAATACGTCTATGCCCAGTTTGGAAGCAATATCTTTTTCCATCTGCCCAAAGGTATCACGGTAGTATCTGGTAAGGGCTCCGCAACCCACTATGGCCGCCAGAGTTGTATAATATTCCCGGGAATTTGCCGCATGAACAATGGTGATCATATCTTTGGTGAACTTCGGATCCTTGTGACACACCCCGAACACACCGGCGGTTCCCATAACCAGCTGGGTATCCCCATCGTTCAACATGCCGCCGGCAAGCCAGGCGGCGTTACAGTCCACCGTTCCGGCAACCACAGGGGTCCCTTTTTTCAGACCGGTTTCTTCCGCCGCCTCCGCTTCTACATAACCTACAACCTCATCACAAGGATATACATCCGGGAATTTGGCGGGATCAAGCCCTATCTTTTCAATTAAATCGTAATCCCATCTGCGATTCACAATATCAAAAACAATCCCGATGAGTGAAGCGTTAGAATAGTCGGTAACCGCTTTTCCGGTAAGTTTTAAAACCGGATAATCTGCGGTAGTTTGAAGTTTATAGGTTAAATCATACAAATTCCGGCGGTGATTTTTCTCCCATAGCAGCTTTACCGTTGCATAATATGAATCGGTAGGATTCGCGCTCAACTGGAAAATCCTGTCTTCTCCGATGGTTTCCTTAAGCAGCTCTGCTTCTTTGGCGGCCCGCCGGTCAAGCCAAATATGGCACATTTGCATGGGCTGCAGATTTTTATCTATCAAGATACAGCCGGGAGAAAGGGCGCTAATGCTGACACCCTTAATATCACCCGCATCGACATGGGACTGCTGTATGGCAGCCTTTATAGTGTTTTTAACGGCATTCCAATAGTCATTGGGATCATGTTCCGCATAGCCGGCTTTCGGCGTATGTAAAGGATAGTCAATATAATGGATGCCCAGAACATTGCCTTCCTCATCCATCACCACGGATTTGGTACCGCTCGTACCGACATCACAACCAATCAGAAAATTTGCCATAATCTTCCCCCATTAGTACTGCTTTAGTATTTTAGATTGCCGCCAGCTTATCCTGACTGTCATATATTAACACATCCTGATCCGACAAGGAAAGAAAAAAGTCACCCGATATTTTCCTCCCGGTAATGGTATCGGTCTTTATCTTGATACGCCTGCCGTCAACATCGGCCAGCAGAAGATACTGACCGCCGCAGGCTATATGTTTCCGGATCAAATGGGCCTTAACGCTTTTTTCCGGCCGGGCGGCGGACGAAACTTTTATCCTTTCCGGACGGATGCCGATGGTTACCGATGTTTCATGATGCCTGGCCTTTACTTCCCTGGAAAGAAAAGAATTGGCGATATACTGTTTCCCGTCTTTTTCCTCGATTCCGGCATCAATAAAGTTCATGCCGGGATTGCCCAAAAACCAACCGCCGAATTTATCCGCAGGCTTCATATAAAGCGCCCGGGGAGCGTCAAATTGAACAACCCTGCCCTCCAGCATAAGAGCTATATAATCGGCAAAGGTCATGGCTTCGGTTTGGTCATGAGTAACATAGATAATTGTCTGCTTTAAATGCTGGGTAAGTTCCTTGAACGAACGCTTGAACTGCGTCTTGGAATTAGCATCCACGTTGGTGAGGGGTTCGTCAAAAAGAATGATATCCGGCCTTCTTGCTACCGCCCTGGCTACGGCAACTTTCTGCCGCATAACGCTGTTCAATGCGGAGATATCAACACTTACCACATCCTGAAGCTGCAGGAGTTCTACAGCTTCATTGACCCGCTGTTTAATATCTCCCTTGGTAAGCCGTTCATTCAACAGGGGCAGCTCTATATTTTTGTAGGTGGTAAGCCCCCGGTAAACAACGGGATACTGAAAAACCATCCCTATTTTTCTTTTGGCGGTGGGCAGATTTGTTACATCCTGGCTGCCAAATAAAATCGCCCCCGATGTAGGCTCCGTCAGCCCCGCAATCATCCGCAAAAGCGTTGTTTTACCACAGCCCGAGGGGCCAAGAAGACAGGTAACTTTTCCGTCTTCAAATGTATAATTAAGCTTATCCACCGCATTTAAGTCGTCAAATTGTTTTAACAAATTGACTATTCGTACTTCTGCCACGGCTTTGTCTCCTTATTCTAAAAAACCGGCACTACAACCGGTTTAATGTAGCGGTATCGAAACAGACAATGTCCTTTTCCGGGATAAATACGGAAACTGTTGTTCCATAAGGCAGTTCCGCCATTTCCTCATAGTGAAAGCGCATCACGGTAATAATTTTATCGGCCACTCCCAGATACACTATTTCTTCCCCTCCCAGATCTTCACAAAGCAGCACCTTTCCTTCTACCGCAAAGCAGGATTCTTCCGGACGGGTCCACAACACCGATTCGGGCCGGAAACCCGCCAAAATCTTTCCGCTTTTCGGGGCGGCAGATAAGGACAGGTCAAAAATTCCGCTTACCGCCGCCGCCGATCCATCCAGATCTGCCTCAAAAATATTTGCCGAAGGAAAACCCAACAGCCGCAGAGTGTCCGCATGTTTGGGATTCAGGTACATGTCTTCGGGTGTACCGCTTTCCGTGATCACCCCGTTATTCAGTATGGCAATCGTATTCGCCAGGGAAAGGGCCTCAAGCGAATCGGAAGTTGAATACATGATTGTGATCTGCATTTTTTCCTGGAGGGCTTTAAGATCATCTACCAGTTGTTCCCTGAGCTTAAAATCCAACCCCGCCAGGGGATCGTCAAAAATAAATAAATCCGTATCCTGTACAATGCCCCGGGCAATGGCGATCCGCTGTTTCTGTCCGCCGCTGGTTTGATCGGGCATTCGCGATAAAAGACTATCGATTCCCAATTGTTCGGCAACCCTGTCCACTTCGGCTTTAATTTTATTCTTTTCAACCCTGGCAAGCTTGAGCGGATAAGCAATATTATCAAAAACCGTCATGTGGGGAAAAAGGGCAAAAGACTGTGGAATATAGCCTATATTCCTTTTACCCGGCTCAATTTCCGATGCATCCCGGCCCCGCAAAAGCATGGACCCCCCCGAAGGTTTTTCCAATCCCATCAAAATACGCAGCAATACGGATCTTCCCGACCCGGGAAGTCCAAAAAGAACTAAAAAATCACCCTTTTGAACGTCCAGTGACACCCCCTTAAGAACTTCGTTCTTTCGGTAAATTTTTTTTATATCCCGAAATTGCACAATAGGATTCATAGATTAACCTCTTCCCATCCTGATAAGCCTTGGAGCCAGCAGAATACCTATTATAAAAATAAGCGCCACAATCCCCATGATCCTGGCAAAAGCGAGCATGGCGTTTTTGAAATTAAGGTCCGATCTCATGTTGCTAAAAGCCATATTACACAAAGTTATGATGATAATGGCCGAAAGCCCTATTGAATACAGCCTGGCGCTAAACTGCTGGGCAATCAAGACAAAACAGATAAGCATCAGCACAATGATTATTGACTGTACCCTTGCCGAAAAAGGCTGCTTTTTCTTCATCATACTTCACCCCTTACCGTACCAAAAGTCATACCCACCAGCAAATATTTCTGAAAGAAGAACATCACAATTATGAGCGGTATCAGATTAAAGAACGACAGGGACGCCACAAAAGGCCAGTCTATGCCGGTTGACGTAAACGCCCCGGTGGCCAAAGTTACCGGCATGGCCTCTACTTTAGCGCCGCCGATAATAAACCCGAACAAAAACTCGTTCCAGACAAATATCAGATTAAAGATAAAAGCGGACACAAGACCCGGCCGAATCTGGGGCAGGATAATTTTAAACATCGTATGTAGTTTGCCGCCGCCGCAGACCAGCGCGGTTTCATCAAAACGCATGGAAACCCCATCCAGAAAGCCCTTAAGTATCCAGACCGAAAACGGAATGCTGAACATGGCATAAAAAAGGATAATGCCAAAATGGGTACCCTTCCAACCAAGGTTGCTATACATAAGAAACAGCGGCACCACACTGGCGGCGGCGGGAACCATACGGATCGACAGCAACAAGAACATAAAGAAATTCGTTACCCGTGGCTTAAACCGCGAAAAAGCATAGGACGCCAGGAAAGAAACCAAAAGGGCTATGGTAACCGATGTAAAGGAAAGCAGCAGACTGTTGGCAAGCGCCTTTGAAAAGGTAGGCCGCGAAAACAAATCCACAAGATTTTGCAGTGTTGGAGAAAAGATAAATTTTGGCGGCAGGGCAAGAATATCAGCCTTGCTTTTAAAAGTTGACATTCCAATCCAGATAATGGGAGCAATAAAAATGAACACCACTGACCACAAGGCAGCATAATAAACGGTTCTGAGTACTTTATTTTTCATGTTTATTCACCCTCCCTCTGTTTAACCGAAAGAACATAAAGGTATATGGAGGTAAACGCTATGGCTACCAACAAAGTTACCAGAGCCATGGCGGAAGAAGTTCCCATATTGAACGACACAAAAGCGCGCCGATAAAGCGCCAGCCCGATAAATTCGGTCTTATTCCCCGGTCCGCCTTCGGTAAGCTTAAACACCAGATCCATAGCTTTAAAGGAGTCTATGGTTCTAAGCAGTATTCCCAGCATCAGAATATATTTACCATGGGGCCAGATAATATGAACCAATTTTTGCGGCGGGGTCAGCCTGTCAACATTGGCCGCCTCCAATTCCGCTTTGGGAACCGAGCCCAGGGCAGCCAGGGTCATCAAGGTCATAAAGGGAGTCCACATCCAAATATCCACAAAAAGAACGCTCCCCAGGGCGGTCGCCGGATTATGAAGAAAATCTATTGTCAATCCCGTAACCGCCTTAAAAAAATAATTTAAAACGCCAAAAGACGGGTCCAGCATCAACCTAAAATAATTGCCCGCCGCGATGGGGGCCAGGATCATCGGGGTAAAAAGCAACGTTAAGGCAATCCGGCGACCGGGCATTTTTGCACTATTCCAGAACAAAAAACCTAACAGAACACCCAAAACGGTTTGTATACCGACCCCAAAAACCACAAAAAGGAAGGTCCTGCTCAGAGAATTCCACATATCCGGGGATTTGATTAAATCTAAAAAATTCTTGAACCCCGCAAAACTAATTCCCTTGGAACTGGTCATGGTGTAATTGTAAAAGCTTAATCCCACCATCCAAAGGGTGGGCACTACATTCCAGATAATAAAAAAAAGCAGGACCGGCAGCAGCAAAACGGTTACCAGCCCCCGATCGCTATTGGTTATTTTGCTTAACAATTTTCCCGGGAGAGATCCGGAAAACACCCGTTTTACAGCCATACGATGCCCCGTTTGCATAAAAATACAGGCGCGCCGGGCAGCGGCGCGGCAGCGCCTGTTATGGTCGTTACCTCTTACTTACTGATCAAGAACAGCTTGCTGCCTTCTGGCGATATCGTCAAGAGTCGCTCTGGCGGCCTGAACCGATTTATTACTTCCCGCGGCAAAGGAAGTAAAACCTTCCTGCTGGATCTGAAGCAATTCGGCATACTCAGGAACATGCCAGAAATCCTTACTGTACCCGTCCTGCATCATATATTTGAAAGCGGGGAACCAGGGTTGAATATTCTCAAAACCTGGAGATTCAAGAACCGACTTAACCAGGGGATTCCCTCCCCGGCGGGCAAATTCAAGCTGGGTTTCGGGCATATACCACCATTTAAGATAGTCAATGGCCACTTTCATGTGTTCTTCATCGTTAAATTTGTTTACCACCCAGGGCTGTCCTCCAAGGCTGTATACACGCTTGATGTTTCCCGAGGCATCCTTATAACCGGGGGGAACCACAGCCCATACCTTTCCTTCAAGTTCGGAAGGAATCATGGCAGAACCCATGGCGGCCCACTGAAAGGCAGTGGCAACCTTGTTGGTTGTAAACGCGTCCACAATACCGCTGATATCAAAATTCAATGCTCCGGGAGGACTATACTGCTGGTAGGATGCCATCTGGGCAAGCGCCTCGGCATTAGCCTGGGTATTCAACACCCCCTCAACCTTTAGCGCGGAAGGATTCCAGATTTCCTCGCCCCGGGACCACATAAACGGATAAAGAGAACCAGTCATGTAATCGTAGATCTTGGAATACTGAATGGCCACGCCATAAGTCCCCTCGTTAGGCCGGGTAAAGAATTCCATGATTTGGGCGTATTTGTCATAATCAATGTCGAACCAGTCCGCTTCGCTGGAAGGAAGTTCCCAGCCATACCTGGCGCTGAACCCGCTTCGGTTGTTTGTATCCAGGAACCAATCCTTACGGGCATAAAGGATAAGGACATCCGCTTCTTCGGGAAGACCCCAAATATTATTGGTTCCGTCGGGGTAGTTCGTGTACGCGGCGCTGGCACTCTTGGAATACCACTCGATATTCAGTTCAGGATTTTGAGCAATGATGTCGTTCAACTGAACAATCCAGCCCGGCTCGGACAGGGCGCCCAAGGACTGGCTGTCACAGATGATGATGTTAAAATCCTGGGACTGGGAAGCGAAGGATGTAGCCGCCTTCTGAAAGATACTTTCAAAAGGAGCCTCTTCAAAGTGGAACCGCACATCATACCCATAGTTTGCCTTTGCATACTCCGCAAACATTGGGGCCATATCAACCGAAAGGGAGCTGGGAACCCAGCCGCCTATACCAAGAATGGTAAACTCAATGGTTTTACCATCCCCCGAGGCATTACCTCCACATGCCACGATGGAAATCGTCATGAACAACGCCAGCAGCAGAACTACTACTTTGGCTATCCCATGATTTTGCTTGACCATCTTTATTCCTCCTAATCAGGTTTTTCTTTGCCAACTAAAGACAAAGTATGGTGCATTGTAAGGCAGCTTCTGGCAAATGTCAATAGAAAACAACATATTTTAACAATTTTCAGTGGATCAAGTCCCAGAGATTGTCATTTTTTGGTGATAAATGTTATTCCAGTGACAAATCACCGATTTTTTGATTTTTTACTATAAGTACCATACTTTATCAACCATACTTTATCAAAGCAGGTATTTTTGGATATAATGGCATCAAGAAAATACCAGGAAGGGATCGTGAAAAAATTGCCCTATATCCGCCGGCAGGCAATTCTTGACCATTTGAAAGAGGTCGATTTTATCGATATTAATTCACTGCAAAAACGATTTGATGTTTCCTACATGACCATCCACCGGGATTTGGATATTCTGGAAACGCAGGGGGATGTGTCAAGGGTATACGGAGGGGCAACCCTTCAAAAAACCCGCGATCTGACCATAGAAGAGCGGTTTAAAAACAATTTGGGAAGCAAATTCACCATAGCCCAAAAAGCTGCGGAATACGTACAGCCGGGGGATGTCATCGGGCTGGACGCCAGTACCACCGCCCTCCAGATGTGTAATTTCCTGTTAAACATGGAAATTACTGTGGTAACCAATAATATCCATGTGGCCCTTCAATTTTCAAATTCCCAAACCGTCAATATTCTGTTGTATGGGGGTATCGTCAGAAAATCCGCCCTAACCCTGGTGGGTCCCATGATTTATGAATTTGAAAAGGGCTTTAATATTACCAAAAGTTTTATTTCCGCCACGTCCTTAAATTCCAAAAGCGGCCTTTCGGACATAACTTTAGAAGAATCGGAGGTAAAAAAAAGCCTTATTCGCAGATCAAAGGAAGTGTTTGTCCTTGCAGATCATACCAAAATAGATACCACCTCGATATATACGGTATGCGGTATCGAATTCGTTAACGGCATCATCGTGGACAGCAAATTATTTTTTACTCCCGAACAACTGGAAACCCTGGAGGAAATGGAAAAGAAAGGTGCGAAGGTCGTTTTTGCGGAAGAATGAACCCATTAGGCGGATTCCCGGTATGGACCCCTGTAAAACGCCCTATTTCATATTTTCATTTTCTATATTTGCGATCGCCTGAACCTTGGGACTTGAAGGGCCTTCTTTGAATTCCAGGGTTATCCATTCCCCGGCAATTTTTTTTGCCAGCTCATGGCCGATAACACGTTCACCCATACACAGGACATTGCCGTTATTACTCAAAACGGATCGTTCTGCAGAAAAATTATCATGGCAAACAGCAGCCCGAATTCCCTTAAATTTATTGGCGGTCATACACATGCCTATCCCGGTACCACATACCAGAATTCCCCGCTTTTCATAGCCGGAGTCCGCGATCCGGCCACAGGCCCGTTTGGCGATAACCGGATAAAAAACTGGATCCTCAGCGCTGTCACAACCAACATTTTCCACCGTCACTCCCCGACCTTCAAGAAATTTGATCAGCATATCCTTCATAGGCACTGCCGCATTGTCACAGCCAATTACTATTGTCCGCACGCCTTACCCCATTTGTTCCAAAATACCGTCCGCCAGAGCGGTCAAAATAATACAACTGGAAACCGCCCCGGCATCCAGGACGCCCCGGGAACGCTCCCCCAGCCGGCTGGAACGACCGGCCCTGGCTACCAAATCTTTGGTGGAATCACGTCCGGCTTCGGCGGCGATTTTCAAATCCTTTAAGGCCTCAGCCAAATCCTTACCCTCCGCCGCCGCTTTTTGCATGGCTTCATTTGCAGGAACCAGGGTATCTATCAGTGTTTTGTCTCCCACCTGGGCCTCGACCACTTCCCTTAGGCCCCCAAGACCGGCATCAAGCAGGGCCGCAAAAGCGGCGGTATCAATTACATCCAAGGAAGCGCCCTTTTCCGCCATGGCCGTAAAAAAGGTCCCATAAATCGGCCCCATCGAACCGCCAATCCGGGAGAACAGGATGGTCCCCAATTCGTCCAGTCCTTCGGTAAAA
This sequence comes from Treponema sp., assembly GCA_031267675.1. GTDB lineage: Bacteria > Spirochaetota > Spirochaetia > Treponematales > Breznakiellaceae > JAIRYT01. The sequence continues at coordinate 15,131 of JAIRYT010000071.1, read as the reverse complement.
CAGATGTCCTTATCGGCGATCTGTTCGGCGAACAGGGTAAAACCCTTATTCATATTCATGCCATGGTCACCATCCCCGATAAGTCCATCAATCTCGCCCAGATAATCCTTATTCCGCTGAATTTCCTGGACCACTCTTAAAAGAACCGGCTTGCCCTTTGCGTTCTTCATTCCCTCCAACATGTTCCCCCTAGTTCTGCTTAAAACCCATGCTGTAACAGGGCATATCCATATACTTTTTCAATTCCTCGTCCACTTTCATGACTGTCAAGGTTACGCCCCTCATTTCCAGGGAAGTAAAATAATTCCCCGTATAACTGCGGTGAATTTTTATTCCCCCCTGGGTGAGGATCTTTGAAATTTCATCATACAGGACATAGAGTTCCATTACCGGGGTTGCCCCTAAACCGGACACCAAAACGACCGCCTCATCACCAGGAACAAAAGGGTAATCGGGTAGCACTACATCGGTCATCCGTTTTGCCATCTGCGCCGCCGTTTCCAGGGGGCACACCTCTATCCCCGGCTCACCATGATGACCAATACCAACTTCCATGGTACCGTCTTTGATTTCAAAATTGGGGTGCCCTACCGCAGGAAGGGTACAGGGCGTCAAACCGATACCCACACTACGGGTATGATCAATAGCTTTTTGGGCGGCGGCAATTACCTGGTCAAGACCGGCGCCGGAAGCCGCAGCGGCGCCGCCGGCTTTCCACATCAACACTTCTCCGGCAACTCCCCGGCGTTTTTTGGACTGTTCTTTGGGAGCGGAAGCCACATCATCGTTGGCTATCACGGTTTTTACTTCTATCCCCTCCCTGGCCGCCATTTTAACGGCTATTTTAACATTCATATTATCCCCGGAATAGTTCCCATAGAGACAGGCGACTCCCTTACCCTGATCGGCGGCCCTGAAGGCATCCAAAAAAGCCTCCGCCGGAGGGGAAGAACAAATTTCCCCCACCGCCACCGCGTCACAGAGGTTTTCGCCGATATATCCGATAAATGCGGGTTTATGACCGCTGCCGCCTCCGGTAGTTACCCCAACCTTACCCTCCGGCATAATGCGCCGTCTAATAACCCTGGGATTTTCGGTAGCCGCTACAATATCACTATGAACTTTAACAAAACCCTTGAGCATTTCATCAACAATATTATCCGGATCATTCAAAATACGCTGCATAGTCCCTCCTGCTATGTCGAGCTTAACAACGAATTATCTATTCGTCAAGGCAAATTTTCATAAACTACCATTTTCTACCATGAATCCACATTTTACATCACCGGATATACAACCGTCTTTCGGCTGTCCCAGGAGGACCGGCTGCTGCGAATAGAGGCCGTGGAAGTCGCTGCCGCCGGTAAGAAAAAGGCCGTAACGTTCAGCCTGTTCCCGGACAATCCTTTCCCGTTCCGGGGTCTGGGTAGGGTTCCGGCATTCAATTCCTTCAAGACCCCATTCCACAAGCTTTGGCAGGAGCCCCATGGAATCGTATTGAAACGGGTGGGCCAAAACCGCTTCGCCGCCGCAGTCCCGGATAAGCTGTACCGCTTCTTTGGCGGACATATACCGGCTCTTTACCTCGCCGGGACCGCCGGGGCCAAAAAGTTTGTCATAGAGGGGGCCGTAAATGGTTCGGGTATAGCCCCGGTCAGCCAGGGCATGCATCACATGCTGCCGGTAGGGAATACCCTGCTTTCCCGCGCGGGATCGTACATCCTCCCGGTCAACGGGATAGCCTGCGGCCCGGATCGCGTCCGCCGCTTCCAGAACGGCCCGGCCCCGGTCCTCCAGGTACGGACGGCAGACCCGGCTTACCCCGTCCCGATCCTTTACCCGGTATCCCAGAACGTGCAGCTTCCTGCCTGATTCGGAATCCATGGCGGAGACTTCTATGCCGGGAATGACCGCAAGATCGCGGCGGGCTCCTTCTTCCAGAACCTCCTCCTGACCGTCCATGGTGTCGTGATCGGTGACGGAGACAACGTCAAGTTTGAGGGCTTTGGCAAGTTTTACGATTTCCCCTACGGACAGGGAGCCGTCCGACCAGGTACTGTGGATATGCAGATCGGCTTTGCCGCGTATATGTTTCAAACCGTTTGCTCCTTCATGTTACATCTATATATTGTAAGCTATACTAAGCGTCCACCGGGCAGTACGCCCCCGCAGCCAGATCGTAGCGGCTGTCCGAAAGGCCCAGCAGCGCGTCCCGGTCGTGAAAGACCCCCACCATCGCGGTTCCCTCTTTCTTGAGGGCGCCGATCATCTCCATGATCCGTTCCTTGTAACCCCGGTCAAGGGATGCGGTCGGTTCGTCCAAGAGCAGGAGCCGGGGTTTCCGGATGACGGCCCGCAGAATATTGAGCCGCTGTTTTTCTCCCCCGGAAAAGGTAGCGGGGTACAAATCCCAGAGGTTTTTTCCCAGTCCCGCCCTGGCGAGCAGGTCCTTTGCCTGATCCGCGGCTTCGTTCCGGGCGATCCCGCGGATCAGCAGGGGGTCCATAAGAATCTCCAGGGCCGATACCCGGGGCATAACATGGAAAAACTGGGACACATAGGCGATCCCGCTGCGCCGGAGTTCCAGAATTTCCCAGTCGCTTGCGGCCGCAAGGTCTACCGCGCCCTTCTCCGTGGTGTAAAGAATCTGCCCTGAGGTGGGAATGTAACTGCGGTAGATACATTTAAGGAGGGAGCTTTTTCCTATACCCGAAGGGCCGGTCAGGGCCAGAAGGCTGCCGGCGCGGGTTTCAAAGGAGACGTGCTCAAAACTTTGAATGGTAAGCCCGCCCCGGATATGCAGGGTAAACGTTTTGCTTAGATCTTTTAGGCCCAGCATAAATTCTCCTTTAGGTCAGCAGTCGCCAGACTGCCCAGCGACCAGCGGCTCTGGGATTGACCTTTAGGTCACTCCCGAGTAGTGATAACGGAGGACGCTTTGTCCGTCTATAAAACACCGCTGTATCAGGGGGCGGCTCCGAAGCTTCCGCACAATCAGGAGGTCCGCCTTTTTTCCTTCTTCCACCGAACCGTAATCGGCGGCGATACCCACGGCGCGGGCGGGGTTGAGGGTCAGCATCCGTACCGCCTGAGCCAGGGGAACGATCCCCTTCTCTTCCAGGACAAAGGCCGCGTGAAGAAGACTCGCCGGGTAATAGTCGGAACAAAGGATGTCCGCGCAGCCCTCCCGGATCGCTTCCAGGGCGGAAAGGTTCCCCGAATGACTGCCGCCGAGCAGCACGTTGGGGGCCCCCAGAACCACCATAAGCCCTTCGGCCCTGGCCGTCTTTGCCGAGGCAAGATCCACGGGGAATTCGGATATTCGCATGCCGTACTCGTTTTTCATAAAAAGCACCTTTTCGGGGCTGTCATCGTCATGGGAGGCCAGGGCCGCGCCCTGCTTCGTTGCAAGTTCCGCCAGAACCTTTAGCTTTTTCCGGGAAACCAGGGTGCGGGTTTGCAGAAGCGCGAGTTTTTCCTCCAGCGACGGATTGCCCTCAACATCCCAGCCCGCGGTAGACCGGGCATAGGTGGCAATATCGCGGTACTGCCCCTGACCGGGGGTATGATCCATAAACGAAAGTTCATGAACCTTGCCCTCCTCAAGTATCCCTTTTACATAGCTGTAGAGATCCCCGGCATATATATCGTAACGGACATGGAGCCGGTGGCGGATCAGGTGGCGGTGAAAATGCTGAATCAAATGGGCCAGCCGCCCGAAATTTTCTTTGGTACGAAAACCGCCGCGCCTGCCGGTACTGCCCGCCACATTCATAATGGAAAGGGAATGGTAGATCGTGCTGACCCCGTGGCCCAAAAGATGTTTTTCCGCCTCCCTGAGTCCCGTCTCAAAATCCATAAGCGCGGTCGGCCGGGGTTGAAGGATTCCTTCGATATAATCGGAGTGAATGTCGATAAAACCGGGCAATACATATCCCCCGCAGGCGTCGTAACAGCGCATACCGCGCTCCGGTCCCAGGGAACTCATGGGGATGACTGACAGAATCCGGTCGCCCTGAATAACCACCGCATGATCAGGAAGCAGTTTATCGGGGGCGGCTACAACCGCGTTAAGAATACATTCTTTCATAATCCTCCAATAACGCCGGCGTCATTTATAAAAGTGAATTGACCAGGGTTTGGGTATACCGATGCTGGGGATCTTCCATTATCTGATCCGTGACGCCTTCTTCGATAATTTTTCCATCCAGCATGACCACTGTCCGGTCGGCCAGCATCCGTACTACCGCCAAATCGTGGCTGACCACGATCATGGAAACACCGTATTCCCGCCGAATTCCCTTGATCAGATCCAGCACCCTGGCCTGTACCGAAAGATCAAGTCCGGTAGTTACTTCGTCCAAAAGGAGAATAGGCGGATTGTTGGCCGCCGCCCTGGCGATCTGAACCCGCTGCTGCATACCCCCTGAAAAATGCACCGGTGGTTCCTTAATCCGGCTTACCGGCACCTCGATATGTTCCAGAAGTTCCACAGTCCGTTCCGTCATGGCGGCCACATTACGGTTCCCCGCAGCGATAAGTTTTTCGGCCACATTGGCCCCGGAAGAAAAAAACATCCGCAGTCCCAGATGGGGATTCTGATAAACCATCCCCAAAAGCCGGTTCCGGACAAATTTTTTCTGTTGAAGACTAAGGGAAAAAATATCGGTTTTTCCATTCTGATACCGGTCCAGATAATAGGTTCCGCTGCCGGGTTCGCGGTCCAGGTACAGAATCCGCATAAGGGTGGTTTTGCCGGAACCGGACTCCCCCACTACCCCCAGGATATCCCCTTCTTTAAGGCAGAGGGAAATATTCCGCAGGGCCCAGACACTGCCGCAGCGGGGACAGCGGTTCCGTTCCATATATGACGCGGCGGCCCCCGCGTCCGTACAGCACGGACAACCCGGCCCGTAACGCGCCGTAAGATCATTAAGTTCCAGGGCAAATCCGTTTTTGACCATGGAAAAAAGTTTACTTTTTATTTGTTAAGCAACGGTTAAATACCCGTTAGAAATTCTTTAAAAGCGCGATTTTAAGAAAAATTTTATTTACACGATGTTTTACGCCTGTATAAGATATGCCTGCAAAAGCAATAACAGTTTGAATTTTAGGAGCAAAACATGAAAACAAGACTACCGATTTTTGCCGGTCTTTTGGTGATCCCCGCAATTTTACTAATGGGCTGTTCATCAAAAAAAACGGAACCCGGTGTATTGCGGCTTCTTACCTGGACAGGATACGCGCCGGAAGAACAGATCCTGGCATTTGAACAGGAGACGGGCATCAGGGTAGAGGCGATTCCCAGCAGCAATGAAGAGATGATTTCAAAACTCCGGGCGACCCGGGGCGGCGGTTTCGATCTGGCCCAGCCCTCCCAGGACAGGATTGTCGCCATGGTCGAACAATACCAGCTGTATCAGCCCATTGACTATTCAAAAATCGACGTGGCCCAGCTGGACCCGAATTTACTTGAGGCCACAAAAAGAAACACCGGGTTTCAGGGACAGTTCTACGCGGTTCCCCATGTTTTTGGAACGTCCGGCCTTATCGTAAACCGCGAAAAGGCGCCCGATGTAAAGGATTACCGGGATCTGCTTGATCCGAAATACGAGGGCAGAGTTTCCTATCGAATGAAGCGTCCCATTCTTATCGCCCTGGGATTCTCCCTTGGGTACAATCCCTTTGACTTGTACGACAATCCCGCATCGTACGAAACGTATCTTGAAGAAATCGGCGATGTCCTTATCAAGGGAAAAGGAGTAGTGCGAAATTACTGGGAAAACGGCGACGCCCTTCTTGAATCCATGAGGTCCGGTGAAATCTGGGCGGCAAAGGGATGGGAACAGCAGGCGTGGAAACTGTACCGCGAAAATCCGAACATTGATTATGTCGCTCCCGCCAGCGGGGCCATGGCGTTTATTGATACCTTTGCGATTCCCGCGAAATCAGAAAATGTCGAAGGCGCCTACAAGTGGATTAATTTTGTACTGCGGCCCGAAAACGCCGCCGCCTTTACCAACGCCGAAAACTACGGTACGGCCTCAAAAGACGCGATTAACTATTTAAGTTCCGAGGCGGCGGCCAATTTTGCCAGGTGTTTTACTCCGGAAGTTATGGCAAACATGAACTGGTATCCTACGGTTCCCGCAGGACTTGAAGAAATGGAAGGAAAGATACTGGACAAAATACGGGCTTCGCAATAGGGCAAAAAGGTTGCGGGGTGCCGTGAATGATTATCGATTTGTCGGTGAATAAAATCTCCAAAAGATTTGGCGATTTTACCGCGGTGGACGAGGTCTCTTTTACCGTTGAGGCCGGAAAATTTTTTACCATCCTGGGACCTTCGGGCTGCGGAAAAACAACGCTGCTGCACATGATTGCGGGGTTTCATGAACCGACAGCGGGAAATGTGGCAATACGGGGAAAAGACATGGTAGGGGTTGAACCGCACAAGCGGCCGGTTAATCTGGTTTTTCAACATCTTGCCCTTTTCCCCATGATGGATGTAAAAGAAAATATAGCCTTTGGCCTAAAACGGCGCGGAGAGCGGGGAGCGCCGGTATATAAAAAAGTTAATGGTATGCTTGAACGGGTCGGACTGCCGGGATTCGGCAATAAAAAAATAGAGCATCTTTCGGGCGGGCAAAAGCAGCGGGTGGCGATTGCCCGCTGCCTTATCCTTAATCCGGCGGTCCTTTTGCTGGACGAACCCCTTGGTTCCCTTGATGTTAACTTGATGTTAAATTGAGGGAACATATGCGGGTAGAACTAAAAAAACTTCAGGCGGATGTGGGGACAACCTTTGTTTATATTACGCACGATCAGGGCGAGGCAATGATCATGAGCGATTTTGTCGCGGTTATGAATTCCGGCCGTTTTGAACAGATTGATACGCCCAAAAAACTCTATTCCGATCCCCGGTCTTCCTTTGTGGCCCAGTTTGTCGGCGAAAACAATAAATTTACCGGATTGGCGCACAAAGATGAAAACGCCCGCTTTTATATACACTGCGGCGACAACAAACGCTATTTGATAAACGGCGGCAAAAATTTTAGTGAAGGGGGCAAAATAGAAATGTTTGTACGGCCCGAAGATATAGTGGTTAATCCGAAACCCGGCAAAGAAAATTTTAATATCCTCACCGTTACCGTAAAGGCGCTGCTCTTTGACGGTTCCAATAACAGGCTGCTGGTTACAGCGGAAGATTCCCAAAACGAAATGATTGTACATCCGTCAACGGTTAAGGAATTTGATTATATAAAAACCGGCGATACCATAAAAATAGGCTGGAATGCCGGTTTTTCCGTATGCTTTGAAGATTCGGGTGTTAAGGTTTATGGCGGCGCGTAAAAAAATCAGAATCAAATGGAGTTTTTGGATATTTTTTACACCGGTCTTTTTGTGGCTCTTTTTACTGATTGTGCTTCCACATGTCGAGCTTTTACGAATGTCCTTTGCGCACTCCACCTATCACGGACGAAGCGGGGCAACGTTATCCAATTACGGCGCCTTTTTTAGCGAACCTGTTTACTGGCTTACCTTTGCGCGTACCGCCGCATACTCAGTTTTGGTAACGTTTCTGGTTCTGCTTATCGCGTTTCCCGTCGCGTTTTATATCGCTAAAATAGCAAATTCAAAGGTAAAAAATTTTCTAAGCATTCTTCTGCTTATTCCCTTCTGGGTCAGTGAAATTATCCGGGTTTACGGCTGGATGATTATCCTTAGAGAAAGCGGCATTATAAACCGGATCATGATCCGTCTTGGCCTGTGGAAAGAACCCGTAGAAATGCTTTACAACGATGCGGCGATGATTATGGGCCTTGTGTATACCTCGATGCTGTTTATGATAATTCCCATTTTGGGAGTTATGCAAAGCCTTGACGATTCGTATATACAGGCCGCCTGCGACCTGGGGGCCGGTAAAATCGTAATCTGGAAAAAGATCATCATACCGCACTGCGCGCCGGGGATTATGTCGGGCTCAATAATGGTATTTATGATGGTCCTTGGAAGCTACCTTACCCCTAATCTTATGGGCGGTAAAAATTCCCTGTGGTTCACCCAGCAAATTTACAACCAGTTTATTGTTTATTTTAACTGGAATCAGGGTTCCGCCTTTGGTTTTCTGCTGCTCATCATGTCTTCGATTATAATCGGCGCCGCGTTAAAACTTACCGGGCAGGGTTTAAAGGATGTGGTAAAATGACAGGAACGCTGCCGCGTTCAAAGACGTATAAGACGGGATTTGCCGTTTTTATAACCCTTTATTTTTTATTTCTCTTTGCGCCGCTCCTGGCAAGCTGCGTTCTGGCGTTTAACAATTCAATGTTTCCGTCGCTGCCGTGGAAGGGTTTTACCCTCGACTGGTTTTTTGGAACCGGAAAATCCGGAATAACCGGCATATTTCACGATGTCCGGAATCTGCGAAGCATAGGGGTTTCTTTGCGGGTTGCCGCCGCTGTCTCAATAGTGTCAACAATTATCGGCGTATGCGCGGCGTTTCTTTTTGAGCAGGAATATTTCCGGTTAAAAAAAATCATGTACTTTCTTATGATCGCCCCCTTTGTCATGCCGGGGGTTATACTCGGCATCTCCATTCTGCTGTTCACCAATCAGGCGGGTGTTTTTTTTGAAGAACAGCTGAATGTCGACATAAAATTCCTGCGGCCCGGTTTTTGGCTGGTGGTCCTTGGGCAGTCTTCGTTTATTTCGACTTTTGTCGCGCTTGTAGTAATGGCCCGGCTAAAAAAATTCGGAAGAACGCTGGAAGACGCCGCCCGCAATCTTGGGGCCGGCAGGTTCCAGGTAATATGGCACATAACGCTGCCATACCTGCGGCCGTCGATCATCGGCGCCGCCGCGGTATCTTTTTCAATGTCGCTGGAAAATATCAACACGACGCTTTTCCTCTCGGGATCCGAAACAACTCTGCCCATAAATCTTTATGTACAGGTCAGGGACGGTTCAACCCCTGTTATCAACGCCATATCATTTCTTTTGATTTTGTCCACCTCGATTTTTGCGGCAGGCAACCTTTGTTTTTCGCTCAACAAAAAATAATTTTTCTTCCGGGACCGGCGGAAAAGGCGGTAAAATGAACGATTTTAAAAGGGCGCTAAAAAGGGGAATAAAAATTCTTTTGGCGTACCGGTCAAAAGAACTGCTGTTGTTTCATCACAACGATTCCGACGGGATTGCTTCGGGGGCGGTTCTTTTGGAAAGTTTTCGCCGCTCAGGATACCGGGTCTGCCGCTTTTGCCTGGAAAAACCCTATCCCGGTCTCCTTGCAAAAATTTTTGGGGCACACAGCGGAAAAATAATTATCTTTGCCGATTTTGCGGGAGGAATAAGCCCGCTTATCGCCTCGCTTAACCGGGGAAAAAACCTTGTTATCATTCTGGACCACCATAACGCGGCGCCCTCGCCGCACGAATCGGTAATAAACTTAAGCCCCGGCCTCTACGGCGCAAAGGGCGGACGCGATATTTCCGCATCTGTTGTATGTTACTGGTTTGTAAGGGAACTTGACCGCAAAAACAGGGATCTGGCGCATATCGCCGCCTTTGGCGGAATCGCGGACTTTTATTATCTTGACGGGGATGTGTATTCTTTTAACCGGATCTGCGTGGAAGAAGCCGCCGGCAAAGGACTAATGCGCCGCGAAAACATAAACGGCGCATAACATTTTTTTATACGCTTGAACGGTATTGAGGAAGATGTTATTGATTTATATCCGGCCATAGACGCCGCAGGGAGCGCGGGATATTATAACGGCGGTCCCGAACTGGGAATTTCAATTATGCTGGACGGAATTACCGCTAAAAAAAGAAGCGAGCTTGAAACACTACGGCGCAGACAAACAGAACTCTTTAACCGTGAAATAAACAGAATAAAAAAAGAGGGACTAAAAACCACTAAAAACATCCAATGGTTCGATCTTAAAAACCGGTTTTCACCGATGGGCGTAAAAACCGTGGGGCTTTTTTGTGAAGAAATCGCGGCGATGGATTTTACCGATACAAACAAATACATCGCGGGGTTTCAGGCGATTCCCGGCGATATACCCGGTTTTGGCTTTCTTGAAACGGGGCAGACAAAAGTTTCCATGCGATGCCCCAAAAATTTGGCGCGGGAAATATCCGTCAAAAAAACGGCCGGCATAGACGAATTGCTTCCGCGGGCGGCGCATGTGTTTGGCGGCTTCGCGGATGCCTGTCACCAAAGCGCCGGCGCGGCGGTAATAGAAAAAGGGCGGGAAGAAGCATTGATACACGAAATCCAGGCAATTCTTGACACCAACGGAGGGGGAACGCATGGCTAAAGGCGCGGCTTTTGGAAAAACCATACTTATCGGAGATCAATTTGTTTTAAACGGAGTACCCGCGATTCTGTCGTCTCTGCCGTATCAAACAGAAACTATCGTGGAACAGGTTTCGGCGCCGGAAGGATTTACCGTTGCCGACAACAGACCGGAGATTCCGGGTTATAAAAAAGAAAAAGAGGCGGCCTGTAAAAAATCTTACGAGGCCATGATCGCCGCGCTTAACCTTGACATAAAAAAACACCCTGTCAAAATAACGGCCGGCGGAGATTTAATCGCGGGAAGCGGCGTCGGGGCAAGCGCCGCAATGAGCGTTTCCTTTGTCAGGGCCTGCAACAAAGAATTCGGCCTTGGCCTTGATATGGTAGAAGAAAATTATTACGGATGGGTCGGAGAAAAGTCCTATCACGGCATACCGAGCGGCGTTGACAATACCGCTTCTTCATTTGGCGGACTTATGATGTATCTGATCCGGGACGGAAAAAAAATGTACGAAAGAATAATTCCCGGAAAACCGCTCCATGTTGTGCTGGCGAACAGCGGCGTTACCTACAATACCGCCCTGCTGGATGAGCATGTTTCCGGCCTGGCAAAAAATTCCCCCGGCTTTTTTTACGCCTCCTTAAACAGAATTGCCGGGCAGGTTTACAGCATGAAAAAGGCCATTGAAGACGGCGACCTCAGGACGGCAGGAGAAATAATGACAGAAAACCATAAACTGCTTATCAAAATGGATTTGAGCCATGAACGGCTTATTTGGCTTTGTAAAAAGGCCATAAACTCGGGGGCCTGCGGAGCGAAACTTACCGGAGGCGGAAAAGGCGGATACATGGTTTCGCTGGCGGAAGACCCCGATATACAAAAAAATATCGCACGGGATTTTGAGGCCGGGGGCGTTCCGGTAGTATGCGCGGAACTTGGAATCAATACCATGGATACCGAAAAATTCAGAATCCTCAAATAAACAAGATTGTTTTAAAATTGTAATTGTAATTGTAAAACAGCTTCAAGTATCCTGTATAAGTCTCCGCTTTTCGCAGTAGCCGCTGTCCGAGCATTGGTATCTTTTTTCTCCGGTAAGCGAATCAAAAAACTCATCCATAAAAACATGTTCGGCCCCGCAGAGGCGGCAGACCTTGCCGGACATGTCCTCCGCCCGAAAGGGGTGATCCTCAAAACCCAGGGACTGGACTTTGGTATAGGGCGGCAGGGCGTAGATCTTTTTTTCACGTCCCGCGCCAAAGAGGTAGAGGGCGGGGCTGTTGTTAAGTTTGGGGTTGTCGAAGCGGGGAACAGGAGAGGGCATCATGATGTAGCGGTCTTCTACCATCACCGGGTAATCGGCCCCCAGTTCGATTTCGCCCACCCGGACGATGTGTTCATAGAGGGCCAGCCACATGGGGGCGTAGTCCATTTCGGCGTGCATTTTTTTTGTTACCGATTCCAGGGGCTCCACCAGCCGCAGGGGTTCGGGAAGGGGAACCTGCAGCACCAGGATTTGATCGTTCCGCAGGGGGATTTCCGGTATCCGGTGGCGGGTCTGGATGACCGTGGCTTTTTCCGAATCGGTGGTGGCTTCAATATCCGTACAGGCGGATACAAAGTCGCGGATGGATACGGCGTTGACGCTGTCGTCGCTGCCCTGATCGATCACTTTAAGGGTATCGTTCCGGCCGATGATCGACAGGGTGATCTGAATACCGCCGGTTCCCCAGCCCCGGCCTATGGGCAGTTCCCGGGAACCAAAGGGAACCTGGTAGCCGGGGATAGCCACAGCCTTTAAGAGCGCCCGGCGTACCAGCCGTTTTGAACCTTCATCCAGAAAGGCAAAATTATAACCCCGCATGATCTTCCTTTTTCCGTGTATGCCGCACCCGGTCCAGTTTTGACTGAAAGGTAACATAATGAGGCAGTTTAAGGTGCGAGATAAACCCGTTCATCTCCAGGCAGTCGCCGTGGAGGAGCACAAATTCCTGGTTGTTCAGTACTTCCCCGCAGCTTGACGCGCCCTTACCGCTGTCCGTACTTAGGGAATAATCCATGATGGACATGGCGATGGCCTTGGTATCGTTCCTGCCGAATACCATGCCGTAACCGGCGGTAAGGCCCAGGGCATTGGTGGAATAATCCGCCTTATCCCCCTGACCGGAACTAAGGATCTTCAAGGGGTCGGTAAGGTCTTTGGGATTCTTTTCGGCCCTGGCCGTTTGATCCTCTTCGGGAAAGAGGGACTCCACCTCGGTAAGCATGATGTCCCCCACAAAAAGACGTTCCCCCTCGACAAGGGGATGGGGGATGACGACCTCCAGCGCGCCGGTACGCAGTTCCCCTACTGTTGGGTGGCTGGAACCGAAGCCCCGGATCGCCGCGTAGGCCAGGCCGCTAAGGTAGCCGGTGTCGGCCCTGGCCAGGCTTTGCAGGCGGGCGGACCGGGGGGCGGGAAACCTAAGGGGATGTTCGGTAATGTCCCAGGGTTCTTCATCCGCATCATCCGCGGAACCGATAAGCCCTTCCCGCCGCAGCTCCCCGGAAACCCTGGCGGCGTGGATGGGTTCGCTTTCATCCGGGGCAGAATTCCCGGGACCGGGATCATCCGGGCCGCCGGGATGCGGGGGTGAGTACATCAAACCAAAGTCAAGGAGCCGGTGGGTGTAATCGCAGGCGGCCCCAAGAAATTGTCCGCCGGGAATATCCTTGAACGCGGCGGACACGCGGCGCAGAATCCGCATATCCATGCCGTCCAGCGGCAGGCTCAGGTAGGAACGGGACAGGGTTGAACGGTAGGCCCGGAGCAGAAACACCGCCTCTTCCGGGGAACCTTCGGACTGTTTCAGGGCCAGCGCCGCGTAGGCGGGGGCGTAAAATCCCGCCTCCCCCATGATCCGGTCGATGAGGAGGCTCATCCGTTTTTCCAGGGCCTCAAGCTCCACCGGCGACGAACCGGCGGCGCGTTTTTTTTCCAGCAGCGCAAGGCTTTCCGCCCGCGCCTTTCCGCCGCCCTTTACCGCCACATACGCCATCAGTTACTCCTTTGCCGTGTCAACGTCTGCGGCGGAAGTTCCGGCTGGTCCGTTCCATGAGACGGCGGTTTTCCGGGTAAGGGCCAGGAACGAAAAATCATCCCTAAGGAAAACCAGTTCCACCCCCTGGGGATATTCAAAACCCCGCTCGTCCCTGGCCCGGCACCACGCCGCCTCCGCCGCCGGCAGATAGAGCCGCCGCCCCCCGGGGGGTATGCCCGGTCCGGTAAGAAAAACCGGAACCCCGGCGGGCGATCCGGTTTCGGCGGGAGCGGCGATAAAAAGCAGGGCCGAATCGTGGGGATCAAGCAAGGTTCCCTCCTTGACCCGGGAAAGGACGCCGAGGGCCCCGGCCTGAATTGCCGCGATATCGCCGTCCGCTCCGCCAAAAAAAACAAAATCCGCCTCCTCCAGGGGGACCTGCGGCGCGCCGGAAAGAAAACGGATTTCCTCTCCGGTTTCACGGTCCCCGTCCCAGAAAAATCCCGCCGCCGGATCCAGCAGCGTCAGCGCCGGGGCAAGCCAGCGTCCCTGTCCGGCAAATTGAACGGCCTGGGATCGGAAACTCAGCACCCTGCCCGGATTGGCGAACGCTTCCAGCAGGAGGCGAAAAACTTCCTGGGTTCCGTGGACCATGTCAAAATCGTGTTTCGCCGCTGTTTCCCTCACCGCTGCCGGTCCTCCAGAGCCTCAAAGGAAACTTTGGTTTTCCGAATCTCCGCCGCCTCCCTTGCCAGGGACGCCTTCCGCGCTGTTTCAAGCTGGAGCAGTTCCGGTTCTATCAGGGCAAAACAGGGAAAGTTCCCGGTGTGGGCGGCGTCCAGTATGGCGGCGGCGCGGGCCTTGTCAAGATCGTCCCCCATCTGTACCGCCGCCCCCCGGACTCCCGCTATCTCTACCACACAGTGGGCCGCCAAAAGTTCCCCCAAATAAAAACGGCTTTGCCGCACCGGTTCCCGGGCCTGGAGAAACACCATCGTTTTTTCGGGGCCTTTGAGAAGGGCGATTTTTAATCCTGCGGCGGCTTTTTCCGCCAGCGCCGCAAGCTGTACCGAATCCGCGAAAGCGCAGATCCGGCTCAAGGCAAGTTTGTCCATCAGATTTTTACCCGCTTTTTAATATAGGTGGATAAAAGCTCGATCCCCAGGGCAAAGACAAAGACCACGAGGATCGCCAGCCCCGCCCGGCCCAGCTTGTAACTGTTCATGGCCGCAAGAATCGTGTAGCCTACGCCCCCCGCTCCTACCATGCCGAGGATCGCCGCCTCGATGTAGTTGGTCTCAAAACGCAGGGCGGTCCAGGCGATGACGCCTGACAAAGACGAGGGAAGGATTGCGGCGAAAAAAATCTGGAACCGGTTCGCCCCGCTTGCCCGGACCGCTTCGATAGTCTCGCCGGGGACTTCCTCAAAAAGCTGGGCAAAGACCTTGCCAAAAAAGGCGGTAACGTGGAAGCCCAGGCCCATGATCCCCGAGGCCATGCCGAAACCCATGGAGGCCAGAACGAGGAGCACCCACACCGGGGTCGGAACCGCCCGGATAAAGGCAAAGACGCTTTTGAGGACCGGCGAAAGGGGTTTCCAGGGGGTGATGTTTTTTGCCGCCAGCGCGCCCAGGATCATGCCCAGAACAAGGCCGTAGATCAGGGCCAGGAGAGCCACGGATACCGTTTCGGTCAGGGTCAGCAGGGTAAGGCCAAAGCGCTCGGTAGAAAAATGGACCATATCGGAAAACACCTTTCCCAGCCGGGGGAGGCGTTCGACAACCTTATGCCATTCCAGGTTAAGA
>JAIRYT010000010.1 GCA_031267675.1 Treponema sp. | reverse complement strand
ATGGAGGCGGTGCTGGAGGTACATAACGCCGCGATGCTCAAAAAGATGATCAAGTTTGTCAGCATCCGCGCCTCCCAGGTTGCCAGTAAAAGTTCCAATACCGGCGATTCCGGCGATACCGGAGACGAACAAAAACAGCAGGAATTGAACGCCAATCTGCGGGAATTCCAGGAAGAAGAAACCGCCGCCGCGCCGGACAATGATCAGGACGACTGGTAATGGTGTACCAGTCTTTTTCCGCGTCCGTAATTGGAAGCAGCCATATCAAACACGGCAAGGACATTGAAGACCGGTCCGCCAGCTATGACAACGCAAAGATGTCTCTGGCCGTTGTCGCCGACGGCCACGGCGCGGATGAATGTTTCCGCTGCGCGGCGGGCGCAAAAATAGCCGTTGAATGTACCGTCAAGGCGCTGCATGATTTTGTAATTGAGCTTGAGCCGCGCTTTACGGCAGCTTTTTTACGCAAAACCTCGCCGCCTTCCCGTGAGGAATTTGATAAACTGCTACAGAACCTTGTGAAACACATCGTTGCCCGGTGGTATGACGGCATAGAACGGCATATTCACGCGGAACCGTTTTCCGCCGGGGAGCTTGAAAAAGCCGGTGAAAAGTACCGTGAAAAATACGAAGCGGGAGAGAATTACTGCAAAGCCTACGGTACGACGCTGATCGCAGCGGCGGTAACACCGCGTTACTGGTTCGGCATTCATATCGGCGATGGGCGTTTTACCGTGCTGTACCGGGATGGCGCATTTGATCAACCCGTCCCCTGGGATCCAAAATGTTTTTTGAATCAGACCACCTCCATCTGCGATGACGACGCGGCGGAACGCGCGCGCTTTTATTGTTCATTCAACAATGAAAAAGCGCCCCCCGCCGCGATCTTTCTGTGCAGCGATGGCGTGGACGACAACTATCCCGTTGAGGAAAACGAAAAACATCTTTTTAAATTGTATCGTACCATTGCGCTTACCTTTGCCGAAGAAGGCTTTACTTCCACCGTTAAACAAATAAAAGACCTGGCAAATTCATTCGCCACCAAAGGCAAGGGCGATGACACAAGCATTGCGGGAATGGTTGACATTGAGGGGATGAAACAGGCCGTTCCAATCTGGCAGCGGCAGATCGCCGCGGAAAAAACAGCCGGCGAAGAAGCAACATAAGGGAGATTGTATGTGTGAAAAAAGAAAAAAATCCGGATGAAAACAATAAAGTTCAACTTTGGAAAAGAAGGAATAAGCCATGAATACCGAATTCACCGCCGTCGTTCAAAAACTCATCGCCGAGCAGGGCAGGGAAGTCCTGTTCAATGCGCAAAGGTGTAAGGCGTTTCTTGCCGATTATACCCGCGGCGAACACAAAAAAGAAAGCCGCCTGTTACTGCAAGTGTTGGAAGCGGGTGCGGCGAAAGAACTTGCGGACGCGAAGAACCCTGCTATTTGCAAACAAAAACTCGTACGGGATTTGCGGGAAGATTTTTTTATCGCCGAGGGCGCGGCGGCAGATATAGTGAATATGCTGAGTTTTGTGCTGCGGGGGGATACGGCAAAACCAGCGGTACGTAAACCGGAAAAGCCTGCGGCTTTTGAAAACAAACAATCCTTGCCCCATGAATCCGTTTCCATCCGCCCGGCATTGGAGGAAGATATAGTCCGGCGTTCATTGGAAATATGGATTTGCGGACGATGTAATACTTCAAATGGTTTTGAACGTGATTTTTGCAAAAAATGCGGAAAAGAATTTAATCCCCCATTATTTTAATCGTGGAATTATTTATTGGCCTTTGAGGAGATAAAGAATAAATGAACACCAGCCTTTTGAACGTAGTAAAACAAATAACTTCCGACTACGGCGAAGCGGTCCTTGCCGACCCGGCGCGGCTCAAGGCGTTTTTCAGCGATCTTGCCAAAAACGAGCCCAAGCCCCTGCGCATCGCCTTTGGCCGCTGTATAGAAGCGGGCGCGTATGACGCGCTCAAAGACGCGCCGGATGCCACGGAGCGAACGGAGCATAAAGCGCTCATTGTGCAAAAAGTGCACGAGGAACACGGCCTGGATATTGGGCTGTGTAATGAAGCGCTGGATATTCTGGAAGCGGCGCTGCCGGAAGAAAAAACCGCTGTCCGGCCTGTAAACGCCGAAGAAGATCAGGCGCAGAACGCCCTGGCAAACGGTGAAGCGCAGTCTGAAGAAACGGGTAATTTACAAAAAATCATAGCGGAAAAGAACGAAGAACTCATCCGGTGTGTCCAAAACATTGAGCGTCTTACCGAGGAAAAAAAACAAAGCGACGAAGAAAGACAGTTTATAATCAGTAAATTAAAAAAAACCATAACAGAGAAAGACGAAGAGATCATCCGGCATGACCAAACTATTGTACGTCTTACCAAGGAAAAAGACCGGGCTGACGAAGCAAGGCAGTTAACAAAAGGCAGGCTTACAGCCGCAATCTGGCTCGGCCTTATAGCCGTCGGTATTTCCATCGCTGTCGGTTACAACAAATATCAGGAAATGGAAAACGCGTATTATAGCAAATCCTGGGATTATGACACAGTGTCGTCTGATTATAAAAAACTGTTGTCTGATTATAACACGTCAAAGAATATCTGGGCGGTAGCGGTTACGAAGCTGGAAGTCGGTAATGCCGACCGCAACAACAAATGGATCACAAGACCAGGAGAAAGACTTGACGCATCCGCGATACGTTATCTAAATCCGGTTATTACCGTTGACTCCTTAATCGACAGAGAAATCGCCATTTCCGTAAAAATTATTGATCCATCCGGAACATTGAAACGAAATACGGACACATCACCGCCTGACTATACTTATTCAAAAACACGCAGGGTCTGGCGGGACAAAAATATACCTATTGATCTTTACGGATGGGGTAACGCGGATACAAGTCATTTTTCTGCCGGGGAATGGACTGTGGAGGTGTGGTACGAGGACGTATGTCTGCGTTCGGAGAAAGTCAGGATCAATTAAACAGCAGGGAGCAAAAGAATAA
>JAIRYT010000001.1 GCA_031267675.1 Treponema sp. | reverse complement strand
TTTTGGTATTTTTTTGCAATACTAATGATTACAGGAACAATAATAACACTGCGCAAAAAGCATCCGTTTGTAAAAATAAATATTTATAATACCGGAATTGGTTTTATGGATAAAGACGGGGGTGAAAAATATTTAGATTATGAGAAAATAAAACTTGGCTATGGAAAGATGCAACAAAGTGTAACGCTGGAATTGCTGGAAGATAAGAAAACATCATACGATTATGCTTGGAAAGAATTTACCCAATGTGATGTTTTGAGGAATAATTTGGAAAGATACAGTCAAATAAAATAATGGGGTGCGCCGCCGCACATAACAGGTCTGTTTACGCTTCGCCTCCTTACGGCGGCTCGGGGTTCCGCTTACGCTTCCCCCAATGAAAAGTCACCGACAATTTTAAAGCGGCTGCCGTCCCGGACCACGCGGAGTTCCCTGCCGGGAAAATACAGCGGCAGGCGTTTTGCTATCTGCAGGGCGGTTTCGTTCATCAGAAATTCGTACTGGGATCTGCCCGGCTTTTCCAGCGTCGCCGCGCGAAACGAAACCAGATAACCGCGCCCCTGTTCAGAACCAATCCCCGGAGTAAAATCGGGCGCTATCTCAAAAAGGCCGTCCATTTCGGGGTTTTCGGTCGCGCCCCGTTCGGGACGATTGGGGTGCCGTAAAAACGCCGCGCCCCATTCATCCTCAAGAAACTCGTCGACTTCGTGAAAGAGCTGTTCCAGTTTTTCAGTAAAGGCAACAAGTTTTGGATGAATGTACATTGCCGTTTCAGGCCCGCGAATCGGGCAGGGCAAAGGCAAGCACTTCTTCAAAACGTTCCACCGGATGAAACGCGATACCCTTTTTAACATGATCGGGGATTTCATCAAGGTCGCGCAGATTTTGTTTGGGGATGATAATGTGCTTTACATGGTTGCGGTGCGCGGCAATCGATTTTTCTTTAAGGCCGCCGATAGGAAGCACCTGCCCGGTCAGCGAAAGCTCGCCGGTCATGGCAAGGTCCCCTGTGATGCAGCGGCCCTGCAGCAGCGATAAAAACGCCGTAGCCATGGTTATTCCCGCGGAAGGGCCGTCCTTGGGCGTGGCGCCTTCGGGAATGTGCAGATGAATCTGGTTGTTGTCAAACCATTCGGGATCAACGCCGTAGTGTTCTATGCCGGCTTTCCGGGCCACCGTCATGGCGATGGACGCGCTCTCTTTCATTGTTTCGCCCATTTTTCCGGTAAGGATCAAATCTCCCTTTCCGGGCGAAGATACCGATTCAATCATCAGCGTGTCGCCGCCCATGCTGGTCCACGCAAGCCCCAGCGAGGTGCCGGGCCGGTCCGCCCGTTTGATCACATCTTCGGGAAAGATCGGCTTTCCCAGGTGTTTTTCGATTGTTTTTTTGTCGATGGAAAACGCCTTGTGTTCCGGGGTGTTTGCGCCGGTAGTCCCGGGTTTTTCGCTCTCTGCCTTTTCGTTTTCTTCGACAATTTCCTTTGCGAGCTTTCGGTGAATCTTGTCCAGGTTTTTTTCAAAATTGCGCACTCCCGCTTCGCGGGCATAACTGTTCGCGATATGAAGCAGACTGTCCTTGGTATAATGTACCTGCGCTTTTTTAAGGCCGTTTTTTTCAAGACTCTTGGGCACCAGATAGCGGCGGGCGATTTCCAGTTTTTCCGTATCGATATATCCGGGAAGTTCAATAATTTCCATTCGATCCAAAAGCGGCACGGGAATGGTGTCCAGGGTGTTTGCCGTAACAATAAAAAATATTTTTGAAATATCAAAGGGCAGATCAAGATAATGATCGCGAAACGAAAAGTTCTGCTCGGGATCAAGCACCTCCAGCAGCGCCGAAGCGGGATCGCCCTGGTAACTTACCCCCATTTTGTCAATTTCATCGATCATGAATACCGGATCTTTTGTTTTGGTAATCTTTAGGCCCTGGATAATTTTTCCGGGCATGGCGCCTATGTAGGTGCGGCGGTGGCCTTTAATTTCAGCTTCGTCCCTCATGCCGCCGACAGAAAAGCGAAAAAATTCCTTTCCCAGCGCGCGGGCTATACTGCGGCCGACGCTGGTTTTGCCGACACCCGGCGGCCCCGCGAGACAGATAATCGAACCGGTCGGATACTTTTGATTGGCCGCCTTTTTGGGTTTTCCGTTTTGAACACGAAGCTTTCGCACGGCAAGATATTCGGTAATGCGGGCTTTTACATCTTTTAACCCATAATGATCCGATTCAAGTATTCCCCTGGCTGTCTGCAAATCAAACGATTCGGGGGGCGGATCATTCCAGGGAAGGCTTACAATGCTGTCAAGATAATTACGGGTAACGATAAATTCGCCCGAGTTTGGTTCCATAAGGGCAAACTTTTCCAGTTCCTGTTCCACCGTTTCCTTTATTTCGCCTTCAAAGTTAAAACCGTTTATTTTTTCTTTAAAGCGGGCGTGCTCGGAACTCTTTGCGTCGGTGGTCATTCCCAGTTCGGTTTTAATGGCCTTTAATTCTTCTTTTAGAAAATAATCGCGCTGCGATTTTTCGATCTTTTCGTTTATTTCTTTTTGAATGCGCTTTTGTATGCGTAAAAGCTCCTGTTCTTTTTTGATGAATACCAGAACCTGTTCCATGCGCTTGCGCACGTTAAGGATCTCAAGAATTTTTTGCTGCTCGGTTCTGTCGATATTAAGTATGCTGGCGATAAAATCGGCAATCTTTCCCGGGTGATCAATGTTGATCATGTTAAGGCGCATTTCTTCGGAAAAAAGCGGATTGTTTTCGCTGATTTGCTTCATTTCGCTGATCAACGCGCGGGTAAGCGCCTTAACCTCGCTTGTGCCGTCTTCTTCATCGTCCAAGTATTCCACCGCCGCGACAATGGGGGCCGCCGCGTGCAGGGTCTTTTTAATACGGAACCGGCGCAGCGTGGAAATAAAAATATTGACCCCCCCGTCGGGAAGGTTGATTTTCTTTACAATTTTTGCCGCCGTTCCCACGCGGTATAAATCGCCGATTGAAGGGGTTTCCGTCTCGGTCTGCATCATCACAAGGCCTATAAGGGCGTCGCCTGAGACCACGTCTTCGATTACCCGTACGTCAACGGGGTTGCCAATCATAATCGGGGTAAAAATGCCGGGAAAAATAGGCCGTCCCATAAGCGCCACTATGGGCAGTTTGTGGGGCAGTATTTGCTCCAGCGGCACAACACTTTGTTCACTCACTGTTTCTCTCGTGTATAGCAGGGTTTACTATAATATGAACGAAAACGCCCAAAAAAGCAAGTGGAGCCCGGACGGCGATAAAGGGCATTTGCCTCCGCCGGGAGCCCGGTGAATGACGTTCGCCGCCCTGAAGGACGTGCTTCAGGCGGTATCTGACTCAAGGGGTCCGCCCCGGTTCCGCTCCAGACCAGGGAACCGGGGTATGGCTGGTTCTGCAAAGGATGGATTTTATGCGGGTTCAATACCCTCACAAACCCAAAGAACACGCAGGAAACAAAAAAAGGCTCTTCACTTTGCGCCCTTCGCGCCCTTCGTGGTGAAATTCTTCCTTAATCTTCCTCAAGAAAAGTGTCCGCGAATGGACGCGAATGCGCGCGAATGGATTAGGGATAATTCGTAATTCGCGTAATTCG
>JAIRYT010000064.1 GCA_031267675.1 Treponema sp. | reverse complement strand
AGAGTGCCGATTTGAAACCCTATGAAAAGTTTATCGACGAGGGCGCAAGTGTACTGCTGCATACCGGTTGGGATAAAAGATTCCCCGATCAATCTTTTTTCTCAGGGTTCCCTTTTGTTACGACATCCCTTGCCGACTGGTTTGTGGAAAAAAAGATAGGCATGGTGGGTATGGACATGCCGACGCCGAACGGAACCGACTGGAAATACGTCCATGTTAAAATGCTCGGCGCGGGGATTCTGATTGTCGAGGGACTATCCAAAATGGAACAGCTTCCCGCAAATACGCTATTTACCTTTTATTCCCTTCCCCTCAAATTGCAGGGATGCGATGGTTCTCCGGTCCGCGCTATCGCCATTTTGGATTAACCAAGGAGAAAAACATGAATCAGGAAGCATATTACGGCCATCAAAGCCAGTTGTACGGCGTTGAGGAACACCGGCTTATAGGCGGCAAGGGTGACGGAATGCGTCTACTGGAAGTTAAAAACGGACGCGGCATTGAGTTTACTGTATCCGCGGAGCGTTGCGCGGATATATCCAGAATTTCATACCGAGGCAGCAATTTAGGTTATTTTGCTCCCTGCGGATATGTGGCGCCTCAGTACTATGATACTGAACCCGCGGGAATGGGGTTTCTCAAGTCTTTTACCGCCGGTTTTCTTACTACCTGCGGCTTGACCAGCGCGGGATTCCCCTGCGAGGATGCCGGAGAAAGAGTTCCCCTCCACGGTGATATTTCTCATACACCGGCGGAACATATCTATTCGGTGATTGAAGACGGTAAGATCAAAATCCGCGCTCTTATTTTAAACGCGTGGATGTTCCACCAAAAACTGGAATTTTACCGGGAAATAGCCATATCCCTTTCTGAAAATTACCTCGAAATTACCGATGTAGTAAAAAACAAGGGAACAGAAACATATCCTTTGATGCTGCTATATCATATTAATTTTGGATATCCGATGTTGACTGAAAAGGCGGTAATGCGAATTTTTTCAAAGGAACGGCATCCTTTTAATGATATTGCCGCTCAACACCTTGATGAGTGGGATAAGCTAAAGCCCCCGTCAGATGACTTTGTTGAGCAGTGTTATTATCACCTCTTTGAAAAGGAAGGCAAGGCTTCGCTGTACAATCCTGATCTAAAGGTAGAGGCGACCCTTTCCTTCGATATCAAAGAGCTGCCTTATCTTGTACAGTGGAAACTGCTTAAAACCAGGGACTATGTAATCGGTTTTGAACCCGGTAATTGTCATGCTTTGGGCAGGGATAAAATGAGGCAACAAGGAAAATTACAATTTATCGCTCCCCATGAAGAGCGAGCTTTCCACATCCGCTTACGCATAGAAGATAAATAGAAACAATCTCAAGCGCCAGTTTTCCCGCGATATTCGGAAGACATGGGGCGTATACTGTTGCCCTAAAACCGTTCCGCGCGGAAGACTGGTCTTTTTATAGCGTTAAACCATAGCGATTCCGCCGTTTACATCAATACAGGCGCCGGTGATGTACGAAGCGTAATCGCTCGCTAAAAACAGTACCGCCCCGGCTACGTCTTCCCCCGTACCTATGCGGCCCAGGGGGACAGCCGCCGGATTGTACCCGTAGGTCGCGGTCATCTCCGTGGCAATCAGCCCCGGCGATACGGAATTCACCCGTATGCCCCGGGACGCCCCTGCCCTGGCGAGACTTTTGGTAAGGGTAAGGACCGCCGCTTTAGAGGAGGGATAGTCCGGGGTAACCACAAGTCCGCCGCCCCGGGCCGCCTGGGAAGCCAGGTTGATGATTACCCCGCATTTTTGGGTTTCCATCACCTTAAACGCTTCCCGGCAGACAAAAAACAACCCCTTTACGTTGATGTCGAAGGTAAGGTCCCATTGCTGTTCGCTCACCTCGTAAAGACTGCCCATACGGGAAATCCCCGCGCAGTTGACTAGGATGTCCAGGCGGCCCATCTGCTTTGCCGCATCCCTGATAAGAGCCGCGACGGCTTCTTCTTTACGAATATCCGCGTCAACACAGAGACACCGGAGCCCGGTTTGACCTTCAATCCGCTCCGCCGCGGCAAGGAGATTGTCTTTCCGCACATCGGTAAGGGCCAGTCGGCCGATGTGATGCCGGGCAAAGACATCCGCGCAGGCGGCGCCGATGCCTCCGGCTCCACCGGTTATAAGCGCTGTTTTTCCTTCTAACGTGAACATACCCTGCTTTCCTTTAATCCAATATGGCTATGGCCCGTATGGGCGACCCGTCCCGTTCCTGAAGTTTCAAAGGCAGCGAATAGAAGGTGAACAGCATGTTTTGGGGAAGCCGCTCCATCTCCGCCAGTCCTTCCACGATCAATATCCCCGCGCCGAGCATTTTGATGTGTACGTACTTCCAATCCGTGCCGTTGGGGGTGGGCATATCCATACCCACCATACCTATTTTTTTCTCCACGAACCAGTCCGCCAATTCTTTGGAAACATAGGGAAAGCCCGAAAAAAAAGACATTTCCGGGAATTTCTTGTCCCAGCCTGTATGCAGGAGGACGGCGGCCCCCTGGGCGATGTATTTTTCATAGGGCGCCAGGTCGGCGGGGTTTATGGGATCGCCGGGCTTTTTTGCGGTAAGGTCCGCTTTTACCGCCCGGACCACGCACCTGTCCAGGGAAACTTCGTCTATACATTCGCCGTTGTTGAGGAAATGCCGCGCCGCGTCCATATGGGTGCCCTTATGGGTTGACGTAGTAAGCCGGGAAAGGTTATAGCCCAAGGTTTCCACGGAACAATGCCAAGTCAATGACATTTTGGGGTCCATGGGCATAGTCGGCGCCCCCTCGAACATGGGAGCGGTCAAATCAATAATCTTACTCATAACTTTTCCTCCAAAAAAACGTAAACCTTGGTTTGGGGCAAGATGGCTTAACTTGCGGCTAATTAGCCGTGCCCTATTATTTTTCTCGTTTTCCCACGGAAAACTACGAAAAAACCACATTACATCAGCGCTTCCTTGGGAATTTCAAGAAGATCATAATGGGTTGCTTAAAACATAAATGATTATACACCCTATTTTCAGGATAATACAAGCAGAATTTTGGTATGTTTTTTATACCGGATTGTCATACCAATTGACAAAAATCGAAAAGTAGAACGAAGAACCCCTGAGCCGGAACAAACAGGGCCTTTTCCCCAAGACACGGGAGTTGCGGGCAGGGCTGATTAACGTGCGGCTTATCAGTAGCGCCCGGTGGTTTTTCTCGTTTTCTCGCGGAAAACCGCGTCCGCCGGAAACCCTCGGCAGGCTGCCGGAGCAACGTCTTTTACCAAAAAATTTTTCTGTCAATAACCGGCGAAAATGTCACCCCCTAACGGCCAAAATTCTCGAGGGAAAAGGTCACCCCCTGCCTGCTTGCGGCTGGGGGACAGACTTTCCGTCCGCCAGAAAAAAAGTGAA
>JAIRYT010000051.1 GCA_031267675.1 Treponema sp. | reverse complement strand
AGTTCGTGTTTTTCGTGTGGTGCTATCCGCATAGCGGATAGCTTGTGGTTAAATTTCTTAGGTATGTGTAGCATGAATAATTTCCATCCCCGCCCGGCGGTAGAGGGCGCTCAAGTGGCCCACCGGCCCGGCTCCCTTTCCTACCGCATAGGAATCGGCAATGGCCTGGGTGATATACGCCTTGGCCGCCCGGACCGCTTCTTCCACCGTATCCCCCAGGGCCAGCCGGGAGGCGATGGCTGCGGAAAGGGTGCAGCCCGTACCGTGGGTATTTTTCGTGTCGATCCGCTCCGCCCGGAGGAAGAAAAATTCACCCTCTGCCAGGAGCAGATCCCCGGCCCCGTCCGCCACCCGGTGCCCGCCCTTGATGAGCACATTTTTCGCCCCCCGGCCCGCGATAACACCGGCGGCCCGCCGCATATCCTCTTCGGTTTTTATGGGAAAACCGGCGAGAATTTCCGCCTCGGGAATATTCGGCGTTACCACGTCGGCGATTTCCGTGAGTCCGTGGATCGCCGCCTCCGCCTCCTTCCGCAGCAGGGAATAACCGCTTTTGGACACCATCACCGGATCAACGACGATGTTTTTCGCCCCCAGGGAAAGGAGCCGCTCCCGGATGGTTTTGATAATCCCCGCGCTGGACACCATACCCACCTTGACCGCATCCACCCGGATATCCGCAAAAACCGCCCGGATCTGGCCCTCCACCATATCCGTATCAATCTCCTGCACGCCGTAAACGCCCTGGGTGTTTTGCGCCGTTACCGCGGTAATGACGCTCATCCCGTAGACCCCAAAGGCGCACATGGTTTTCAGGTCCGCCTGAATCCCCGCGCCGCCGGACGAATCCGAACCGGCGATGGTTAATACGTTCTTAATATGAAGCCTCCTTTTTAGGCACAAAAAAACCCCCGCGGAATTCCTGCGGGGGTTGTGATCAGCCTTAAGCCATTCCCTCCGCCGGCATTATCCGGATCAGGTTCAAGGGTTTAAAGCGTTAAGCCGCTTCCTCTCAGCCGTACCTGAAACACATTGCCAATGCGCTTCAAGACATTTTGCTTTGCAAAATGCCACAGCTCCCCGTTTAATCAGAGTATAGACCGGACCGTAGGTCCGCTACTTCCTTAAAACTATGATTTCACCATACCGTGAATACATTTTTTTGTCAACGGGATGGGTGCCTTTCGGCCTCATTTTCAGGTTTCAACATTGTTTTATCCGCAATTTTCAACGACCGTTGCCAAAAATTCTCCTTCCCGCCGGTTTTTTACCGATTTTAGAATAAGTTGACACTACGGGTTTCCCTGCCCCGGCAATTTTAATTTCAAAGCAAATATTACACTGATAATTAAAAAAGACAGAATAAAAAGCATCATAAAAATAAAAGGTATCCAACTTTTAATTTTCTTTGGATCATTGCCAAAAAAATTACTCTTCTTCAAATCCATCATGAAGGAAAATACAATTATAAACAATAACATAGCAACAAAAATAATAAACATGTTTTTATTACCATAATCAAACCAATTTGTCTTGCCTTCAACCAGTCTGCAAATAATTTGTAATAATGAAACAAACAAAACCATGTCGGTCCAATTGTATATCTCAAGAAATGAAAGGTTGTATCGACCGCATCACTGCCAAACACCTTTTCTTTGAGTTTCGGGTTTATCCTCCCTGCCCATGATAATAACACATATATAAACAAAACCAACGCAATTATTAACAAATAAGCTGGTCGAAGAACGTTAAAGACTTTAAGAAAATTATCAATTTGATACGGCATTTCATTCAGCCCTTGCCGGTAATCATTTCATCGTTTTAAAATAAATATCTGCCGTATTGAATTGAAGCCCTGTTTTTCTCGCCAAGATGGTGGACAATAAAAACTCCCTCTGCCACGCATATGCACACCAGGCACACTGTAAGTACACGAAATACATTTTTTGAGTAGCGCATGCTTTCCCCCTTTTCCTGTATATTTTTTACCTTATAACCCGTTGCGCAGACAGACTGCGAAATTTAACCAGCGCGAAAAGCGAACTTTTTATCAGAAATTCCTGGTTCATCCTATGTTGGTGCGGTTCGTGGTAAATTCCTTTTTCATTTCCAACGCCTTGCACAAGGTGAGGTTATAACATAGAATCAACGAGGTGTAAACAGGCCCGCCCTATTTGGCGATGAGCGCTTGTCAGGCGAAGGGGGAATCGATGACAACACGAAGCTGTTCGATTGACGACAACAAAAAAAACTGTAACTGCAGCTTTAGCTGCGGCAAAGCGGGTATCTGCTGCCAGTGCCTTGCCTATCACCGCGGACTCGGCGAACTCCCCGGCTGTTACTTTCCCTCAGAAGCGGAACGAACTGCGGATCGTTCCATCGGCAACTTTATCAGGATTGTTCAAAAACAGGGAACCGCGTACCTCACGTAAAATCATTGCGCAGCCGGAATGCCTTTGAGGGGGTTCCCCCGAAGCCGCTGTAGCTTGAGAGCTGTCTATGCGGCGGTTGCTGATACCGCTGAAATTTTGTGTCATTTGAACATGGTAAGCAAGCCGTTACGCTCTTTCTGGATCCGGGGTCTTCCGGTTTCCTAAAAATGCGGTATACCCAAAGGGTTTATATGGTAAATTTTATCCTGTACGTTAAATTCAAAGGTATAGAAGCCTCAGGCGTATCGGCAAATGTGTACCACGGAAGTCCCATGTAAGGTTTTGTTCCCTCATAGACATCCATAAACAGGTGTATTATTTTCTTGTCGTTGTCGTCATGAGTGAAACTTATATCACAACAATAATATTTTCCCGCTTCAAATTTATACGAAATATCAATATCACTTTCGTTTACTATGATGAACGTATTATGGCGATTCCTGGAATATGCTTGTGTGGATATCCTTCCGCTAAAGGTAATTTGACCTGCCGGAACTTGAATATAGCAATAAGGAGAAGCATGAGGATTATTAAGAGGAGTTTCGTTATAATCCGAAGGAAAATACCCCATAAAATTAATTACTGCGCACTCTTCCTTTGGTACTGAATCGTCCCACACAAACAAATCCACTGTTCGATATCCATTTGAGTCGGTTGCACAGGAACTTAACCAAAAAATGAATGGCACTGCGATAAACAGCTGTTTCATAAAACACCTCCAATTCTTACTTGGCCTGAAGGTAACAAGTTTGGGCCGGCTTGTCAACGCGGGACGTACTTTTCTCTTTTCCCACAAACACTTGCTTAGCAAGAAAAATTTCCTTACACTTAAAGTTGACGATACATAATTTTTACGCTATTTTGAAATCGTAGCGTTATTTCGCATTTGACGTAAAATGCCGCATTAACCGCATTTTATATCCATAGAACAGGAGTAGTATGAAGTACAAAGTTGTTTTATCCGCCGCCATATCGTTTTTTGCGGCCTGGAACCTGAACTATCACGGACAGACGTTGAGGCAAACGGAAGCGGAAACCGAAACGGAAACAGCCTTCGAAGCGGAAGCATCCGCGCCCGCCAGAGCGCTGCCCGCCGATCCCGCGCGATATCATGAAATCGCCCTTGGGTCCGCAAAATCTTCCAGCGGGATTTTGGAGGCATACCGTAATCCAAAATACGATGAGGCGGTACGCGGCTTTTTTACGGCGCTGACCGGTTCCCGTGAACTGGCGCTTATACTGCTCGAGGGCGCCGACAAATATAATCTGGACCCGGCGCTGGTGTTTGCCCTCTGCTGGGAAGAAAGCCGCTATAACCGCTACGCCCGCAACGCAAAAAACGTCAACGGCAGCGTTGACCGGGGGCTTTTTCAGCTTAATGACCGGAGTTTTCCCCGCCTAAGCGAGGGGGAATTTTTTAATCCGGCGATAAATACCGCCGTGGCCCTTAAACATCTGCGTTTTTGCATTGACACCGGCGGATCCGACGTGTCGGGGCTTGCCATGTATAACGCGGGGCCGGCAAGGGTAGGAAAGGGCGCCACACCTCCCAAAACCCTCAATTACATTGCCCGTATTAACAATTACCGCAGCGGGATAACCGGGTTATTCCGCCAGGAACTGCTGTTTCCAGCCGGCGAGGGCGGCGCAGTTTTTTAGGCGGCGGCGGCAGTGAGCCAGCGCCGCCTCAAGGCGTTCGTCAGTTCCCCGCGAGACACGCGAGACAGACAGCAGAACACGCGCTCCTTCCGCCCCGGCGGCAAGGACGCGCCTGCGCAGATCGGCGATAAACGCCTCGTTGTACACCGTCCTGTTTGTTCCCTCGACAAACAGCGATTCGCTGTCAAATTCAAGTATGGTATTTTTGTCCACGATTTCCCCTTGCCAACTCCGCCAATAGTAGCATATTATATTAAATATGAAACAGATAACAACGGTAATTGTCATGCTGGCGGTACTCGCGGGTGTGTCCGCGCAGGAAGCGGCGCAAAATGCCCAGGCGTCCGAACCCGACATCTATTCCATGCAGTTGGATGCCCAGAACACGGTGCGCGGCCAATTGGGGATAGTTCGGAGCGCGCTGGAGGACAGTGCCGCGGACGCCGAATTTTTCGCCCACGCGCTGGATACCCTTGTCCGTGAATATCCCGATTTGGGGAATAGTTCTACCGTGCTCGCCTCTGCGGACGAAATGGCGCAGCTTCTTGCCGCCAAACTGGGCGAGGCCCAGTACACCGCCGCAGGGCCCAATCTGTGGACACTGCAGACCCTTCTTGGCAACCCGCTTCCCCGCGCCGAATGTATCGCCTCACTGGGGAAAATTCAGGCGCTTGACTATGTGCCCCAGGTGGTTCAGCTGCTGACCGATTACAACCTTGAAGCAGGCGAAGATCCCATCGTCCGTGAACAGGTTATGTACGGAATGATTACCGCCCTGCGGGAATTCAAGGATAGTTCGGGTTATCTTCCTGTGTTTTTTGCCGCGACCGGATGGTGTTCGGCGCGAATCAAGGACTACGCCCGCCAGTCGCTGCCGTCGATTATGGACAATCCCCTTGAACCGCTGCTTTCCGTTATCAGGAGCACCGCGTATGTGTACAGCGTAAAGTACGCGGCGTTGCAGGTTTTGGAAGCGTCGCAGATAACAACGGCGCAAAAATCGCAGGGAGCGGTAACTTCGCTCAGTACGGCCTGGCAGTCCAGCACGACGCTGGTCGGGCAGCGCTCCATTTTGGCGGCGACCCGCAAGCTTTCTCTCGACATGATCCGCCGCTACGGAACGGATGACGCGAATGTGTATCCGCTTCTGCGCCGCTGTTTTACCGAGGGAATCGACGCAGAGGAGCAGATTGCCGCGATTGCGGCCCTTTCCGCTCTTGCGACCGACGATTCGGCGCGTATCCTTTCCGGCTTTCTTATTGATATAAACACAAAGCTTGCGCGCGGCACCCTGAACCAGGAAGACGAGCGCCTGGTCCGGGTTATTATTCCGGCGCTGGGAAACACCCGCCGCCCGCTTGCCCGCAACGCCCTTAACTCCGTGCTCCAGGGCGACTGGACCGGCGCCGTACAGCGGCTCGCGACGGACGCGCTCAAGAAAATTCCGTAAGCGCCGGCTCCGCCTGGTTAAACGGACGGGTTGTCTACTTCGTACTTGTCCGATTCCCGGTAGGGCGCAAGGCTGGAAGCCATGCGCATAACGGCTGGCGAGCGGTTGATCACATAGTGAACCTCGCGCGGCTCTATGTGGATAAATTGTCCCCGGCTAAGCTCGTGGGCCGCGCCGTCAACGACAATGGTAACCGAGCCTTCCAGAATGTAAAAATTTTCTTCCATTACCTTATGATAATGGGCGCGAAAATCCTGCCCCGGCATGAACTGTACAATCGCAAAATTCATGCGCGGGCCCTGCATTAAATACTTGGGGCCGTGATCGCCAAGACGGTATTCGCGGTTCTTTTCGTCTACAATAAACATGGTTACGGTATACCCCCAACCGTGTCTTTTTACAAGCCGGGAGCGGACCACATGGGGGCGGTAATTTTTTTACCGCTTAGCTCAAGCTGCGCCGCGTAAAATACCCGCCATTTTTCGTACGCGTCACGGTATATCCTGCGGCGCTCGCCGTCGGGGACAAATTCGGTTTCCATTTTTACCAGACGGGCCGCCGTTTTAATATCGGGATAAAGGCCTATGCCCGTACCGGCCAGCAGGGCCGCGCCCAGCGCGGTCGCTTCCTTGACCACCGGGGTTTGTACCGGAACGCCCAGCACGTCACAGAGTATCTGAGCCCACAGCGCGCTTTTTGCCGCGCCTCCCGCGAATATTACTTTTTTGGGGCGCTTTCCCGCGGCGCGTTCTACAAGCTCCAGATGGCCCCGGGTAACAAGGGCCGCGTTTTCCATAATGGCGCGGTAAAAAGAATATTTGTTGGACTGCCCGCTGGACAGCGTAAAATTGCCAAACGTCGGCGCGGCGTGCCGCCATGAAATATAATTCATCACATCCGAAAACGCGCAGAATATTCCAAAAGAACCGGCGGGAATTTTTGCCGCTTCCCGGTCCATGATTTCGTAGGGGTTTTCCGCATCACGCTTTTCTTCCTGGCAGAACGCGTCGCGGTACCAGCGCATGACAAGGCCCGGGTTAAACGCAATCGCCTCGTACTGCCACACGCCGTCAATCGCGTGGCAGTTGACGCGGATGTCACAGCGCCCGGATGTTTTGGCTTCGCCGGTATTGTACTCATACTGCCAAAAACTGCCGCCCAGGACAGCCGCCTCGTCGGGGGCGGTAACGCCAAGGCCCACACAGCCAAGCTGGCTGTCGCCGCCGCCTGAAACAAGCGGCGTTCCCTGGAGCAGCCCCGATTCCGAGGCGCCCCGCGCGGATACCTTGGCAACGGCTGTTCCGCATTCTGTCACCGGCGGAAAAATATCTTCGCGCAGACCGCAGCGCCGGGCGATGCCCGTGTCCCAGTTCCTGCTGCGAAGATTAAAAATTCCCGTAGTTGATCCGTTGCTTGGTTCTACCGCCAAAATTCCTGACAGGCGGTAGATAATCCAGTCGTTGAACATTCCTACACGGGCTGTTCGTTTGTACAGATCGGGCATTTTGTTTTTTACCCACAAAAGGCGCGGCAGCGCGCCCAGGGCAAAGGTCTGCCCCGACAGATGATAAATTTCCTTTTCCAGATTCCTGTCCAGCGCTTTTAGTTCGCCCGTCTCGTCATTGCTGCGCGCGTCGACATTGGCGCAGGCCCAAATCTCGCCGCCCGCCGCGTCATAAAGGATAATTCCCTCCCTCATACAGGTGGTAGAGACGGCGGCGATTTCGGCGGCGGCGATTCCGGTTTCTTCAAGTACGCCCGAAACACAGGCGCAGACAAGGCCCCAGTTTGTGTTCCAGTCAAAATCCATGCTCCCCGGAAAACGCGGGTCTTCGAGGTGTTTCCATTCGCGCTGGACGCAGCCTTTTTGCGCGCCGTCTTTGTCAAATATGACCGCCCGGACGCTGCCGGTTCCCGCGTCAACGGCCATTAACCAGGTATTGGACATACACACCCCCGCTGCAGTATACTACGTCCACAGGGGAAATTAAATGGCTGATACCGACGGATTAAAAGTTGAAAAAAATTACCACCTTGACAGGGAGTTTGCCGTCTCGGGCGACTTTCATGTAAAGGGCGCTTCGAATCTTGACTGGGGAATGAAGAAACGGCTTGCCAATATATTCAATCCCAAAAGCGGGAACACGGTAATGTTCGCGTTTGACCACGGATATTTTATGGGTTCCGTGTCGGGCCTGGAACGGCTCGATATTACCATTCCCCGCCTTGTAGACCATGTGGATGTGCTCATGACGACGCGGGGCGCGTTTAGAACAAGCGTCGCGCCCCCTCGCAAAAGCATTGTGCTGCGTGTTTCTTCCGGCTCGTCCATGCTTGACGATGATCTTTCCCACGAAGTGCTGGCAGTGGATATTGAAGATTCCATACGCATGGACGCCGACGGAATCGCCGTACAGGTTTTTATCGGCGCGGACGGACAGCTTTCCAGCATCGATACCCTGTCCAGGGCGATCAACGCCGGAATGCGCTACAGCATTCCCGTGCTCGGCGTGGTCGCCGTCGGCAAAAACATGGAGCGTACCGATCAGTATTTTAAACTGGCGACGCGTATTATCGCCGAACTGGGAGCCGCGATAGTCAAGACCTATTACTGCGATAAATTCGAAGAAGTCGTCGCGGCCTGTCCTGTTCCCATTGTGGTCGCCGGCGGCAAAAAGCTTCCCGAAAGGGAAGCGCTGGAAATGGCGTTTCGATCAATACAGGGCGGCGCGCGGGGCCTTGATATGGGCCGCAATATTTTCCAAAGCCTGCATCCGGTCGAAATGGCCGGCGCAATCGGCAAGATTGTTCACGAAAAATTTACCGCTTCCCAGGCGTGGGAATATTACCGCGACACGGCAAAAATTAAACAATAATTAACTCAATGCCTTCGCCTTCGATATACTCCCGGTATTCGGGCGGAATTCCGGCATCGGTAACAATGGTGTTAAAGGAATTTATGCCGGTAATGTGCGCCGAACATACCCTGCCGAATTTTGACGAATCCAGAAGCAGTACGCATTTCATGCTGCAGTTGATAGCTTCCCGTTTTGTTTCCACCTCGTAATGAAAGGCGCTGGTAATTCCCAGCGCGGGGTGAAACCCTCCCGCCGAAATAAACGCCGTTGAAGCCCGCGAATTTTTAATCGTGTCCATCCCCTGGTTGTTCTCGAACATCTGCGATTCATGATGATAAATTCCACCCTGGAGCAAAACCGTCGTAAGCGGTTTTTGGATCAACTCTTCAAGTACATTGAGCGACCAGCAGATGACGGTTATGTTTTCTACACCGCGCAGTTCGCGGGCCAGATAGTAAATGCTTGTTCCCGCGTCAAGCATAATTGTTTCCTGGCTTTGAACAAGGCCGGCCGCGCGGCGGGCGATGCGGGTTTTTTCGAAAATATGAAGCAGCTTTTGCCGCTGCAAAATGTAATCGTTGGGGCCGTTTTTTTCGCCGTGGGCGGGATTGTAAATCGCCCCGCCGTGGTAAAATTTTACCATGTTTTGACGGGAAAGGAATTCAAGGTCCCGCCGTATGGTCATGGACGAAACGCCGAACATCGCCGCGAGCGCCTTGATGCTCAGTACATTGTTCCGGTCCAGAGCCGCCAGAATCCGTTCTTTCCGCGCGGTCGCTTTATCCATAATTCCCCTTTTGTCATGTGCCAAATATGTTATTATTATAACAAATTAACATTAAATGTAACAATTTGTCAAGAATATTGCCGATATTCGCCCAAAAATGGTAAAAATTAAACATTTTAAGGGAATTTTTATTGACAGGCCCCGAAAGTAATGGTACGCTCTCTAAAGAGGTCGATCATGGATATAAATGAAATTGTCAAACAGGTAACCGCCGGCGTAATCGAAAGGATCGGCGCGCAGAACGCGCCCGCTCATCCTTCCCCGGCTGTACCGGCGGTCGTCAGCGCCGGATACGACGCGGCGTACGCAAAATATATGGACCATACAGTGCTCAAACCGGATACGGTAAAAGCAACCCTTAAAAAATTTTGTGACGAGGCGCGGCAGTATCATTTTGCCGCGGTTTGTGTAAACGGGGCGAATGTGCCGTTTGTCGTTCACAGCCTTGCCGGAAGCGGGGTAAAATGCGCGGCGGTCATCGGGTTCCCGCTGGGCGCGAGCACGTCGTTCATCAAGGCCGCGGAGGCGACAGACGCGATCAAGAACGGCGCGGAAGAAGTTGACATGGTGATCAACATTGGCGCGCTTAAAGACAGGGAATACGACGTGGTGTACAACGATATTCTTGCGGTGGTCAGCGCCGCCCATCCCCGGGCCCTGGTCAAGGTGATCATAGAGACGGGCCTGTTAAGCGACGAGGAAAAAGTCGCCGCCTGTGTTTTGGCCAAGCGGGCCGGAGCGGATTTTGTTAAAACCTGCAGCGGTTTTAGCGTGGGCAAGGCGACAGTCGAAGATATAAAACTTATGCGCCAGGTGGTAGGCGCCGGTATCGGCGTTAAGGCTTCCACCGGAGTAAACGACCGCAGAATCTGCGACGAGATGATCAAGGCGGGCGCGACGCGCATGGGCACGAGCAAGGGCATACGCATCGTAAAGGGCGAAATCGACACCCCGCCGCAGGAGTGCGTTAACTGCGGCGGCTGTAACGCAAAATGTCCCACCGGAAATGTAACGCTGACAAAGCAGTCGTATTAGGCATGGACGAAACCGCGCTCGCGCAGATAATTCGAAGCATCATACTCACCAGCCTCGCGCAAAAAGGCAGGCGTTTTATTCCGGTGGCGGTTTCGGCGCGTCATGTCCATGTAAGCGAAGAACATTTAAAAATTCTTTTTGGCGGCCCGCTTACGGCCCGGAATAATTTGTCCCAGCGCGGGCAGTTTGCCAGCGGCGAAACGGTCGAGGTTTCCGGGCCAAAGGGCGCGTTTACGGTGCGGGTTTTGGGTCCGCCGCGCGGCGCGACGCAGGTAGAGGTGTCGCTTACCGACACCTTTACCCTGGGCGTAGCGGCGCAAATCCGCATGAGCGGTTCTGTCGCGGGAACGCCCGCGTGCACCCTGCGCGGCCCCGCCGGTACGGTCGAGCTACGCGAAGGGGTGATTGTCGCCGCGCGTCATGTGCACCTGTCGCCCGCACAGGCTTGCGCGTACGGCCTTAACGACGGTGAACGTATCGCGCTCAAGGTGCCGCCGCCCCGCGAAGGAATTTTGGGCGGTTTTACGGTGCGCATTGCCGAAGGTTTTGATGTGGAAGCCCATCTTGATACCGACGAGGCCAACGGATCGGGATTAACGGGCGGCGTTATACTGGAGATGGTTTCGGGTCAGGATTTCTTGCCGGCAAAAAATCCGGCAATTGCGGGCGCCGCGTCTTCCGCCGCGCCGCGCGGATCGCTCGATTTAATTACCGAGCGCGACATCAATAACGCGGCCGCCGGCGGACTGGACACCGTGTATTGTACTGCCGGAGGTTTTGTCAGTCCCGCCGCGGCGGACCGGGCAAAATTAAAGGGGATTACCATAGAACGGGCGGGATTAACCTAAAGGTTATCGGCTGGGCAGCCCAAGGGCTGCTGACCTAAAGGTCAATCCCGCTGCCGCGCTTGCGGGGTTATGTGCCGGTTTGCCGGCAAACTGTAGGAAAAGGAAGGAAGTATGCAGATAGCCAGAGTAATTGGAACCGTAGTAAGTACCAACAAGTCCGAAAAGTTAAACGGACTTAAGCTGCTTCTTACGCGGAATATTGATCTGGACAGCTTCGAGGAAAAGGGAGCGCCGGTGGTAAGCATAGACGCGGTCGGCGCGGGCGAGGGCGAAATCGTCATGACGGTTTCCGGTTCCTCTTCGCGCCAGACGGCGTTGACCGAAAACAAACCGGCGGACAATACCATCATTGCGATTATTGATTACATAGACATAAACCGAAAGCGAATTTTTGACAAACACAAGGATATAACAAATGACTAAAGCAGAGATTGACGCAATCGCCGCAAAAATCACCCAGGGGCTTAAGGTGAACGCCATTAATCCCTCTATAGCGTACGGCGCTCTTTCTCCGGCGGCTTTTGAACAGTCAGGCTGGCTTTTTAATACCGTCGACGAAGCAGTGTCGCAGGCGGGGGAGGCGCAGCGGGAGCTTGCCGCAATGACGCTGGAAAAACGGGGCGCGCTTATCGAGGCAATGCGCCGCGCGGGCAGAGACAATGCGCGTAATCTTGCGCAAATGGCCCACGAAGAAACCGGCTATGGTCATGTTGAGCACAAGGTGTTAAAAAATCTTCTTGCCGCAAATAAAACACCCGGTATTGAAGACCTTAAAACACGGGCGTGGTCGGGCGACTATGGTTTAACGCTGGTAGAAATGGCGCCCTTTGGCGTAATTGGTTCGATCACGCCTTCGACCAATCCGCCTTCAACCGTTATCAATAATTCAATCAGCATGATTGCCGCCGGAAACGCCGTAGTGTTTAATCCCCATCCCGCGGCAAAAAAATCGTCGCAGGAAGCAATGCGGGTGTTAAACGAGGCGATTGCCGCCGCCGGCGGCCCCAAAGGATTAATCACTACGGTACGCGAGCCGACGCTGGAAACAGGGGCCGCAATCATGGCCCATAAGGCGATTCCGCTGCTTTCAATTACCGGCGGCGAGCCGGTTGTTAAAGCGGCAATGAAAACAGGAAAAAAGGTAATCGCCGCCGGCCCGGGAAACCCGCCGGTAATCGTAGACGATACGGCGATACTTAAAAAAGCGGCAAAGGATATTGTTGACGGCGCGTCTTTTGACAACAACGTGCTCTGTGTCGCCGAAAAGGAAGTATTCGCGTTCGACAGTATATGCGGCGCGCTTATTGACGAAATGATAAAAAACGGCGCGTTTCCCGTCAAAGGCGGCGATATTGATAAAATACTCGCGCTGACCCTGGTAAAAAAAGACGACCGCTATGTTATTAACCGCAATTATGTCGGGCGCAATCCTTCGGTGATTTTGCGCGACGCGGGGGTGGCTTTTTCCGGCGAGCCTGTTTTAATTATCGCCGAAGTTGATCCGCTGCATCCCTTTGTTATGACCGAAATGCTTATGCCGGTTTTGGGAATTGCGCGGGTAAACGGCATTGACGAGGCAATTTCCTGTTCGCTGCACGCGGAACAGGGATGCCGCCATTCGGCGCTGATTCATTCTACCAATATTAAAAACATGAGCCAGGCCGCGCGCATGCTTAATACAACCATATTTGTAAAAAACGCTCCTTCCTATTCGGGGCTTGGGTTTTCCGGCGAAGGATACGCGACACTTACCATTGCCACGCCCACCGGCGAAGGACTTACATCGGCGCGTTCCTTTACCCGCTCCCGGCGCTGCGTGCTTTACGGGGATTTTAGAATCGTATGAGTTTTATTGATCTGGTCCGTGATGCGGGCATAGTCGGCGCGGGGGGAGCGGGTTTTCCCACCTGCTTTAAACTTGCCCCGGCCGGCGGGGATTTCGGCGACGCCTACCTTGTTGCCAACGGCGCCGAATGCGAACCCCTGCTGCAAAGCGATCAGCGGCTTATGGAAACAAAAGCGCCGGACATTGTCCGGGCCCTGCTTGCCTCCGCCCGTGCGCTGGGAGCCGCAAATGTGGTAATCGCCACAAAAAGCCATTACCACGCTTCGGTCGCCGCGCTTCGCAGGGCTGCGGAGGGAACCGCCATAAAACTTCATTTACTAAAAAGCACCTACCCTTCGGGCGATGAGCGCACCCTTATTCACGAGGTAAGCGGACGGATCATACCGGCAGGCGGCCTTCCGCATGATGTCGGCTGTGTTGTCTGTAACACGGCGACGCTTGTTAATATCGGCGCCGCGCTGGACGGAAAGCCGGTAACGGACAAGGTGCTTACCGTAAGCGGCGCGGTAAAAAATCCCGTTACCGTGGAAGTTCCCATCGGCACGCCGCTTTCGTCCCTTATCGAGGCAGCCGGAGGTTTTGAATCCGGCGGAGAGGACGACTATCATATAATTCTTGGCGGGCCGTTAATGGGCGTCAGCGCAAAAAATCTTGACGAAGGCGTTACCAAAACAACCGGCGGGATTATTCCGTTTCCCAAAACGCATAAACTTGTTTACTATAAAACAATTGATATTTCGCGTCAGGCAAAAATGGCAAAGGCGGTATGCTGCCAGTGTTCGCTTTGCACGCAGCTTTGTCCGCGATCCGCGCTGGGCCTTAACGTGTCGCCGCACAAGGCCATGCGCGCGCTTTCCGCGGAGCGGGGAAAACTGCTGGACAATATGAACAGTATTTTTTCCTGTTGTGAGTGCGGCCTGTGCTCGTACTTTGCGTGCAACTTTGGCCTTGCCCCCCACGTAATTATGGGGAATTTTAAAAGGGAACTCGCGGCCCAGGGAATTAAACCGCAAAAAGAAAGCCTGCGTCCTGTTGACGCGGGAATCGACAATAAAAAAGTGCCGGTTGCCCGTTTGGTTGCGCGGCTTGATCTTGGGCGCTATAACAGGAACGCGCCCCTTGTTCCCTTTTCCGTAAAAGTTCCCCGCGTAAAAATTCCGCTCAAGATGCATATAGGCGTTCCCTGCAGGCCGGTCGTAACGGCGGGGACGGCGGTAAAAAAAGGAGCGCTTATCGCCCAAAGCGACGGATTGGGAGCGCCCATTCACGCTTCTATTGACGGCGTGATAAGCGCGGTATCAAATGACCATATCGAAATACAGGCGGAGCATACTCTATGAAAAACG
The DNA here is from genome assembly GCA_031267675.1 of Treponema sp. Lineage (GTDB taxonomy): Bacteria > Spirochaetota > Spirochaetia > Treponematales > Breznakiellaceae > JAIRYT01. Next base: position 62,397 of record JAIRYT010000051.1, on the reverse strand, counting down.
CGCTGGGAATGATAGAAACCATGTCGATACCGCTGGGAATATTTGCCGCGGACGCGATGTTAAAAGCCGCCGGAGTGGATCTTGTTACCAGTCAGGCTGTCTGCGCGGGAAAATACATTGTCGTAGTCGAAGGCGAAGTTTCTTCGGTGCGTTCGTCGGTAGAGGCGGGTAAAGAAGCGGCCGGTTCCACGCTGGTAGATTCACTGGTTATAGCGGGGATTCATGAACAGGTTGCGCCGGCGATTAACGCCGCAGGCGAAATAGAAAAGGTTGAGGCGCTGGGCGTAATGGAATCGTACTCGTTATGCGCGGCGGTTACCGCCTCGGATGCCGCGGTAAAGGCCGCGCCGGTACAGCTTGTCGAAGTACGCCTGGGCCGGGGCCTTGGCGGAAAGGCCTTTGTACTGTTTACCGGCGAGGTCGCCGCCGTTGAATCGGCTGTCCGGGCGGCAGAAGCGGTGGAAGAAATACAGGGAATGCTTGGCGCGAGTGTAATAATTCCGTCGCCCCATAAAAAAATCGCGGAGGCAATTCTGTAACAGTAGTATATGGAAGCAAGCGCGGTCTTGACCGCAAAGAATAATCCGGGCCGCCTGTGCGGCTCTATGATAACAAGGAGTAAATATGAAGGAAGCATTGGGAATGGTAGAAACCAAGGGTCTTATCGGCGCGATTGAAGCGGCCGACGCCATGGTAAAGGCGGCCAATGTGGTGCTTGTAGGAAAGCAGCAGATTGGTTCGGGACTGGTAACCGTTATGGTCCGGGGCGATGTCGGCGCGGTCAAAGCGGCAGTCGACGCCGGCGCGGAAGCGGCAAAACGGGTGGGCAACCTCTATGGTCTGCACGTTATTCCCCGGCCGCATAATGACGTCGAAGGAATCCTTCCTTCGATTCCGGCTCAGGCGGAAGGCCAGGGGAAAAAATAGGTGTATACCGGCAGAGTTACCGGAACGGTAGTTGCCAGCATTAAGGAACCGCATCTGGCGAATATTCCCCTTCTTGCCGTAAAGGTGCTGGAGAACGGAAAAGAAGGCGCTACGATTGTCGCCGCCGATTCGACCCGCCAGGCCGGCCCGGATGATTTTGTATACCTTATCGGATCAAAGGAAGCCGCAAAAATGTTCCGCCAGGATTTATGCCCGGTGGACGCGGCGATTGTAGGTTTTATTGACAGCTACAACGAAGCGTTGTAGAAACTAATGTCAGGAGGATTAATATGAAAGAAGCGTTGGGACTGGTAGAAACCAGGGGCCTTATCGGCGCGATTGAAGCGGCGGACGCCATGGTCAAGGCGGCCAATGTGCGCCTTATCGGCAAGGAACAGATTGGCAGCGGACTGGTAACCGTAATGGTACGCGGCGACACCGGCGCGGTCAAAGCGGCGGTTGACGCGGGAGCGGCGGCGGCCAAAACAGTAGGAGAACTCTACGGACTCCATGTGATTCCTTCTCCCCATGACGATGTTGAAGGGATACTCCCCAAATAATGCGGTCTCCAAACACCGGAAGTAATTCTTGAAGATCGCAAAAGTTGTTGGAAACCTGGTGTCTACGGTTAAGGACAGGGGTTTTCACGGCTATAAGTTGATGATTGTCGAATTTGTAAACCCCGACGGATCTCCCGACGGCGCGCGGCAGATTGCCCTTGACGCCGCCGATGCGGGAATCGGAGACACGGTGTTGGTAAATATCGACGGCGGCGCGGCCAACATGTTTACCGGCGACCGCGAACTTATCGCCGACTATACCATTTGCGGAGTCCTTGACAGCGTTACCATTGGAACTCCGCCCAGGCAAAAGGGAGCAACCCCGTGAATAACGCCGCAATAGAAGAAATTGTCAAAGCGACCAACAAGGCGCTGGACAGCTCCATTTATGTTGAAGACGACCGGCCTGTTTTGAGCGTTCCGCGGACGGATCGTCCGCGGCAGATATCCGGCAGACTGGAACATTCCCTGCTTGATCCGGCGATCACCCGTAAAAAAATTATCGCCGAGTGCGAAACTGCCGCAGTCTGCGGTATCGCCGCGGTGGTGGTGTCGCCCTATTATGTAGACTGCGCCGCGCATGTTTTGGCTAAAAGCGGCGTCGCCGTCTGTTCGGCGGCCGGCTTCCCCCACGGCGCCTGCTCCGCCGCGGCAAAAAGCGCCGAATTACGCGAATGTATGCGCAGGGGCGCGGCGGAAATGGATGTGGCGGTCAATGCGCTGGCGATCAAGTCGGGGGAAACAGACGCCGCCCGCCGTGAACTGCAGGAACTTTCGCACATGGCGCGGGGCGGCTGCCGGCTCAAAGCGATTTATGAGCAGTCGCTGTACAATGACGAGGAAAAGAAAACCGTACTTTCGCTTATTCGGGAATGCGGCCTGGATTTTGTAAAAATCTCGAACGCCCTTAGCGGAAAAAAGGCCGAAGAAGCCGACATCCGCTTTGTACGCGGTCTTGTAGGGGATACGGTAGGGATCAAGATTGACGGCGGCGTTAAAACCCTGGAACGGACGCTCCAAATACTGGCGGCGGGTGCGGACCGCATCGGCATGTCGGCGACATTCGCCGTGGTAAACGAACTGGACCGGCGCTCCCCATAGATCATGCCCGTACGGAAGAATAGGAACGGCTAAAAGGGCAACCGCAAAAACAGCAAAAACAGCAAAAACAGCAAAAACAGCAAAAACAGCAAAAACAGCAAAAACAGCAAAAACAGCAAAAACAGCCTCCCGGTGCGTGTACGAACACGCTTTTTCTGTTGACAAATCAATTTTTGGCTCTTATAATACCACAGAAGGAAAACCAAAAAGGTAAAAGACAAAGGCCTATGCTTTTGTTTAATATTTGAGGAGGAAGAAATGAAAAAGGTATTAGTAGTTGGAATTGCGGTTCTGTTGGCGTTCTCGCTTGTCCAATGCAGGGGCGGCAGCACAAAAGCGGAAAACGAGCTTAATATCGGCGTTCTTGTCTGGAAATATGACGACGCCTACGGCTCAACGGTTCGGCAGGCGATGATCAATTACGCCCGGGAAATCGGCGCGGAACGGGGACTCAAAATCAATTTGGATCTTCAGGACGCAAACGATTCCATGGCGACCCAGACCGATCAGGCAACCATCATGTTTGCCAGCAAGCCCGATTTTGTCATTATCAACGTAGCCGAAGTCGCTTCCGGCAAAACGCTTGTTGATCTTGCGCAGGAGAACGGGGTTCCCTTCCTGTTCTATAACAAGGAACCCACCGAGGACACGCGGCAGGACACCATTCTTGGCCCCGGTTCGATTTTTGTGGGAACTTCTCCCCGCGAGGCCGGTGATATGCAGGGCGAAATCCTTGCAGATCTCTACAAAGCCAATCCTTCAATCGACAAGAACGGAGACGGCACTCTTAACTATGTCATGTTTATGGGCGAGCCGAACAATCCGGAAGCGATTGCCCGCAGTCAGTACAGCGTCGAAACCGCCCAGGCGAACGGTCTTACCCTCCGCCAGCTTGGTCAGACACTGGTGTGTAACTGGGATCAGGCCGCCGCTCAGGACGCCATGACCGCGACGATCGCCCAGTACGGCGCAGAAAACATCGAAGTGGTATTCGCCAACAACGACCAGATGGCGCTTGGCGCTCTGGCCGCCCTCAACAGCGTCGGCTACAACACCGGCGACGCCGGCGCCCCCAACGCGGTCGTAATCGGCGTTGACGCGGTAGACGGCGCTCTGGAATCAATCAAGTCCGGCGGTATGACCGCTACGGTAAAACAGGACGGCGACGCGATGGGCCGGGCCAATATTCTTCTTGCCATTAACAAAATCCAGGGCAGGGGATGGTTGGACGGAACAACGTATTCGATGGCAAGTGACGGCTACTCGATTCGTATTCCCTATGCCAAAATCACCCAGTAGTTAGTTGACCGAAAGGTTAGTCCGGCGGCGAGAGCCGCCGGTCTCTAAAAGCACGGCGTAACAGCTGTCGCTGGAAAAGTAACGAGGGAGCGAACATGCCGTCGGAAAATCAGCCTTTGCTGCTGGAAATGACCGGGATAGACAAAAGCTTTCCCGGGGTAAAAGCGCTGGATCAGGCCCAGTTAAAACTGCGGCGGGGGACCGTCCACGCCCTGATGGGCGAAAACGGCGCGGGTAAAAGTACGCTGATGAAGTGCCTCTTTGGTATCTACCGGAAAGACAAGGGCAGTATCAGGATGAACGGCGAAGAGGTAAATTTTACCAATCCCCGCCACGCGCTTGATAACGGGGTGGCCATGGTGCATCAGGAGCTTAACCAGATTCTTCGCAGAAATGTAATGGAAAACATGTGGCTTGGGCGGCTTCCCATGAAGTACGGCTTTGTCGATCACAAAAAAATGTACGGCGACACCAAAAAAATATTTACCGATCTTGAGATCGATGTTAATCCACGCGAAATTATCGGCAGGTTAAGCGTGTCAAAACGGCAGCTGGTAGAAATCGCCAAGGCGGTGTCCTCCGACGCCAAAGTGCTTGTGCTGGACGAGCCGACATCTTCCCTTACCGAAGAAGAAGTAAACCATCTTTTTAGAATAATGAAGATGCTTGTCGCAAAGAATGTGGGAATAATTTATATCTCGCACCGGATGGACGAGATCCGAAAGATATCCGACGAAGTAACCGTAATGCGCGACGGTAAATGGGTCGCCACCAATGTTACCAAAGACTGTCCGGTAAACGAAATTATCCGCCTTATGGTAAACCGCGACATGGAACAATTTTTTCCCCCCAAGACAAATGTGGCGGGCGAGCCGCTTTTGGAATGTACGGGAATTACCGGAAAATACATGCCCACCTGTCAAGATGTAAGTTTTACGCTCCGAAAAGGAGAAATACTTGGCGTGGCCGGCCTTGTCGGATCGCGGCGTACCGAGCTTTTAAACACCCTTTTTGGCACCATGACCAGGGCGGGGGGCGAAATAAAATTCAAGGGAAAGGTAATTGCCAACCGCAATGCGGGGCAGTCCATGAAAAACGGCTTTGCCATGATAACCGAAGAGCGCCGCGCGACCGGGATCTTTCCCGAAGGGAACATTGTTTTTAATTCGATTATCAGCAGCATCGATTCCTATATCAACGCGGGCCTTTTACGGTTTGGCAGGGCGAACGCGGCGGCGGACAAGGTTATCAGCGATCTTAAAGTAAAAACCCCCAGCAAAAAGACCCGTATTAAATACCTTTCCGGCGGAAACCAGCAAAAAGTAATTCTGGGCCGCTGGCTCTTGACCAATCCGGAAGTGCTTCTTTTGGACGAGCCGACACGGGGCATTGACGTGGGCGCCAAATACGAGATCTATCAACTGATCATAGACCTTGCCAAAGAGGGCAAGGGAATTATTATGGTTTCCTCTGAAATGTCGGAGCTGCTGGGCATCTGCGACAATATTATTGTAATGAGCAACGGCCGCGTCGGCGGTGTTGTTAAACGGGGCGTGGATTTCGGCGGCGTTGACGGCGAACAGGAAACCATACTGCGCCTTGCGGCAAGATACGTGTAGGAGTGGCCTAAAGGTCAATCCTCGATCTGCTGCGCGGTGCCGCAGCTTGCGAATTAATCTGCTGGTACAGCTGCCGGTAACCCCCGCGGCTGCCAGAAACGGAGAACGGCTATGTCATTTTTAAACCAGGCTTCCCTGTCGGACAGAATGAAGGGCATTAAACGGGAAGATGTTACTACGTTCTTTTTAAACTATGCGCTGTATTTTATTCTAGTGGCGATTTTAATCACCGTGGTGGTAATCGATCCCAAATTCGCGTCGATCTCCAACCTGATTAACATTATCAAACAGGCTTCGACCAAGGGCATTCTGGCGCTTGGCGTGGCGGGCTTGATCGTGCTGGCGGGAACGGATCTTTCCATAGGGCGGGTACTGGGATTTTCCGCCGCCGTTACCGCTTCTCTTGTGCAGTCGGTTACCTATTCTTCGCGCTACTATCCGGGAATTACCGAGCCGGTAAACCTGTTAATACCGCTTTTTCTTTCCATTGCCATCGCGGTCTGTTTTAGTTTAATAAACGGGTTTGGCGCCGCGTATCTAAGGATGCATCCCTTTATTGTTACGCTGGGAACCCAGCTTATCGCCTATGGCAGCACCTGTCTTTACATTGAGGCGCAGCCTTCGGGAACCGCGCAGGCGCTTTCTACCTTCGAAAAAAACTTTCTTAACAAGGCGGCGGGGTCCTTTGCCATCGGGGATATAAAAGTGCCCTTTGTGGTAATTTATTTTCTTATATGCGCGGTCCTTATGCATATAATCTGGACCCGTACCAAACTAGGCAAAAATATGTTTGCCGTCGGCGGCAACGAAGAAGCGGCCCGTGTTTCCGGCGTAAGTGTTCCCCAGACCATTATGCTGGTGTACCTTGTGGCCGGTGTTTGTTACGGAATCGCCTCGTTCCTTGAAGCCGCCCGCGTACAATCGGTGGGCGCCAACACGGGAATCAACTATGAACTGGACGCGATTTCCGCCTGTGTAATCGGCGGCGTTAGTTTCTTTGGCGGTGTCGGCACCATTGTCGGCGTGGTCATAGGCAGCATACTGCTCCAGTCGATCAACTACAGCCTCTACTTCCTTGGAGTCAACGCGTACTATCAGTATATTATCCGCGGTCTTATCATTGTTATCGCGGTGGCTATTGACGTGCGAAAGTATATCGCCAAGAAGTAAGCTGTTTTAGAACGGCCCTGTTGTAGTATACTTCCCGCGTGAGTGAACGCGATAAAACAGCCGAAGTGCCTGAAGTGCCTGAAGTGTGCTTGAGTGTGCGGGATCTAACATTTTCGTACGACGCGGAAAAGGCGCCCGTGCTGCGCGGAATTCATTTTACCGTCTGTAAAGGCGAATATGTCGCCGTACTCGGCGCGAACGGATCAGGAAAAAGCACCCTGCTCCGCTGTATTAACACGATACTGCAGCCGCCGGAAGGCACAGTAATTTCGCATTGTACCATGGGGACGGTGCTGCAAAATCCGGATGATCAAATTATCAGTTCCATCGTCGAAGAAGATATTGCGTTCGGGCCGGAAAATCTGGATCTTCCCAAAGAAGAAATAGAACGCCGTGTCGAAGGCGCCCTTGCCGCCTGCAATTTACTCCATCTTCGTAACCGCGCGGCCCAGTTTCTTTCGGGCGGCGAACGCCAGCGGCTTGCCCTGGCGGGCGCTCTTGCCATGGACGCGCAGCTTATTTTGCTTGACGAGGCGGTTTCCATGCTGGACCCCCAGGGCCGCGATGATTTTTTGCTGCTGCTTGAAAAATTAAATAAAGCCGGAAAAACCATAATTACGGTAACACACGCACTGGAGGATCTTTTTCCCCGGGGGGTGTCGCCCTGTAAACGCTGTCTTGTTTTGAACGAAGGGAATCTGGTATATGACGGAAGCCCCTTTGATCTATTGCCGATCAATAATGCCGGCGGCCGGCTTGAAGCCTGGGGTTTCGCAATCCCCGAGCCGGTCAAGGCGCTGCGCCTGCTTTCACGGCTGTATCCCGGTTTTACCGCGCGTTCCCTTGACAGCGGAGAGGCGGCCGCCGCGCTCCGTCCGTTCATACCGGAAAGCCTGCGGCAGGCATGGCTGGGTCGCGGAGACGCGGACGCGGCAAACGTAAACGAGAATACAGACAAGGCAAACGCCGCGAATACAAACGCGCTTGAATTTCACTCCGTGTCCCATGAATATTGGGGAACCACCCAGGGGATCAATGCTGTTTCCTTTGCCGTACCCGCCGGTTCCAGCGTCGCGCTCATTGGCAAAAGCGGGTCGGGTAAATCAACCGTGCTTAAGCATATCAACGCCCTGCTTTTGCCCCGGGACGGAACGGTTCTTGTGCAGGGCCGCGACACCCTGGATTCAAAAACCAATCTTGGATTGCTGCGCCAAAGAGCGGCCCTTGCCGTACAGAGTCCCGAAAGCGCCCTCTTTGAAACGTATGTCGCCGACGATATCGCCTTTGGTCCAAAGAACGCGGGTATTGGCGGTACCGCCCTGCGCTCCCGCGTCAAAGACGCCATGGAGGAAACGGGGCTTTCGTTTGAACAATTTGCCGACCGGGAAACCCGGACGCTTTCCGGCGGCGAAAAACGCCGCGCCGCCATTGCCGGAGCGGCGGCGCTGGACAGCAATATACTGCTTCTTGACGAGCCGCTTGCCGCGCTTGACGGTATTCACCGCCAAAAGATACTTTCATTGATCGGGAACAGGCGGCGCGGAAAAACAATTATTGTTACCACTCATTCAATGGAGACCGCGTCACTGTTTGATTATATCGGCGTGATGATAGACGGAACAATGGCGGCCTTTGGTCCGCCGCGCCAAATTTTTGGACCGTTGTGGAATCCCCGCTGGGGGCTGGCGCTGCCCTGGACATGCGCCTTTGCCCGCGCGCTGTCCGCCAATACGGTTCCGCTGGGCGCGGAAGAACTGCCGGACATGTTTAAAAACACCCCCAAAAACAGGCTCCCCAAAAACCGGAACAGCGCGGCGGATTTTTACGCCGGACATAAAGCGTGTGTCCGGGGCAGACGCCGAAAGACAGGGCTTGAATTTTTTCGTACGTTTACGGCGGGGGACCACCCGCCGTCCCCGTTACGAAATCTTCGCGGCGAAACAAAACTGGCGCTTCTTTTGCTTTTCTTTACCGCCGTTATCGCGGGGCCGCCTTTACTCTTTGCTCCGGTAATTTTGGCGCTTGTGCTTGCCGCCGGAGCCGCCGCCGGCCGTGCCGGTCCCCGCCGGCTTTTACGCGGGCTCCGTCCGCTGGCGCCCTGGCTTGGTATTATTGTCGCGGTTCAGGCGCTGTATACATCCGCCCTTGATACAAGCGCGGAGCTTTTTCATTTATGGCGGGTCGGCGTAACCGTAACGGAATTGCTCCGCGCGCTTTCGCTTGTTATGCGGGTCGCGGCGATTATGTCGCTGCTTTCGCTGTATTCGGCTGTTACGCCGCTGCGCGAGACAATGCGGGCAATTAACGGCGTACTCGGGCGGCTTTCGCGTTTTGGGTTTCCCGCGCGCGATCTCTGCCTTGCCATCGGCATTGCACTGCGTTTTGTTCCGGTATTAAGCGAAGAAGCGGAACGTATTGTCAGCGCGCAGCTTTCGCGGGGCGGAAAAATACGGCAGACCTTTTCCATTATTGTTCCGCTTTTTCTGCGGGCGCTGGAACGCGCCGAAACACTCGCCGAAGCCATGGTGCTGCGGGGCTACCATTGATCCGCGCGGAAAAACTTTTAACCAAAACCGCACGGTAGACGAAAAAAGCGCGCCGCGCTACAATCTGCTGTTATGGTATCAAACAGAGTACGAAAAGTCGTTGTTGCCGGAATTTTTTCCGCGTTGGTCATGGTATTGGGAATAAGCCAGCTTGGCTTTATCCCGCTGCCGATGGGAGCGATAACAATTTTACAGGTTCCGGTAATTATATGCGCAATTCTGGAAGGTCCGCTTGCCGGCTGTTTTACCGGATTGTTGTTTGGGATTTTTAGCATTGTACAGGCGGGAATCGCCAGTTCGACCCCTGTCGACCTTGCGTTTTTAAATTATCCGTTTATCGCCATTGTTCCGCGCATGCTTATTGGTCCGGGCGCGTATCTGGTTTACGCGTCAATCGCCGGAAGCAAAACGTCGCCAATCCGTGAAACAACCGCCGTTCTTTTGGGCGCTGTCGCGGGCTCCCTTATAAACACCGTGCTGGTGCTTTCCGCGCTGGCGCTTCTTGTTCCGGAAATCACCTGGCAGCTTGCCGCGACAGTCGCCGCGTTTAACGGAACCGTCGAAGCCGGTTTTTCCGCGGCGATTTCCCTTGCCGTGGTTCTGGCCTGGAAGCATATTCCCCGCGGCGGGAGCAGGTCGCGGCTGTCAAAAACCGGAGATTAACCTTTACGGACTCAACGCGTTGTTAAGCGCGGAAAGAAACTCATTGGCGTCGTCAATAAAAGGATCGTTTCCGGCGCGTACGGTTTCCAGTTCGTTGTTTTTTGCGGCCATTTCCAGCGCTTCCGCCTTTTTGCCAAGGGCGTTCGCGGACACGCCGTAACTTGCGCCCTTAATGCCGTGGATCGTTATCCGGTAGTCGGCCAGGTCTTCGGCATTTACGCAGTTTAATTTTTCAAGCAGTGCGGGAAGGCCCGCCGCGTAGGAAACAAGGACGCGGTGATAGCTTTCTTTGCGGTTTCCAAAACGTTCAAGCCCTTCTTTATAATTTAGACCGTCAATTGCAAACATCGAAAATTCACCTTCCCCGTCATTGGTTTTTTCGTCTTCGCCGGTGTTTTTGCCCAGGCCAAGTTCCGCTTCTTTTTGCGGGTTTCGAAGCCATTTTTGAAGTATATTATCAAGCTTTGTCATATCAATCGGCTTGGTAAGCACATCCTGAAACCCGTTTTCCAGAAAGAGCTGTTCGTTTCCAATGATGGCGTTCGCGGTCAGGGCGATAATGGGAATATTTTTTGCATAATCGCTGTCAAGTTCGTTCCTGATAACGTTTACTGTTTCAATGCCGTCCATTTGGGGCATCATGTGATCCATAAAAATGGCGTCGTACAAAACCGCGCGCGCCCGGATTAACTCGATTGCTTCCAAACCCGAAGGAACACAGTCGACCGTTATTCCATAGGACATGAGCATGCCCCTGGCGACATCAAGGTTTGTCGGCACATCATCCACAACAAGCACATGGATGTAGGGCATTTGGATATGGGTCCTTTGCCTGCGTTCGCGGCTCATTTCGTAAAAACGAAAACGCTCCAGGCTTTCCGCCGCCGTCCTTCCCAGTACGGCAGGGTCGACAATCTGCTGGGGAATGCTGACCGTAAAGGTGCTTCCCTGTCCGTATTCGCTTTCAACGCTGACGGAACCGTTCATCATTTCTACCATGTTCCGGGTAATCGACAGCCCCAGTCCGGTTCCTTCTATAAGGCGGTTGCTTTTTGCGTCAAGCTGGCTGTAAATCGAAAACAGTTTGCCGATGTTTTCTTTTTGTATGCCGATGCCGGTATCCTTTATCGCCGCTTCGAGCAGCATTCGTTGTCTGCCGCCCCGGGCGTCGATTGGTTTGCCGCTTACGCTCAGCCACACGTCGCCCCGGCGGGTATATTTAAACGCGTTGGAAAGCAGATTATTAAGAATTTGGCGTATGCGCAGTTCATCCCCAAAAAGCATCATGGGTAAATTTTCATCGACCTTTAAATGAAACTCGACCGGCTTGTTGCGTATGCGTACAATATTCATGTTGACCGTGTCGTTGATAAGGCTGGTAATTTGATAATCAACCGGAATAATTTCAAAGCGGCCCGATTCTATTTTTGAAATATCAAGAAGATCATTAATGATGGTAAGAAGAATTTTACCCGAATCGTTCATCTTTCCCAAATTGCTTAGTGTTTCAGTGTCATGATTTTTGCTCAATTCCAGCTCTCCCAGGCCCATTATCGCGTTAAGGGGAGTGCGGATTTCGTGCGAAATATTGGCAAGAAAATTGGCTTTTGCCTGGGTGGCCGACACCGCCTTTTTTCGTTCAAGTTCAATAATGCGGGTTTGATATTTTACCACCAGGCCGATAAACATTCCCGACACCAGCACTGTCTGTATATGATCCGCGTATATTTGAAAATCCGCCGAAAAAGGCGTTACCAGTCCGGGAAAGAGTTTTTCGGCAATATAAGAGCCCAGTACAATTATTACATTGATAACGAGCATGACGGCGCAGGTTTTGCCTTTGAGCAAAAGCAAATGGAGAAATATCCCCAGGATAAAGTAGCCCCCCATGCCGCTCGAGATTCCCCCGTTGGAAAAATAGATAAGCGGAAAAAGCAAATCGCAGATTATAATAATGGCCGCGAATATCGCGTATTTGTGCAGATTAAATTTATTGGAAATGACAAACGCGATGTAGATAATAACGCTTGTCGCAAAAACAGCGCCGACGGCGATAAACGACACCTTTTCGACGATACGGGCGATCATCGCCGCGCAGCCGGCAAAAATCCCAAAAATCATAACCAGGTTAAAAATCCGGGCTTCGAGCGAAAGCGCGTCATTGAATATATACAATTTGTTAAACCGGGCGATAAACTGCTTCATTTCGTACAAGCGTATCCGTTTTTGAAAAAAAAACCAAGGCCCGGCGGACAAATTCGCAGGCCGGATTATTTGGTTTTCATTACCTCCACGCCGTCCCAGTTTTCGCCCGGAGGCGCAAGCGCGTAAGCGCGGCAGCGTTCGGCAAGGTTTTGGGCGTTAAAGTCGCCGGGGAGCAGGCGCAGCGCCTCTTCAAAGCGCGCGGCCGCCCGGATAAATTCACGGCGGTAATACAATTCCATTCCCTCGTTGTGCGTGTTCCACGCCTCCTCCTCCGGTGTTTCAAGGCGGCGCCGTACCGTATAAATTTTTACCCCCTTTGTTTTGCCCTTGACCGCCACCGTATCAAGCAGCCTAAGGGGAAGTTTTGCCCCGCTGTTTTTGGCGCCTGACTGGTCAAGCGCCTCCCGTACGCTTTCGCTTACCAGAATTTCTTCGTGATAGGTTTTTGTCAGTCCTTCCATGCGCGATGCTAAATTTACCGCGTCGCCGATTACCGTATAATCCATTTTACGGTCGCTGCCGATGTTCCCCACGGTAACGGTGCCGTAGTTAATGCCAATGCCGATATTAAACGGCGTTTTGCCTTTTTCTTTTTGCTGTATGTTGAATGACCGGACGGCGTCGATCATGTCAAGGCCGGCTTCCACCGACTGCAGCACATCGTCTTCATGCTGAACAGGCGCTCCCCAAAAGGCCATAATCGCGTCGCCGATATATTTGTCGACAATGCCGCTGCGGTTCATGATAATGTCAACCTGGCCGGAAAAATAACGGTTTAGCGATTTTACCAGTTCATCGGGCGCAAGGCCCTCGCTTATGGTGGTAAACCCCCGGATATCGGAAAAAAGAATTGACAGGACGCGGTTATCCCCGACAAGCATTGACTCTGGAGCGCTAAAATATTTATCGATTAAATCTTTTGGCACGTATTTTTGAAAAATGGTGCGTATGCGCTGTTCCTTTTTTTGGGCGAGCACCGCCGCAAGCGCGCGGCGCTTGATTTCTTCGTACGCGCGGTCAAGTTCGCCGATCATGGTATTAAAGGTAAGCGCGAGACGTCCGGTTTCATCGCGGTATTCAACGGGAACCCTTCCGTGCAGATCGCCGCCCGAAATAATGCGGTTCATTTCTCCAATTACTTTTGAAAGGGGATTGGTAAGCCGCCGCGCAAAAAGGGCAAGCAGGATCGCCGCCGCGGCAAGTGAAAGGGCGGCGGTAATTGCGGTCTGTACGGTAATTTTTTGCGCGTCGGTATAAAAGGCGGTTTTTTCTTCGCACAGGACAAAATAGCATTGAAACGGCGTAAAATAAAACGAACGGAACACGCGGAGCTTTCCGCCGATGAACGCTTCTTCGAGGCCTTCGCGTTCTTCCTGTAAAAGGACGAGCAGTTTGTCCGCCTCGCCGGGAAGCAGCTCCAGCGCCCTGGTCGAGCGTGTTTCGCCGGCAGGGTAGGGCAGCGCCAAAGTAAGCTCGGTGTCGCCAAGTTCCATGCCGGCGGCATAGGCCATTACCGCCTCTTTGGCGGCGGCGGCCATGTCGGGCCGCAGATCATAGTTGTTTTCGGCAAGCAGATCCCACTGGCTTTCCGCATAACGCCGCAGTTCGGACGCCTTGAATGAAAGGAACTGCTGCGCGACCCGCGTTATTCCGCTTACCGCGCGAAAATAGGACGCCGTCTGCGAGAGCCCTACCGTTACCACAATTACCGGCAGCACTACCAGGAAAATTTTGGTGCGTATCTTCATATCCGCCCTGATTTATACCGCTTCATGGCTGCTAAAGTATAATGGAAAATCTGCCGATTGTATACCGTGAAACGATATTGTATCAAATCCAGGCCGGAACGGTCGGAATACGTGGACGTTCTCCATGAAAGCGACTCGGGGTACAACATCAGGCTTACCCGGCGGAGCGACGGAAACGAACGTGTTTTTGAACAATTTATTGACCGCCATCTTTTTGATATTTGTGTAAAAACAGGATTTCTTTCCGAGCTTGCGGCCGGAATGGCGGCTAGTTAGCCGTCGTGTACGCCTCCATTAACGCCCTGCCCTTTGGCGAAAGAAGCTTTGCCGCGTCGGTCCAGGGTATCAAAATCGCTATCTGGCCCCAGACATAGGGCGCAATCTGGTACGGACTCCACTGAAAATTGATTCCCGCGTTATCCGGAAAAAAGTTCCCGCTGGCCGGTATGCGGTCTTCAAAATAAATGCCGCTGCTCAGCGGCGCGTCCGGAGAAAGTTCTTCGCCGGTCCGTTCCCGTGAAACCCTGCGCAGTTCGCGGGCGACAAGCGCGTCCAGGCCGGGCTTGTCAAAAAGCGACGCGGGGCCAAGATGTTCCACCGTATCTAAATCGATTACGCGGGCAAGCGAGTAATAATTCCCGTGGGCGCCCCCGGTAAACGAATAGGCTGTTTCACTTAAAACGGCGTAGTGGGCGGTAATGTCAACGCGGTGAGTTTCTTCGTACGACCAGTGGGAACTTGCGCTTTCCGTATCGCCGTTGGACGCCAAAAATTCTTCGTAGCCGGATTTTGCCTTTGCGATTGAATTTCGCGCATAATCGCCGGGCGGAATATTCCCGTATAAAAGCTGCCGGACCAGTTTTTGCAGCGGACCTTTGGACCTGACATCTATCAGCGTCAGCGAAAATTCGATGCTCCCCGATTTAAAGGGGATTGTTTCTTTTACGGAAACTTCCTCGAACAACCCCTGGTACAGGGGATTCTCCATAGTCGTTTTCGCGCACGAAAAAAACAAAAGCGCCAAAACCATAATCGGATAAATTCGCTTCATACCTAAAGGATACTGGAGCGCGGCTTCGCAGTCAACTGTTTTTGCGGTATATTATAATTGTATGGCAAAAGCGGAATGGTTTAACGATGACGGATTTTGGGGACAGTTTGCCCCGATCATTTTTGATGACCGGCGCTGGAAAGAAGTTCCCATGGTGGCCGACGGCATTACCGCGCTGGCGCGGATTTCGCTGTATCCGCTTGTGGAAGGCGAAACAATCGTACAAACTACGCCGCGCTGCCTTGATCTGTGCTGCGGCTTTGGCAGAATCGCCCTGGAGCTGGCGCGAAGGGGTTTTTTGGTAACCGGCGTTGATATTACCGAAAGTTATCTGGAAGCGGGAAGGGATGACGCGCGGGAGGAAGAACTTGACGTACTGTTTATAAAACGCGATGTACGTGAATTTTGCGAACGCGGCGCTTACGATATCGCCCTTAACTGTTATATTTCCTTTGGCTATTTTGAAGACAGCGCCGATGATCTTTGCCTGGTAAAAAACGCCTATGATTCGCTCAAGGACGGCGGCGATTTTTTTATGGAAACGCTGGGAAAGGAAATCGCCGCGCGCGATTTTACCAGGGGCGAATGGTTTCAGCGCGCCGGCTGCTATGTACTTACCAGCTACCATATTGTTGATTCCTGGGGCGCGCTCCAAAACACCTGGCGGCTTTTTGACAAAAACGGCCAGATTGCCGAAAAAACATTTGTCCAGCGGCTTTATTCCGCCGTGGAATTACGCGCCCTTGTGCTGCAGGCGGGGTTTAAAAGCGTCGAAATCTACGGCGACTGGGATCAGTCGCCCTATGACGAAAACGCCGAAAAGTTAATTGCCGTGGGCCGAAAGTAAGCAGAACATCAGCTGTGGGCGACGCGTTCGTCCATTTTACGCAGGCGCCGCGACAGGTCGCGGGCAAGGTTCATAATAATAAGGGCAAAGGCGGGCGCGTCAATTTTGTAAATTTCGCGCAGGCCCTTGTTGGAAATGGAAATAAGCGAAATATGCGAAAGCGCCCTAATGGTTGCCGCCGAAGGCATTACGTCAAGTATTTCCATTTCGCCAAACGCGTCTCCTTCGGAAAACTCGCTCAAGACAATGTTGTTTTTTATGACGGCTGCCTTTCCTTCCAGAATAAAACGTATCTTGTCGTTGGGGCTGCCTTCGACAATAATGTCCTCGTCGGGAACATACGATTCTTTTGTCATAATGGGAAGAATTCGTTTTATCTGGTCTTCGAGTAAGCCGCCAAAAAGCGAATAACGCTGCAGGCTTAACGGTTCGATATCCACAATGGCTCCTTGCCGGCGTATCAAAGCCCGGCTCCGGCACTATACGTTAAATTTAAAAAACAGTACATCACCGTCTTTTACAATATACTCTTTTCCTTCGACGCGGTATTTACCGGCCTCTTTTATTTTTGCCTCGCTTCCGTAGGTAAAAATATCGTCACAGCCGTATACCTCGGCCTTGATAAAACCCCTTTCAAAATCACTGTGAATAACCCCTGCGGCGCGGGGCGCGCTGTCGCCCGAGTGTATGGTCCAGGCGCGGCATTCGTCCGCCCCCGCGGTAAAAAACGTGCGCAGCCCCAAAAGCCCGTACGCGGATTTGACAAGCGCCGCCAGTCCCGATTCGGCAAGCCCCAGTTCCGCAAGAAATTGTTTTTTTTCCTCCGCGTCTTCGATTCCCGCCAGTTCCGCTTCAAACTTGCCGCAAATGCACAGCACCGGCGCACGATCCTCCGCAGCGGCCCTGACCGCCTCAACATGGGGCGTGGTCTTTCCCAGGGCGGTCTCCCGTATTCCCTTTTCGTCAAGATTGCAGACATAGAGCACGCTTTTCATGGTGATAAAATGGCAGTCATACACCGCCTCTTTTTCGTCGGCGCTTAAATCCGCTTCGCGCGCTCCTTTGCCGTTCTCCAAAAATTCCTGTATCTTTGCCAGCGCCTGAAGCACGGTCTCCGCCGCTTTCTTTTCCTGGGGAATTTTAAGGGAGCGGCCGGCGCGTTCTTTTCGTTTGGCAAGGGTGTCCAGATCGGCAAGGGCCAGTTCTATATTGATTGTTTCAATATCGCCTGCGGGATCGACGCGGTTATTGACATGAATAATATCGGGGTTGTCAAAGCAGCGTACCGCGTGAATCAAAAGGGCGCACTCCCGTATGTGGGCCAGAAACTGGTTGCCCCGTCCCGCGCCCTTGCTGGCCCCCTTGACAAGGCCGGCGATGTCGACAAATTCCACCGTCGCGGGAATGGTTTTTTTGGGGTTAAACAGCGCCTGGAGCCGGTAAAGCCGGTCGTCGGGAACATTGACGATTCCCACATTGGGGTCGATGGTGCAGAAGGGGTAATTGGCCGCCTCGGCGGGCGCCGCGCTCAGGGCGGAGAACAGGGTTGATTTGCCGATATTGGGTAAGCCTACTATCCCGCAGCGTAAAGCCATGGTATCATTCTAAACGCCATGACCGCGCTGATCAACAGGATAATAAACTACTCCGGCGTGGACGGCCCGGGAATCCGTACCGTGCTGGTATTTCAGGGCTGTAATTTTAACTGCCGTTACTGTCATTGGCCGGACACCCTGGGAACCTGCAACGGCTGCGGTATCTGCGCGCTGGGTTGTCCTACGGGGGCGCTCAGACATGAAGCGCCGGGGAAAACGCCCGATTTTTTTGAGGAGTACTGTACCGGCTGCGGTTCCTGTATCAACGCGTGCCGCAAGGACGCTTCTCCAAAAATCAGGCGCATGTCGATCAAGGATATACTGGACCGGCTCAAGGAAAACGGAAAACGAATCAGGGGAATTACCTGCTCGGGCGGCGAGTGTATGCTTCAGGCGGAATTTATGGAAACCCTCTTTCCCATTGTAAAAGAAAAAGGGTACAGCTGCCTTATCGACACCAACGGTTCAATTGATTTTGAAGAACAGCACAATCTGCTTGCGGTCTGCGACGGCGTAATGCTCGACATTAAGGCCTTTGACCCCCAAAAGCACCGCGAGCTTACCGGCTGGGGAAACGAAACAGCGGTAAAAAACGCGGTCTATCTGGCGCGGCGGGGAAAACTTGCCGAAGTACGCACCGTGGTTACCACGGCGGATTACGGCGCGCGGGAAACGGTCGGCGCGGTTACGCGGCTCCTTCGCCCGTATCTGGCGGTGCAGGACATACGCTACCGGCTGATTCCCTTTCGTGTTTACGGTGTCCGGCGCGAGTTTCGCGCGCTGGGAACTCCGCCCCAGGCGGTAATGGAAGATCTGTGCAGGGAGGCTCTTGATAATGGCTGGAGGACAGTGGTAGTAACATGAGTATTCATTCAACAGGCGCAAAGGCGCTTTCGTTCAAACACCTTGATCTGGTAATGGCCTTCTTTGTGGCGATACTGGTGTCAAGCAATATCGCCTCATCGGCAAAGATCGTCGACCTTGGGTTTTCGCTTTTGGGAATACCCCTGGCCTTTGACGGCGGCACCCTGCTCTTTCCCCTTTCGTACGTATTCGGCGACATACTTACCGAAGTGTACGGTTTTAAGGCTTCGCGAAGGGTAATCTGGACCGGCTTTGCCGCGCTGGCGCTTGTTTCGGCCATTTTCTTTTTGCTGCGCCTGCTCCCCGGCGCCGCCGAATGGGAATCCTACGCGGGAAGCGCCGCCTATGATGCGATACTCGGCGGCATGAGTTCCGGCGGACTTGCGCTGGCAAGCCTTGCAGGGTACTGGATAGGGGAATTTTCAAATTCGGTCGTTCTTTCGCGGATGAAGATTCTTTTTTCGGGCAAATTCCTCTGGATACGGACTATCGGGAGCACCCTGGTAGGGGAACTGCTGGACAGCTTTATTTTTGTATTCATAGCCACCCTGGCGGGAGTCTTTGTCTGGGCCGATTTTAAATCCCTTGTTTTTACCAACTATCTTTTAAAATGCCTGCTCGAAGTGCTCCTTACCCCGCTTACCTACCTTGCCGTCCGCGTCCTTAAAAAATCCGAAGGCGTCGACACCTATGATCACGGGGTCCGCTACCGGCCGTATTAAAGGCGGCCTTTTCGGGGGTTGGTTGAATAAAATTAACCCATCCGCTAGAATAAGTGAAAGTCTTGTTTTGAGGTTTTTATGGGAATACTGAGTATATTGCTTCTGGTCGCCTTTGTTATTATTGCCATTCTGCTGATCCTGCTGGTCCTTGTCCAGAACGAGGAAGGGGACAGCCTGGGCGGTATCTTTGCCGGAGGCAGCGCTTCGGCGTTTGGTTCGCGGTCGGGGAACGTGCTTACCCGTACCACCGCGGTGCTGGGGTTTCTTTTTCTTACCATCAGCTTTTTTCTTGCGTTTATTAACCGGACTCCCGGGGGCGCGGGCGTTGAAGAAGCGGGCCTTCGCCAGGCTGCCGAACAGGAACAGGGAACGGAATGGTACCGCGAAGACGATTCCGGCGCTTCGGTTCCCAATGACGGCCAAACCCTGAACATACCTGGCACCGAGGGGGCGACTCTTCCGGCAGCGCCGGCGGAGTAAGGAGCGGAAAATGGCGCTAAGCGACCTTTTTACGCCTGAATTTATAAAAATAGGCATCGAAGCGGAAGACAAGGACGAAGCGTTCGAAGAGCTGGCCGACGCGTTTTGTCAGGCGTCAAAGCTCGACATACGGGAAGAAATTCTTGACGCGGTGCGGGAGCGCGAGGCGAAAATGTCCACCGGCATTCAAAAGGGCATCGCCGTTCCCCACGGCAGGACCGGCGCGGTAGACCGCGTCCGGGGCATACTGGGAATTTCGCGCCGGGGGATTGATTACGACGCGCTTGACGGCGAGCCGGTGTACCTGCTCTTTATGGTATTGGCGCCGCAGACAGAAACCGAAAAGCATCTGCGGGTGTTAAAGCGCCTTGCCGAAATGCTGCAGGATCCCCGGTTTTTTACCGATCTGGCAGCCCAGAACGATTCCGCCGCCGCCGCCGCGGTAATTAAAAAACATGAAAGTATTCTTGCCGCGCTGGATTAGCTGCTGATATGGACGAGCGCTTTTACTCCGGCGACGAGTCCCCCGATGTACTGGGGCATCTTCTGGAAGTTGAAAACGAAGCGGCCGCTCTGGTGGACGAAGCCCAGCGGGAAGCGGACAGCCGTATCAAAGCGGCCGAAGAAAAAGGCCGCGCCGCCTATGACGAGAGCTATCGAACCATGATAGAGGAACTTGAAACCGATTATAAAAAAAACCGCGACGCCGTAGAGGAGGAATACCGCACGATGCTGGATCAGTACCGCGCGAGCCTTGAAAGCATTCCCCTTGACCAGGAGCGTTTTGCCGCGCTGGCGCAGTCGTTTTTCTTTGGAGAAAAATAATGGCGAGCGCGGGGGAAAGGGCCTATGTGTTTGCCAAAGCGTGCGGGATTGTAAGCAAGTCCTGGATCGGCCGGCGCGCCGCGACCCTGCGCGGTATAAGCCGTCTTGCCGAACTTGACCGCCTTGTTTTTTCCACCGGAGCGCGGGAGCTTCCCGAAAAGGAACTTCTTGGCGATCTTGAGGCGCGGCTGCTGACACGATCGGTCAACGCGGCCCTGTCGCTTCTTGGTTCGTACGCGCGTCCGCCCGAAATTTTAATCCGTCTTGTCAAAGTATATGAATATGCCGAACTTAAATCGCTTGTCGCCCTTAAGCGCCGGGGGTTTCCCTCAGCGCCGCCTTCGCACGCGGATATCGGCGCTTTTGGCGCAATCCGTTACCAAGCCTGGCCCGATTTGGCGGGAATGCTCGCCGGAACGGAATACGCGTTTATTATTGACCGGCGCGGCGCGTTTATAAGCGATGAAGGCGTATCGGTCGAAACGGCGCTGGATAATGATTATTACGCCAAACTGTGGAAGAGCCTTGTCCGCCTGCGCAAACGCGACCGCGCCGCCTCGGAAAAAATTCTGCGCGAAGAGATTTCGCTGCGCAACTGTGTATGGGCCCTGCGTCTGCGCACCTATTACGAAATGCCGCCGGATACGGTAAAGCGCCACCTTGTCGCCGTCGAAGGCGAAAATTTTAGCGCGGACGCGGAAGCCGCGCTGGAACTGCCGCTGGATAACCGCGAAGCCTGGCTGCGCTGGAAGCGCCTTGCGTTTTTAAATGACGATTCCGCCGCGTGGAAAGCGGACCCCCGGTATTTTCAAAACAGCGCGTCGCTTTATCTGTACCGCCTTGCCCTGCGCGGAATGCGCCTTCACGCGCTTTCGATTGACGCCGCGTTTTGTTTTATTAAACTTAAACAGTTTGAAGAAGATTTGCTTACCAGTTATGCCGAGGGCTTAAGCCTGGGAATGTCGGGCGACGATGTCGCCCGCATGCTTGAGGCGGGCGCATGAACATGAACATTTGCCCGGTCGGGCCCGGGAGGTTTTTGTGATACGCCCGCGCAGGATGAAGCAGATAGAAATGACCGTACTGTCCCGCGATGTCGATCTGGTCATTGAATATTTGGGGCGGCACGGAATTATGCATTTTTCCGCAGGGGCCGCGCCGGTTCCGGGCGACATTGAAGATAAAAACGCCTTTTCGCACGGAAACGCCGCGCATATCAACGAAAACCTTGAACGCATCGCGCGGGCCTCCCTGTGGCTTGGCGTTGAATTACCGCAGGAACCGCAGGCGGAAAGCGAGCTTCCCGGCGAAAGCAACGACGAGCTGACTCATAAACTGTGCGGAATTATTTTTACGCTTATTGAACAGGAAAAAACCCGGACGCAGGAAAAGAAAAAACTTGAAGAAACCGTAAACGAGGCAAAGGCCTTTTCCCGGCTTAACGCGCCGTTTTCGGATCTTGATCAGCTTTCGTATTTAACGCTGCGGGTGGGCCGCCTGGATCCGCGCAGACAGGAAGAACTGCGGACAAACCTTGCCGATCGCGCGGTAATAATTCCGCTGGACGATACCGGACGCATCCTTGCCGCGGCGTCGCGTAAAGGCCGTTTTGCGCTGGATTCGGCGCTTAAAAAAATCGCCTTTACGCCCATCACCATTCCCGAAGGCTACCGGGGTGTTCCCCAGGATTTGCTTTTAAGCCTTCACGAGCGTCTTGACGGCGCGGAAAAAGAACTGCTGGCAATAGGCGAAAAACGATCCGCTTTTGCAGGTGAATATAAAAAGGTGTTTATCCGTCTTTACGGATCGTACCTTATGGCCCGGTCGGTAGAAGAATTAAAAACGCGCCTTAAGGGAACAAAAAATGTATTTGTAATTTCGGGCTGGGTTCCCCAGGACGAAGTCGCCGCGCTGGCCGCCGAGCTTGCGAAACGGACCGGCGGGCGCACGGCGATACGGGCCTATAACCCGGAAGAAATTGAAACCGTGCGGGACGGCAGCGAAAAGGTCCCTGTTTCGCTTAAACATGGAGCGTTTGTAAAAGGTTTTGAAAGCGTCGTGTTTTCCTACGGAGCGCCGCTGTACGGCACGCTTGATCCTACGCCCTTTGTCGCTGTTTTTTTTACCCTGCTGTTCGGCATAATGTTTGGCGACGTAGGCCAGGGCCTGGTGCTTTTGCTTTTGGGCTTTGCGGTTCCCGGATCAAAATTCTTTGCGTCATATAAAAAATTCGGCACGCCGCTAAAGGCGGTCGGTATTTCGTCCATGGTGATGGGTTTTTTAAACGGCGAATTTTTTACCAACGAACGCGCGTTTATAAAACCCACCCGGGCGCTGTGTTCTTTTATCATGAAGCTTGCCGGCATGGAAGGCGAGCCGCCCGAACGCATTCTTCACTTAATGCCCGAAAAGGGAAACCTGGCCAAACTTTTTTACTTTTTCGGGTTTACCGTTTCCGTTGGAATTCTTCTTAATTCGATAGGTTTACTTGTAAATATAATCAATCAATGGTCGCTCAAACGCTACGAAAAAGCCCTGTTTGCAAAAACGGGAATTGCGGGACTTGCCCTTTTTTGGTATGGTGTGTTTATCGCGCTGCGGCTTATTTTTGGCGGCGCTTTTGTACGCGCCGATTTTGCGGGTATTGGCATTCCCGCCGCGCTGATCTTTTTTGGTCCGGCAATCTGGCGGCTTGCATCGGGCGGGCGGCCGGTACTGGAACAGGGCCTGCTTGTTTTTGTTATGGAAGGATTTGTCGAAATACTTGAATCGGCGTCGACATATATTTCCAATACGGTAAGTTTTTTGCGTGTCGGCGCGTTTGCGCTTTCGCACGCGGTGCTTTCGTTCATTGTGTTTAAACTTTCGGAAATGGTCAGAGACGGCGGCGCTGTGGGTCCGGCTTTTGCGGTCATTATCGTAATTTTTGGAAACGCGCTTATTATTCTGCTTGAAGGCATGATTGTCGCGATTCAGGTGATACGATTGCAATACTATGAATTCTTTAGTAAATTTTTTACCGAAACAGGAATAGCGTTTACGCCGTTCCGCTTTAGAAAAGGATAATGGAGTTTAATGATGAAAACAAGCAGTAAAAAACTGGTGCTTCTGTTCTTCCTGCTGGTATCGGCTTCCCTGCTTTTTTCGCAGGAAGAAGCGGCGCCGGCAGCCGAAAGTACGACTTCGGTATGGAAGTACTTTGCCGCCGCGCTTGCCGTGGGCATTTCCTGCGTTGCCGGCGGAATCGCCGTGGGGCAGATAGGTTCCGCCGCCATGGGCGCCATGAGCGAAAACCCCGAGCTTTCGGGCAAGGCCCTGCCGTACGCCGGCCTTGCCGAAGGAATTTGTCTATGGGGGTTTTTGGTCGCGCTTCTTATAATGATATTGTAGTACGTGGATTATTATTTTTTGGGCGACCCGGAACTTGTTACCGCGTTTCGCTTTGCGGGCGTAAGCGGGGAAGCGGTACAAAACCAGAGCGAGACGCTTTCCGCTTTCCGCCGCATTACCGAAGGCTACAACGCCACCGCGGGCGCGGTGCTGCCCGGAGTGGAACTGGCGTCGCTGTGCCGTGTATTGATCCTTACCGAGGAAGCGGCGGACTGGCTTGGCGAGGATTTGGACAATTGGCAGCTTGGGGGGCGCTACCCGCTGGTGGTTGAAATTCCCGGAATCACCGGCCGGCAGCCGGGAAGAAAAACCCTGGTGGATTCCATACGCGAAGCTATCGGCGTACATGTGTAGGGCATAAAAAAAGATGGAAGAAATACAGTCAACCGAAGTGCTGGATCACGAGATTCTTGAAGATGCGCGGAAGAAGGCGTATAAAATTCTTAAAAACGCCGATGAAGATTCCGGCGCGCGGGTAAAAATTTGGGAGCGGAAACTTGCAAAGGCCCGCGATGAAGCGCGCAAAAATTACGGCAAAAAAATTGAAACAATCCGGGGCGAAACAATGGCCCGGCTCCCCATGGACAGGCAGCGTATTTATACCGATAAAATCAGAGCCCTGCTTGGCCGGGCCATGGATTTGTACATACAGTCGCTGGAGCGCGGCAAATTGTTCGCGCTGCTGGAAAAAGAATTTTTCGAACGGATCGCCCTGTGCCGTCCCGGCGGTAAAACAATTTTACGCTACCGGGGCCTCGACGACGGCGAACTTGAAACACTGCTTTCCAAAATGCCGGATAAACCCGCCCTTGCCGCCGATTCCCTTGACAACATAGAAGGAACGCTGCCGGCCCTTGTTTTGGAAAATTCGGCGGTGCGCGTTACCGTTTCGGTGTTTCTCGCCGCCCGCGAACTGCTGCTTGAAAAGCGTTTTGAACTTGCCGCCGCTCTTTTGGGAGACGCGCTTAACGGAGGCGTCCTGTGATAGAGGGCGTCGTTACGCGAATCTCGGGGCCCATTATTCGCGCGGGCGGCCTTGGACAGGCGGGGCTTTTTGACGTGGTCGAAGTCGGCGAAAAACGCATACTGGGCGAAGTAGTACGCCTTGAAAACGACACGGCGGTAATTCAGGTGTATGAAGACGACACCGGACTGCAAATCGGTTCCCGCGCCGTTTCGACAGGAAGGCCGCTTTCGGCGCTGTTGGGCCCCGGACTTATCGGTACGATTTATGACGGCATACAGCGGCCCCTAAAGCTGCTCTACGAACAGGGCGGCGCCTTTATGAGCCCCGGTGTACGCGGCGATCCGCTCGACATGAAAAAGAAATGGGCCTTTGAACCAAACCGGAACCTTGCGCCTGCCGGTCCTGTCACTCCGGGCCTTGTGCTGGGTACGGTAAAAGAAACAGAAAGCCTTGTTTGTTCGATTATGGTTCCTCCCTCGGTCAAAAAAGGCGGTACGCTTGCCTCCCTTGCTCCCCGGGGGGAATATTCCGCACTGGATGTAATTGCAAAAACAAGCGCCGGCGAAGAAATCACCCTTGTCCAGTGGTGGCCGGTCAGGATACCCCGGCCCATCGCGCGGCGGCTTTCGCCCGACACGCCCCTTGTTACCGGGGAGCGGGTAATTGATTTGTTTTTTCCCCTTTCAAAGGGCGGCACAGCGGCCATACCCGGCGGTTTTGGCACCGGCAAAACAATGACCCAGCACGCGATTGCCAAATGGTGCGACGCCGATGTAATCGTTTACATAGGATGCGGCGAACGCGGCAACGAAATGACCGACGTGCTTACCGAGTTTCCCGAACTGCGCGATCCACGCAGCGGCCGCTCGCTTATGGAACGGACAATACTTATTGCGAATACAAGCAATATGCCTGTCGCGGCCCGCGAAATCTCCATCTATACCGGTGTTACGCTTGCGGAATTTTACCGCGACATGGGTTACCATGTGGCGATTATGGCGGACTCGACAAGCCGCTGGGCCGAAGCGCTGCGGGAACTTTCGGGCCGCATGGAGGAAATGCCCGCCGAAGAAGGATTCCCCGCCTATCTTCCTACGCGGCTTGCGGAATTTTACGAACGGGCGGGGCGCGTAGAAACACTTAACGGACGTGAAGGTTCCGTTTCGATTATCGGGGCGGTCTCGCCGCCGGGCGGGGATTTTTCGGAGCCGGTAACCCAGCATACCCGGCGCTTTATACGCTGTTTCTGGGCGCTTGACCGCGACCTTGCAAACGCCCGCCATTATCCGGCCATTTCCTGGATCGAAAGCTATTCCGAATATGCCGACGAAGTACGCCCCTGGTGGGAACGCCTTAACCCGCTCTGGGCCCAGGTGCGTCAGGACGCGCTGGGGCTGTTAAAAAAAGAACAGCACCTGGCCGAAATTGTACGCCTTATCGGACCCGACGCGCTGCCCGATCTTGAGCGGCTTATTCTGCTTACCGCCGATATCATTAAAAACGGTTTTTTGCAGCAAAATTCATTTGATGAAATTGACATGTACTGTGTTCCCTCAAAACAGGTGCGGCTGCTCTGCCTTATTATGGATTTTTACCGCCGCGCGCGGGCCGTTATAAAAATGGGCGCGCCGCTTTATAAAATAACGCAGCTAAGCGCGTCGGGCGGCGCGGAAGAAGTAACAGCCGCCGTAAAAGACGCGGCGGATGGGCCGGACGGGCTGGCAAAAGCGGCTTCGCAGGCAGGGAGCGTGCCGGCGCTGCCCCTGCGGGAACAGCTTTCGCGCCTTAAAAGCGAAATAAAAAATGACGATGAAAAAGCGTTTGTCAGTTTTGAACAGGAAATGATCGCCGCGTTTGAAAGGCTTGAACGCGATTACCGCGGAGATTTATTATGAGCATAAGGGAAACTCCATGAGGGGAATCGAATACCGCGGCTTAACGCGTATCGAAGGGCCGGTCATTATTACCGAACAAACCGGCAATGTAGGTTTTAACGAGGTAGTCGCCGTCTATGACCGTAACGACGGACGCCGTCTGGGCCGCGTTGTTGACATGAACGAAAACTGGACGGCGATACAAATATTCGGAAACAATACGGGGCTTTCCGCCGATGACGCGCGCGTTGAATTCTTGGGAAAGCCGATGGAACTGCGCGTAGGAAGGGGCCTTTTGGGCCGCGTATTTAACGGCCTGGGCGAACCAATAGACGGTTACGGCGAAATAATATCATCGACCTGTCTTGACGTAAACGGCCTGCCCATCAACCCCTATGCGCGAAGGTATCCAAAAGATTTTATTCAGACCGGTATAAGCGCCATTGACGGAATGAACACCCTTATCAGGGGGCAGAAGCTTCCCCTGTTTTCGGGGAACGGACTTCCCCATAACCGCCTTGCCGCGCAGATTGTACGCCAGGCAAAAATTCTTGCCGAAGGCGGCGAGGGGCAGTTTGTAATTGTATTTTGCGCAATGGGGGTAAAGTACGATGTCGCCCGTTTTTTTCTGGATGATTTTGAACAATCCGGCGTGCTTTCCAGTGTCGCCGTATTTTTATCACTTGCCGATTCCCCCTCGCTGGAACGGCTTGTCGCTCCCCGCTGCGCCCTTACCGCCGCCGAATATCTGGCGTACGAAAAAAATATGCACGTTCTTGTGGTAATGACCGATATGACCAATTACTGCGAAGCGTTACGGGAAGTTTCTTCCATCCGGGGCGAGGTTCCCAGCCGCAAGGGATACCCCGGTTATCTGTATTCCGATCTTGCCAGCCTTTACGAACGCGCCGGAAAGATAGAAGGATCGGGCGGTTCGATTACCCAGCTTCCCATTCTAACCATGCCCAATGACGACATTAGCCATCCCATTCCCGATCTTTCCGGCTACATTACCGAAGGACAAATTGTACTGGATCGCGAATTATTCCAGCGCGGCGTGTATCCCCCGGTGGCCGGCCTTCCCAGCCTTTCCCGCCTGATGAAGGACGGAATAGGAGAGGGCATGACCAGGGAAGATCACAAGGATGTTTCCAGCCAGCTTTTTGCCGCCTATTCAAAAGTCAAACAGGTGCGCAACCTTGCCTCGATAATCGGCGAAGAAGAACTGTCCGGGGGCGACCGGCAGTATTTAACATTTGGCGAAAAATTCGAACAGATCTACCTTACCCAGGACGAGTATGAAAACCGCGGCATAGGCCGCACCCTTGATCTGGGCTGGCAGGTGCTCGCCGAAATTCCCCGCGACGAACTTTTGCGGGTAAAGCGCGAGTATGTCGAAAAATACCTGCCGTCGTCCGGCGCTTCCTAAAATCCGCCGGAGTCCTGTTATGCGAAGACACCGTTTTATATTTTTATTCCAGTCAATGAAATAATGTTTTCTTTAAAATCCTGATATTCATTCCCCTTTTCTGAAACCAGTTGGGATATTATATAAAATTTATTAGTCGTAGGGGATTCTTTTTTTGCTGTTTCTATATCGATACGATCTACATTTACAACCGTCCAGCATTCTACATAACCGTTTTGTTTCGCCTTTTGATGACTTTTTTCTGCTTCTCCAACGCGGTTATGTATATTTGAAAAGTCTCTGCCGCCTTTTACTTCAATTGCAACAATATTTCTATAATGGTTTTCGCCGATTTCTTCCCGTATTACAATATCCGGGTCTGACGCGAATTCTATTAAAACTTTTCTATCAGCCGCATTTTTAATAGTAATTTTCCTTTTGCTGGATTCTGGGGCATTAATTGATTTTTCCACAATCATGTGTATGACATTAAAAACATCTATAATCCCGGCAGTGCCTTTTTCCACATTGGCACCGCCCCTTAATTGAGGCCCGATAGTCAAGAGAGTAAGATCATCAATAAATTTACTGTTTAAATTTTTTGATGATAATTCTTCCGTTAAAGAAACAGAACTTTCTATCAAGGCTTTACACAGATCAGGCAACCTGTCTTTATATCGTTTGTTGAGTATACCCTTTGTTTCCATATTTTTAAAACATGAAACGCCAAAAATGGAACCATAAAATTCTTTTTGGCTAAAACCCAATAATAAACGATAATAGCCCAATAAATAAGGATTGGTTTCCAATAAACAGGGAACCGGAAATAGCAGTTCACCTCTTAAGCCGTGTTTTGCCAATAATTTTAATTGTTTCTCGGGTACATATTCCGAAAGTTCTTTATCCAGGTTAGACAATGTTATTTTTTCGATAGTTTTGCTTAATGCCTCATGTAAATACGTTTCCCGAATATTTACCAATATACGTGAAAAACCAATTTGTAATTCAGGAGACGGGATACTTATTTTTGCCGTCATACAGCAACTTTCATAATATTGTTTTCTGCAAGTCCTAATCTTCTGGCGGCAATGTCCACATATTCCGGGTTTAATTCAATTCCCACATAATGCCTGTCATTTTTCGCGCAAACAACACCGACTGTGCCGGAGCCAAAAAAAGGATCCAGAACAAAATCACCGGGTTTTGAAGAAATAAAAACACATGGCTCAGCTAGCGTTGTCGGAAAAGTAGCAAAATGAGCGTCAGAAAAAGATTGGGTATTTATATTCCAAACCGTCCTCCGGTTTCGGTGATTTCCATTCAAGCCAATTTCTTTTGATGCTTCATAATTGTAATAATACTGTTCTGCCTTTGTAAGCATAAATAAATATTCATGGGATTTTGTCGGCCTGTCTTTTACACTTTCAGGCTGGGCATTGGGCTTATTCCAAATAATGTCACTCCGCAAATACCATCCGTCATCCTGCAACGCAAATGCCAACCGCCACGGAATACCCTGTAAATCTTTTGGTTTTAACCCCTCGGGGGTATTTGGACGTAAACTCATAGCCCTTGCGGGATTTTTTTTATCACTCGCTCTATAGCCCCGGTTGCCGCTTGTGTATCCATCGCCAATATTGAGCCATAATGTACCATCGTCTCGCAAAACCCGCTTTAATTCATTAAATATTCCCACAAGGTGATTGATAAATTCCTGTAAAGAAGATTCCAACCCTATTTGGCCTTTAATATTATAATCCCGAAGTCCCCAATAAGGAGGCGATGTTATGACGCATTGTACCGAATTGGAAGGAAGCATCCTGAGTATATTGAGAGAATCTCCCTCCAAAACAAGGGATTCCGATAATTTGATTTTAGCCGGAAGGTTTATTTTTAAGTGTTGCATACTTTTCTCTCTTCCTGATGTAAGATTGCATTATACCATACATAGTAAAAAAGTGTAAACAGCTGATTTGTCTACTTTTTTATACACAAAGCAGGTTAGGCGGGCGATTGACCCTGTTCCTTGTTTTTGTTCTGAAGTTCTAAAAGCTCCCTTATTTGCTTTACAACATAGGATTTAAAAAGCGGGTCAAGTTCACTGTAAATTTCCAAAAGATTGTTCAATTGTATATCCGGCAGTGAATCGCTAAATAGTTCCCCCCAGCCGGTTGTTAGGAACTCTTTCGAAACGCCG
Source organism: Treponema sp. (assembly GCA_031267675.1). Classification (GTDB taxonomy): domain Bacteria; phylum Spirochaetota; class Spirochaetia; order Treponematales; family Breznakiellaceae; genus JAIRYT01. The sequence continues at coordinate 32,339 of JAIRYT010000051.1, read as the reverse complement.
TATTGGGAGCATATCAAGGCGATAATCCGGTCGTTTATAGGGCGGGTTTCCCCTTCAATTTGGGCATAATAGGATTGGCTCACATAGATACCCCTGCAAAACTCCCTTTGTGAGAGCCCCAAAGCCTCCCGGACCGCAACCAGCCTATTTTGCAGTTTAGCAATCATTACCGTATCCCATATCAATATCATACGAAGAATAGCCCGGAAAAACAATGATTTGCCTTTGACAACGTGAAAAAAGTGGAAAAATATGGGGAAAAACGGAAAAAGAACTTGACATTATGCTAAACAATCATTAGTATTATCGCTATTCAATCAACTGGGAAGGAAAAAGTGAGGGAAATAAAAGGCACGGTCAGGGAGTCCTTCGATTTTGGCACGGGTTTTAAGCTTCTGTCCTTTGATGGCAGGGTAAGCGTCATAAAAACGGCAAAAACCCTTTTAAAGGTTCAACAGGAAAACAAAGACGTAATTACCGGAATTTCTGTTGTTTTGCCTGTAGAAGATGAAAACCGGAATTTGACGTGACAGCGAAAGACACATGTACAGGCTTTACATACCATATCTTATGCCACTTTTGTGGATGTAAAAAAGTAGTTTGTATGAATTGTATATTAGTATCAGCAGGAAGCTTTTACAAAAAATGGAGTATCTTATGGCAGATTCAAACAAATCAAAAGCACTTGGCAAAATGAATGTATCGGTCTTTAATAAATATGATGCGTTGCGTCATTTTGAATTATGAAACTATTGTGTTTCATAATAATTAATTAAGGAGAAACAGATGAAAAAAATCGTAATCTGTTTGGTTTTGGTTTTAAGCTTTGCTTCTGTTATTACTTTTGCGCAGTCCAATGGAGCCCAAGAGAATAAATATGTTGTCACAATAACATATTTAGAAACGGATGGAAATATTCGTACGGAAAAAATTGATGTTTTAGCAACATCTTCTACAGAAGCTGAAAATAAAGCTACAAGACAATGGGATGCATTAAAGCAAACAGGCTGGGAATTTAAATTTGCTAATGCTGAAAGAATAGATGAGCCCGCTCAATCACAAGCGGTTACTCCGCAGACTATTGGTTACTTAAAAATAACCAACAGTCATCCATGGCCGACAAACCTTAACCAGACCAAGATGTGGGTAGATGGAATTTCTATAAAACCTTCATCATCTTCTGCATATGAGTCCTACTCTAGTTCTCGTCTAGGAACAGATAAATCGACTTCAATTGCTCTTCCGACTGGAATATATGATGTTAAAGTAGAAGTATTTCGCAACTGGTTCGATATGAGAACAGGTGATGTTACTGATACAATTTATATTGAGAGTCGTAATGTTGCAATAAGGGAAGATATGGTCACAGAAGTAAGCATGAGAGGTGGCAATCTTTCTGTTTCCCAACCAAGGAGGGAGTAGCTTTTTTATTTACTGAACTCTAAAAACCACCGCCTTGGGCGGTGGTAAGATTTTTTTGTTTTAAGGAGTTTTTAGATGAAACACAAAAAAAATGTCGTTTTGTTGGGAATGCTGCTGCTGGTATTTGTATCGACTGTACATGCGCAAACTCTCAAGACCGGAAGGTTTGCTTATCCTGGCACCGATTTAATTTTACGTTTTTTTCCTAACGGAACTGTGCAGGGTATTACTAACAGTATGCCCAATTCTATTTTAGCAATTGGGCGGTATAGTATCAGTGGAAGTAGACTTGTTATCACTTTTAACAGCCAAGCCAGTGGAGATTGGCAAATTGTGGCTGGAAAGACCTATGTTTATACCGTTGATGACGATGAAACTTTTTCGGGGAATGGTGAACAATGGGTGCGTATAGGCAGTTAATTGTAAAATAATATAATGGTATACGCCCACACTGCACATAACAGGTCTGTTTACGCTTCGCCGCCAGTGGACAACCCGGGCGGTTTGGTCAATAATTCATTTTAGAATAAATGATGCGTTGGCGTACAATCGCCTGAGTGTTGTTTCATTTCCATTATTGGCGGGTTGTGTAATATCATGGATATGCAAACACGATTCCCAAAAAGAAGCGCCCAAACAGCCCAAGAGGCCTGTTTCTATTTTTCCCGCTCAATGAAGAACCGCGTTCGTCCGGCGCTTCCTAAAATCCGCCGCTGTATCCCAAAGTTTTAAGTTTTGCCTGCGTCGCCAAAATAAGGCCCTTGCAGCCGGTAAACGCGTCGGCGCCAAAGGCGATGCGTTTTACCGCATCGGGGATGGCAAGGGTTTTTAGGCTGCCGCACCGGGCAAACGCTTCAACGCCAATGCTGCCGATATAGGCGCCCAGGGTAACGCTGGCAAGCCGTGTACAGCCGGCAAATGCTTTTGCGCCGATTTCGCTTACATGGGCGGGCAGGACAACGGCGACAAGACTTGAGGACGCAAAGGCGCTGTCGCCAATGCTGGTAAGGCTTGAGGGAAGAACCACGCCGGTAAGGTTAAAGCAGCCTTCAAAGGCCGATTTTTCGATGCGGGTAACGCCTTCGGGAATGGCGATTTTGGTAAGCCGCGATTTGGAAAAAGCGCCCTCGCCGATAATTTTAAGCGTCGGCGGAAGGGTAATTTCGTTTATCGTGCCGCCGGCAAACGCGTTCGCGCCGATTTCGGTAACCGGAAAGCCTTCAATATCGCCGGGAACAAGCAGTTTAAGCGAGGTTCCGTTATATTTGGTAATTACCACCCCGTCATTGGCCGCGTTGAGCGAAAACTGCATCCCCGAAGGAGCGCTGTCCGCAAAGACTGTTCCGGCAAGCGCCAAAAAACAAAGTAAAAAAACGGCGGATTTTTTCATGATTTTCCTGCCATGTGTAAAATATAGTCTGCCTAACGGCATACCTGACAGCCTGCCGGTTTACCGGGGGGCTCCACCAGCGAATAAATTCGCAAGCTGCGCAGCAGCTTGTCGAGGATCGACCTTTAGGTCGCTCCTAAAATATACTGTATCCGGAGCCGTGTTTCAAGGTAAATTATGAAGAAACTCCTACCCGTTTTGTTTTGCTTTTTCTTCAAAAATTTTTATCAAGCCTTCCGTGTAGGGAGCGCGGACAATGCCGTATTCGGTAATTATCGCGTCAATAAGATCGTGATCGGTAACATCAAAGGCGGGATTAAAAACCTTTACTCCCTGGGGGGCCATTCGTTCCCGGTACCACATTTCGGTAACTTCTTCCCCCTTTCGTTCTTCGATAACGATGTCCTTTCCCTCTTTGACGGACATATCAATGGTAGAGGTAGGGGCGCAGACATAAAAAGGAATGCCGTAATGTTTTGCCAAAATTGCCACGCCGCATGTGCCGATTTTATTGGCCGCGTCTCCGTTGGCGGCCACGCGGTCGCAGCCCACAAAGCAGGCTTTTACCCAGCCGTTTTTCATTACCTGGCTTGCCATGTTGTCGCAGATTACCGTCGTGTCCATACCTGCGCTGACCATCTCGAATGAAGAAAGCCGCGCGCCCTGCAGCAGGGGACGGGTTTCATCGCAAAAGACCTTAAACTTCATGCCTCTTTCGCCGCCAAGATGTACCGGGGCCAGGGCGGTGCCGTATTTTACCGTGGCAAGCTGCCCGGCGTTACAGTGGGTAAGGATTCCGTCTCCGTCCTTGATAAGGGAAAGTCCGTATTCGCCCAGTGATTTACAAACCCACACGTCCTCGTCGCGGATTTTTACCGCTTCGTCATGGAGCAGTTCTTTAAGTACGGCGCTTTCCGCGCCCCTGTGATCCAGCACGACTTTTTCCATGCGTTTTAGGGCCCAGGAAAGATTAACCGCCGTGGGCCGCGACGAGTCAAGGTAGTCCTTTGCTTTTTTAAACTTTGCGTAAAAATCATCATAGGCGGTATCGGTAATTTCCAGCGCGGCCAAATAAATCCCGATTGCCGCAGCGACGCCGATGGCCGGCGCGCCCCGGACGCGAAGCAGGTAAATCGCCTCATAAATTTCTTCCTGTTTTGTCAGGTAAAGAATTTCTACCGTGCCGGGAAGTTTTGTTTGATCGATTATTTTAAGCGCCCTTTTTTCTTCATCCAGCGCGACCGTATCAATCGACAGTATATTCTTGCTCATGTATGGCTCCGTTCCTTAACCGCCCTCTGGAAGGCGGCGGTAAAATCATCCCCTGTTTTAAAAGAGGCCCTGTTCATAATAAGGTCTTTGGCGCAGCGTATATTGATCCGCTCCGCCCGTACGCGCTTTGCCCTGTCGGCAATGGCGGTAACATCTTTTACCTGGGCCATGCCTACCGTGCGGCGTATCAGTTCCGTGCCGCATCCTGCGGCGGTGTCGGCAATAATCGTGTCCAGATAATATTCGGCAAAGCCTTCTGTCGCCGCCATAATGTCTCCCGCTTTTTTTGCGTATTCCGCCAGGAACTTTTTTTTAAAAAGATCCACCACTTCCGCGGCGGTTTTAAGCGCCCAGTCGCAAAAGGCCCCGTTCCCCGCGGCGTCTCCGTTATCCCAGGCAAAGAAAAGATTGGCGACCACGTTCCCGATGTCGTAACCCATGGGGCCGTAAAAAGCAAACTCGGGATCAAAAATTTTGGTAGAGTCGGGTTTAACAAAAATCGAGCCGGTATGAAGATCCCCGTGAAGCAGCGCCTGGGCGTTGTTCATAAAATCAAATTTTAATTTTGCGACTTCCAGATGAAGGGCCTTGTCTTCGTATAATTCTTTTTTAACAAAATCCAGGTTTTCCGGCGTAACAATGTTCCGTCCTTTTGCGTCATTGTACGGCTCGGTATAAACAAGGTCCTCGGTAATTTCGCAGAGTTCGGGATTAATAAAACTTTTTACCAGCGCCTTTTTTGCCTTGTGTTCCATTACCGCGTCGGTGGTGTTAAGCAGGGTGTTTACCATGTAGGTGGTAATGTCGCCGGCAAAGCGGGGAAATGTTTTATGTTCCATAAGGGCGTAGCGCATAAGCTGGTAATCGGAAAAATCTTCCATCAGGCAGGCGCACATTGTCGTGTCATATTCAAAAATTTTGGGAACAAGGCCCGGCGCGTATTTATCCTGGAGCAGCAGTATTTCCGACTCAATGCGGTTGCGGTCGGTGGAGATGTGCATTTCCGCCGAAATACGAAGCTGTTCCCCCGCCTGCTTGATAATGATCGATTTGCCGCTTTCATCGTCCACCACGCGGAATACATAGTTTAGGTTGCCGTCTCCGATTTCTTTAACGCTTGTTTTCGCGCCGGCGTTAAAATAACGGGGAATACGGAAATGTACATATTCGGTAACATCCCCTTCCTTCATTAAAAAGTATTTGTCAAAGCGAGACATTGGATCCTCCTTAGGATTATTTTTTTCGTACCGAATTAAGGGCCAGTGCGATTGCGAGTACAAGGCCCTTAAAAATATTAACCGTATAGTAGGGCACCGAGGCCATAATAAGACCGTTTTCCAGAACGCCGATAAGAAACGCCCCCGCCAAAGTGCCAAACGCGTTGGGCCGTCCTATGCCGGCGACCGATACGCCGATATGGGCCGCCGCCACCGCTCCCATAAGGTAGGGCGAGCCCGAGTTGATCTGGGCGTTCCCCACGCGGGCGCCTACGAGTATGCCGCCAATGGAAGCAAGTACGGCGCTAAAAACATAGGCTGCGACGCGGTATTTTTGTACATTGATACCGGAAAGTCCGGCAGCCTCAATATTGGAGCCGACCGCGTACATATAACGACCGTGCTTTGTATAGGTAAGAAAAAGAAACGCCAGCAGCACCAGCACCAGCATAATAATAATGATCCAGGGCTCCCGCCCCATTGTACGCAGAAACACCGGTACCGTGCCGGTGGCGGCGGTTCCGTCCGGTTTTACCATACGTTCGTTGATCGCTCCGCCGCCGGCATAGGTCATGGCAACCCCTTCGAACATAAACATGGTTGCCAGCGTTGCCAGCATGTCGAATATTTTTAACTTGACGATAAGGAACCCGTTTATTGACGCAACAGCCAGCGAGATGATCAGGGTAAGGAATATTGCCAGCAGGGTTCCCGGAATGGTGGTTCCCATTGAAAACCAGATAAAGAATGTCATACAGACCGTATTGGACATGGTCGCCGCCGATCCCACCGAAAGGTCAATGCCGTTTACGGTAAGGGCAAAGGTCATCCCTATGGCGACAATGGTGACAATACAGACTGCCCGGATAATGGTAATCATATTGGAAAGCGTTCTAAAAAAGGGCATGGAAACCGAAAACGCGGCAAGCAGAGCAACAATGGTCAGGAGCACGCCCCATTTAGCGATAAAATCAATAGCGTTATTTTTTAAATCCTGTTTTATGGTTTTAGCGCCCATACTCAATTACCTCCGGTTGAATAATAGAGCAGTTCTTTTTCACTGGACTGTGACACCGCTACTTCTTTAACAATTTCGCCGTCATACATCACATAGACCCTGTCGGCAATCGCCATAATCTCTGAAAACTCGCACGAGGTGTAAATAATCCCCTTGCCCTGAGCGGCCAGATCTTCAATAAGTTTAAAGATATCCCTTTTGGCCCCAACATCAACTCCCTTGGCGGGCTCGTCAAAAATATACACATCCGCGTCGGATACAAGCCATTTTCCCACGACTACTTTTTGCTGGTTGCCTCCTGAAAGGTTGGCAAGAATTTGTGTTTCCGAGGGGGTTTTAATTCCCAGTTCCGTTATCATTTTTTGGGTAACGGCAATCTGGCGGCGTTTGACGACAAAGCGGAACACATTAAGAAACTTTTGCAGGGCGGAAATGGTAATATTGGCATATACCGGATCAAGGACAATGATTCCTTCTTTACGCCGTTCTTCCGGAACCAGCGCCAGTCCGCGCTTTACCGCCTGAAAGGGCGAGCGCGGAGTAATATTTTTTCCGTCAAGGAGCACCTCGCCGGAAGAACTGCGGTACGCGCCGAATATGGTTTTGCAAAGTTCGGTTTTTCCCGCTCCCACCAGTCCGGCGATTCCCGCGATTTCGCCCCTGCGTACCGTAAGACAGATGTTTTTAATACGGCCTTCCGCCTCGGTAAGGTTGTTTAACTCCAAAAGCACCTTGCCGATGGGGACGGTTTTCTTTTCATAGACCTCGTCAAATTTACGGCCCAGCATATATTCAATTATCTGATTGACAGAAAGGTCGGGGGTAATGTCCATGTCTTTTACCACCTGGGCATCCCTCATGATCGTAATATGTTCGCAAATTTCAAAAAGTTCCGGCAGCCGGTGCGAAATAAAAACAATTCCTACATTTTCTTCTTTTGCCAGGACGCGCACCACTTTAAAAAGATTTTTTGTTTCCGTGTTGGAAAGCGGGGCGGTGGGTTCGTCAAGAACCAAAAATTTGCAGCGTTCGCGGGCGGCGCTGGCCAGGAGCACCATTTGTTTTTCCGCCAGACTTAAACCGGAAACTGGCTTTCGCACATCGATATCAACCCCAAGACGCGCCAGCGCCTCGCCCGCGGATTTACGCAGACTGTTCCAGTTTACAAACTGTTTCTTTCCCATTTTATTGACCAGCACATTGGTCATGATATTTTCCGCCACCGAAAGCGTAGGGGTAAGCGCTACATCAACTTCCTGGTATACGATTTCGATACCCAGTTCCTTGGCGGCTTTGGGGGAACGGATTTCCACTTCTTTTCCGTTGATTAAAACCTGTCCGCGGTAGTGGCTGTTTACGCCGGACAGCACCTTCATCAGCGTTGATTTTCCCGCGCCGTTGGCCCCGATAAGGGCGTAAATCCTGCCGCTTTCCATGTTAAAATTAACATGGGAAAGCGCTTTGACACCGGGAAACTCAATCGAAATATCCCGCATATTCAGGGTTGATTTGTTCTGCGCTTCCACTTTACCCTCTTTATGATCCCGGGGATCGCCGGATAAAAAGGCCCGGTCTTTGCGGGATCGGGCCTTGACATCCTTGTCATGCCGTTTTAAAACCGGCGTGACGGCCTATTTTTTAACGGCCGCTTTAAGTTCCGCCATCCAGGCATAACCGTCGTATACGCCCTGTTCCTGGCCCCAGCCGGGCACCACGGTGGCGATGTTGGTCATATCGATGGATGAATTAAGCTGTGTCGTCTTTACGCTCTGGGCGTCCAGATTGTAGGTGTCCGGAGTTGATTCGCCGGCAAACTTGGCGGCAAGAAGCCGCATGTCGGCAATGCCGATAAGTTTGGGATCGACCGCGGCGGTAGAAACCCATACATCCGGATGAGACAACATCAGGTTGATATCGTCGTTTGAAATATCGATGGACATAAGCAGTATGTCCTTGCGGCCCGCTTCATCCAGCGCCTGAAGGCAGCCCTTGGCCAATTCGTCATAGGAACCCCAAATGGCGTCCACGGAACCGGGGGCAAAACGGGGAAGAACCGCGGCAAAGGAATCCTGGGTGCCGCCCCGGGGATTGGAAGAATCTACCGGGCCTACCGGAGCCACTTCTACGATCTTTCCTTCCTGGACATAGCGGTCGTAAATGGTCTGGCGGCGATCCAGGGGAGGAACGCCGGGGCCCATCCACGCGCGCACTACTTTGATCGGCTGCCTGTTGGCGGGGAAATTCTCCACTATGGAGGCAAGTGAAAGTTCGGCAAGCTTATAGTCTTCCTGGGCGGTACTGGTTACGCCGGTAAGAATGGTTCCGTTGGGGTCGCCGTTCAGATAGGGAACCGAGTCAAAGGTAACTACCTTCATACCCTTGTCCACGGCGGGTTTAAGGGCGTCGTAGGTATAGCCCGCTTCTCCGTGGGAAAGAATGATCCCGTCATAGTCCTTTTGGATCACCTGGGCCAGGGTTTCCTGGCACTGGGCGTTATCGCCGTTGGTGACAAAGGTGTCGACAATAAAGCCCATCGCGACTCCTTCGGATACGCATCCGTCCAGGAACTGCTGGGTATGGTCGCCGGCATTAAGGTTGCGGACAACCGCTATCTTGACGGCGCCGTCTTTCATTTGATCGGGAAAATATTTGACAAGCAGGGCGTCAAGTTCCGCGTTGCCGGAACCCGTCGTCGACCCGCCGCCGCATCCCGCGACGGTAAAAACAAGAAGTGCCGCAAGGGCGCCAAAAATAATTTTCTTCATTTTTCCTCTCCTTACTAAAGGTTCTTTAAAAAAAACTATCCGGTTTAAAACTGGATTTTACGATTGCATAAAGCGTGATATTTGTCAAACACACCCCCTTTTAGCCGTTTCAAAATGCGCAATCACCATTATAGAAGCAACTAAAAAATTTTAGTAGTTTTAGTAAACCACTTTTTATCTCTCAATCAGTATAAAGGCTTTCACTTCGAAGTGTCAAGAAATATTTTTGATATTGGCGTAAATTGGCATAAATATCTCCAAAAATCAGCCGGCGGCCATGTTTTTTTAGTAAATTTCCTAAAATTTTAAGATTTTTTTTAGCAGTTTCGCTTTTTTGATTGATCTTTTAGTAAAATAATGGTATACCAAGGAATGGCTGCACGCATAATCGACATCGCAAAGGCTGCCAGGGTTTCTCCCTCGGCCGTATCGCTGGCGCTCAACAACAAGCCGGGAATCAGCGCCGAAGTACGGCAAAAAATTATTGCCATTGCGGTGGACATGGGCTATAAAACGGCGGTAAATCTTCAAAGCGATACAAACGAAAGCATCACCGTCAAGCTGTTAAAAATCGCAACCCACGGTCATATTGTCAACGAACGGCATAACGCGTTTATTACCGAGTACATGGAAGGAATTGAGGCCGCCGCCAAAAAACGCGGATACAAGCTGGAAGTTTCGTTTTTTAACCGGGTTCCCGTAGAAGAAATTATAGACGCGCACCGCGAAACCATCGTGGACGGGCTTATTATTCTGGGAACGGAGCTCAACGCCCATGAAGTTGATTTTTTTACCGTACTTACAAAACCGGTCGTTTTTATTGACACGTACTTTCCCTTTTCGGTTTATGATTGTATCGACATGGATAACATGGACGGAGTTTTTAAAGCCATTCAGCATTTGTACAAAAACGGCCACCGGAACATAGGGCTGGTCAAGGGAGGGCTTGCCACCAGAAATTTTACCATGCGGGAATTCGGCTTTAGGGAGGCTATGGATTATTTTTCGCTGCCCGTCCAGGAAAAATTTATTATTACCGTTGACCCGGCCTATGATCGGGCAATCGTGGATATGAATAAATATCTTAAAAAAAACAGCGCCCAGCCTTCGGCCTTTTTTTGCATGAACGATACAATAGCCTACGCCTGCATGAAGGCGCTCAAGGAGCACAATTACCGCATTCCGGAGGATGTGAGCATTGTGGGTTTTGACGATCTGCCCTCAAGCAGCCTGCCCGATCCGCCCCTTACCACGATCCGGGTTGCCAATCACCAAATTGGGGAACGGGCGCTTGAAAAAGTGGTGGAGCGCATCAGCAGCTTTAAAGAAAGCGCGCCGGAAAACATACTGGTCGCCGGAAAACTGGTTGTCCGCGACAGCGTAAAAAAAATATGAGGTGTAAATACGGCGCGGATCATCCGGCGGACCCAAGGAGATTCCCGTGAAAATACTTGTTTTTGGTTCCATCAATATCGACCTGACTTTTTTCGTCGATCATCTTGTTACCCCCGGCGAAACTATCGCCAGCACCGGCCTTCTAAAGAGCGCCGGGGGAAAGGGCGCGAATCAGGCCGCAGCTCTGGCAAAGGCGGGGCTTCCGGTATACATGGCGGGAAAGATTGGCGCGGACGGGGAATTTCTTTTGACGCTGCTCAATTCGTACGGGGTCAATACGGATCAGGTAATCCGTTACGAAGGGGCCACCGGACAGGCCATTATCCAGATTGACAAAAACAGGCAGAACGGGATTTTTCTTTTTGGCGGGGGAAACAGGGCCGTTACGGCGGAAGAAATTCACGCCGTTATCGAAGTTTTTGACCGGGGCGATCTTATTGTGCTGCAGAATGAAATATCCCATTTGGGCGAAATTATGAAGGCGGCGGGAAGGCGGGGACTGCGGATTTGTTTTAACCCTTCGCCCTATACGCAGGCGGTAGAGGAGCTTCCCCTGGATTTGGTGGATCTTTTTTTTGTCAACGAAATAGAAGGCGCGGCCATGGCGTCCGCCCCGGCGGAAGCGCTGCCGGCGGTTCTGGACAAGCTGACCGGCCGGTTTCCCCGCGCCGAAATTATTCTTACCGCCGGTAAAGAAGGCGCTTACTACGGTTCCGGTAAAATCAGGGAACAGGCGGCCGTTCTTGACGTACCGGTTGTCGATACGGTGGGCGCCGGGGACACCTTTACCGGCTACTTTATCGCCGCCCGCTGTAAAAATCTTTCGGTAGGGGATGCCATGCGCGCCGCGTCCAAAGCCGCGTCTTTGGCGGTTTCCCGGAAAGGCGCCATGGAAGCGATACCCCTGGCCGGGGAAGTCTTTTAACCGGCAACACAAAGGACAAAGGCGCAGCGCGGTTGACATTCGGGATTTAGTAAGTTATAATTTAGTAAATCGTAACTTACTAAATTATAGGGAGCGGGCTGTGTTTATCGGGCGAAAAAAAGAATTAGACAGACTTAACGAGCTTTATGCGGGCGGGAATTTTGAATGCGCCGTTATCTACGGCCGGCGGCGGGTAGGAAAAACCACGCTTATCAATGAATTTATCCGGAACAAAAAGACAATATTTTTTACCGGCGAAGAAACCAGTACCACCGAAAATCTGGAAAGCTTTAGCCGCAGTATCATGGCTTTTACCCGCTCAGGCGGCGGCGAGGCTCCCGTGTTCGCGAATTTTCAGGCGGCTTTGGACGAGATATACGGCCTGGCAAAAAAAGAACGAATCGTCCTGGTAATAGACGAGTATCCGTACCTTGCCGCTTCCTACAGGGGATTTTCCTCAATTCTGCAAAGGCAGATAGATCATAAATTCAAAGGCGCTTCCCTTATGCTGATTCTCTGCGGTTCATCCATGTCGTTTATGGAAAACCAGGTACTGGGCTATATAAGCCCGCTTTACGGCAGGCGTACCGCCCAGTTTAAGATCACGGCGTTTAATTTTTTTGAAACCAGGGAATTATGCCGGGGTTTTAGCGGCGAAGATGCGGCTGTTGTTTACGGCATTACCGGGGGTATTCCCCAGTATGTATCGCTGTTCAACGGGAAGCTGTCCCTGGGAGAAAACATAAAACGGAATTTTTTGGATCCCTCATCGTATCTTTTTGAAGAACCGTCAAATTTGCTCAAGCAGGAACTGCGGGAAGCGGCGCTGTATAACGCGGTTATCAGGGCAATCGCGTCGGGGAGTACAAAAGTTTCGGAAATCGCCTCCAGAACGGGCATGGAAAGCGGCGCGGCGTCATCGTACCTAAAAAACCTTATTTCGTTAGGTATCGTTCTTAGGGAAGAACCGGTTGGTGAAGCATCCCGGCGAAAGAGCCTTTACCGGCTGGCGGACGGTATGTTTCGTTTCTGGTACCGTTTTATTCCGGAAAACAGCGCCCTTGTCCGCGGCGGCATGGCAGAACACGCATGGGAGCGGATTAAGCCGCAAATTCCCGCGTTCATGGGGAGTGTTTTTGAAGATATATGCGCCCAGTGGCTGTGGCGCGAAAACGCCGCAGGAAAACTGTCCGTCCAATTTACCCGGTCGGGACGGTGGTGGGGAAACGATCCGGTACGAAAACAGGCGGCGGAAATTGATATTCTTTGCCTTGCGGAACAGGCGGCGATTTTTGGGGAATGCAAATGGACAAACAGCCTTGTTTCCCATGACGTGTTGAACACCCTTGCCGAACGGGCGGCGCTGTTCGCGTATACACAAAAGTTTCTTTACCTCTTTGCAAAAAAAGGCTTTACCCAAAAATGTAAAAAAGAGGCGGAAAAAACCGGCGTCCGGCTTGTCGCCTTTTCGGAAATGGGCTGATCGTATCCTTCGCGGTAACTTTATTTCGCCGCCGGAAGAAGCGCCGCGAGCACTTCCCTGACAAGCGGCTCTATATCCCCGGCGGAAACATCTTTCCGGGCCGGCGCGTCCGCCAGGCAAAGCGCCTGGGCGCCGCCGACATCGGTCAGGTTTGTCGCCTGCGGCACACAGCAGGAAGGCAGACCGCCCGAGCGTATGCCGAGCTTTTCCCTGATGTTTACCAGTTCGCGCACCTGATCGCAGCTAAGCACATTGGCTTTGCCGATGATGTTTCCGGTGTACATAAGAATCATCGCGTAATGTTCCACCGATTCAAGCCGGTACCACGATTCCAGGAGGGTCGGACCCCAGGCGAGCGCCCCGTGGTTTGCCAGAAGCAGCGCGTTATGGCTTTTACAATATGGGGCGACCGAGTCGGGAATGCCCTGTGAGCCGGGCGCCGCATAATGGACACAGGGAACCGTTCCCAGGTTGACAAGGGCTTCCGGATAAATCGCCCTGTCCAGGCTGATTCCCGCAATGGCAAACGATGTTGACACCGGCGGATGGGCGTGGCAGACGCCGCACACTTCGGGATTTTCGTTGTATACCCGCAGATGCATTTTTATTTCGGACGAAGGCTTAAGCGGGCCCTGCTGGATAACCGTTCCGTCCAGCCGCATCTTAACAAGTTCTTCGGCCTTCATATAACCTTTGGAAACACCGGTAGGGGTTGCCCAGATCGTATCGGGCCCTGTTTTACAGGTGATGTTTCCGTCATTGGCGGCGACATAGTTTTTGGCGTACATGCGCCGGCCGATTTCTAAAATCTGCTCTTTTGCTTCAAAGTCGCGAAGGAATTGCACCTTTTTGCTCCTGGCTTGTAATGTAAGCCGCCTTCGATCCGGCGACTATACTCTATACTAACAAATTTTTACCAAATTGCGTATACTCTACATAATGGCACGGGAACAGGCAGCGCCCACAAAAAGCAATCTCCTGCGGGTCAGGGAGCGGCTCCAGACGGCGGAAGAAGGCTACGATCTGCTCAACCAAAAGCGCGAAATCCTTGTAATGGAACTTATGCGCAAGGTTGAGCAGGTAAAGCTTATGGAGCGGGAACTGGACAAGCGGATCGAGACAGCGTATCCCGCGCTGCGGCGCATGTTGATTACGGCGGGCCGGGAACGGGCGGACCGTATCTCGCAGGGTATACACTACCGCTTCGAACTTGAAGAAAAACGGGTCCTTGTCGCGGGCATGAGCCTTCCGGGCCTCAAAGTACGGCTGCCCGAGGTGGAATTAAAGTATTCGCCCGCAAATTCATTTGCAGAATGTGATGAAACCGTGTTAGAATTCTTTGAGTTGTTAAAGGTTTTGACCGAGCTGGCGGCGGTCAGAACGATTGCCTGGCGGCTTGCCCGCGAGGTGCGCAAGACCCAGCGGCGGGTGAACGCGCTGGAAAAAATGGTAATTCCCACCGCCCGGGAAACGAAAATTTATATCGAAGCGGCGCTGGAAGAACGGGACCGTGACGCGTTTTTTACCAGCAAGCTGTTAAAACGAAAGGCCGGTAAAGAATAGCTCCTGAGGGGAGCCGGTCCGCGCGGGCTTAACGTCCGAACAAACAAAAAGGAGGGGGTTCGTCCTGACGGTATGAACCCGCGTGCGATGATTAAGGGGCTTTTTTCCAATGTGGTTGTGGCGGTCGCGGGTTCCGACGCTTCGATACTGGCGGCAAAATACGCGATTGTGCTTGCCAAGCTGTACCGCTGCCGCCTGGCCGCGGTGTATGTCGTCGATACCGCCACGATCCGCCAGCTTACCCTAAGCAAGATCTTTATACAGGAAGAGAGCCAGGAATACGAAAAAAGCCTTGAGTCAAACGGCGAGCGCTATCTTTCGTTTGTCGAAGAGCTTGCCCGCGCCAAGGGAGTGCGGATTGAAAAGGAAATGCGCCGGGGCGCCGTGTATACGGAGCTTTTGGCGGCGGCCGATGAACGAAAGGCCGATTTGATTGTACTGGGCGGCTGGGAAAAGGACCGGAGCGCCCGCGATATTATTACCCATGCCCACCGCGAAATTATGGTGGGGGCCAAGTGCTCGGTGCTTCTGGTAAAGGAACCGGCAATCGATATGCTTTATAAACAGGCGTAAGCCTGTCCGTTATGGAAAACTATTACTCCCTGCTGGGTCTTGATTCAAAAGCTTCGCGGCAGAGCATTAAACAGGCCTTCAGGGAGCGGGCAAAAAAACTCCACCCCGATATTGCCGGCAAGAGCGGCGAAGCCCAGATGCGGCGGCTTCTTGCCGCGTACCAGGTTCTTGCCGACCGCGAACGGCGTTTTGAGTACGACAGGGCATATTCCCGTTTTGTCGGAGCGGGCGGTTTTGATTACCGGACCTTTCTGCGCGCGCGTTCCGATCCTGCAAGCCAGGCAAAGCGTATTTTTTTTGAATTTCTTCATTTGGGCGACGATGAGGCAATTCGGGTCTGGGATGCCCAGGGCGCGCTCGATTTTCGGCTGGAAAAATACCTGGAGCGCGAAGATTACCTTGACTGCGCGTTTCTTTTGGCGGAAGAACTGGAAAGGCGCGGCAGGGTTTACGAGGCGTTTGTACTCCTTGCCGCCCTGGTGCGGGAGGAACGGCGCAGGCCGTATTTTAAACATTTTATGCCGGAGATCGAAACAATGCTTAAGGAACTGGTGCGCCGTAAGCTTAAGGCGGCAGTGGGCGGATGGCGTTTTGTCGAATGCCTTGAAACACTGCTTACACTTGGCTTTGGAACGCGCGAACAATACCGCTGGAAAGTCCTGCTGGCGGAAACCCTCTATTCGCTGGGTGAAACACGAAACGCCGAAGCGCTTTTAAAATCGGGCATTTTTAGGGCGGCAGTATGATCCGGCTTAAAAACGAAAAACAAATCGACGGAATTCGTAAATCCTGCAAGCTGCTTTCGGCGATGTTCCGGGAACTGGTTCCCCGGGTCAAACCCGGAGTATCCACCGCCGATCTGGACAGCTGGGCTCATAACTGGATTACCAAAGCGGGGGGCCGCCCGTCGTTTCTGGGATACGGCGACAAAAAAAATCCCTTTCCCGGAGCGCTGTGTGTTTCAATTAACGAAGAAGTGATTCACGGCATCCCCTCGCCGCGAAAAATCATGCCGGGCGATCTGGTGTCGATTGACTGCGGAATAAATCTTGACGGCTTTATCAGCGATCAGGCGATAACGGTAGAAGCGGGAACCGTAAGCGCGGCGGCCCACACGCTTAACCGCGTTACCCGGGAATGCCTTGCTGCAGGTCTTGCGGCGGCAAAGGCGGGCGACCGCCTGCTGCAGATTTCACGCGCGGTAGAAGAACGGGCGCGGCAGGCCGGCTACGGCATCGTAACGCAGTACGGCGGCCACGGAGTCGGTTTTGGCGTTCACGAGGACCCCCATGTTCCCAATGTGCCCAAAGGCGCCAATCCCCGGCTTTCCAACGGTCTTGTTATCGCCGTGGAGCCGATGATCACGGAAGGCGGAGGCGAGGTACGGCTTCTTGACGACTGCTGGACCGTGGTTACCGCAGACAACTCCCTTGCCGCCCACTGGGAACATACCCTGGCGGTCTGCGGCGGCGCGGTAGAAGTGTTAACAGAGGAGATTGTCTGGTAGCTATCGGGGTGTAACTATTATGGGTTGAAGTATATTATATTTCATATAGGAGACAGCATGAAACTCAAGCAAGGACTTTTATCAAAAAATTTATTTCTCTTTAACCTGGTGCTCCTGGCGGCGCTTTTTGGTTTTACCCTGGCGTTCCTTTCGTTTTCCTGTTCGCGGGGGAACGAGGCCAGGGCCCAGGAATCGCAGACGGCGGTAATTCCCCAGGACGCGCTGGCGGCGGCGGAAAACCTGCAGACCGCTTTTAGGGCGATTTCCGACAAAGTGCTCCCCAGCGTGGTTGAGCTAAAAACCGTGTCGATACGCAGACAGCAGGTTCCCAATTTTAACGGCATTCCCTTTGAATTCTTTTTTGGCCAGCCGAACGAAAACGGCGATGAACGGGAATTCCGCTCACAGGGCCTGGGTTCGGGGATCATCGTCCGCCGCGACAAGGATGTTTACTATGTGCTTACCAACGCCCATGTGGTCGCCGACGCCAACGAAATTTCGGCGGCGTTAAATGACGGCGCCGAATACGCGGCAACCCTTGTCGGCAAGGACGAACGCAAGGATCTGGCGATGGTTTCGTTCAAATGTTCCGACGATCTGCCCCTGGCCGTACTGGGAGACTCCGAGATGGTAAAGGTCGGCGACTGGGCCATCGCCGTGGGAAACCCCCTGGGATTTATGTCGTCAATGACGATGGGCATTGTAAGCGCCGTCGGCCGTACCGGAGGCCCCGCGGGCAATATTAACGATTTTATTCAAACCGATACTTCGATCAACCAGGGGAATTCCGGCGGCGCGCTGGTAAACATCCGGGGCGAGGTGATCGGCATCAATACCTGGATCGCTTCCGGTTCGGGCGGCGGTTCTGTCGGTTTGGGCTTCGCGATTCCCATTAATAATACAAAGCGCTCGATTGACGAATTTATTTCGAACGGCGAAATCTCCTACGGCTGGCTGGGGGTGTCGCTGGTCGATCCCGACCGCGAAACCCTTCGCTCCATGAAACTTGAGGGCAAGCGCGGCGTGCTGGTTTCGCAGATGTTCCTGGGTTCGCCCGCGGAAAAGGGCGGCATACATCCCGGCGATTTTATTACCGCGCTTAACGGAAGGGAAGTACGGGGAATGAACCAGCTTACCCTTTTGGTGGGCGAACTTAAGCCCGGCGAACAGGCGGCGTTTACCCTGTTGCGCGACGGCGCGAGCCGGGATGTGCGGGTGCGTATCGAGGCGCGGAACAATGATGTCGCCGCGGAAAACGGCAAACTCTGGCCCGGCCTAATCGCGATCCCCCTTAGCGACGATATCCGCACGAGCCTTAAACTGCCCGGCAATGTCGAAGGTCTTTATGTAGGCCAGGTGATTGCAAAAAGCCCTGCGGCGGTGGTCGGCCTTTTGCGTCAGGATATTATTACCCAGGTAAACGGCGAGCGTATCCGTGATTTGCCCTCGTTCTACAAATCGCTGCGCGATAAAGCGTCAAAGGAATTGTGGTTCGATGTACGGCGCGGCGAAGCCAGTCTTGAAACGCCGCGGTATAAACGGTAGGAGCGACCTAAAGGTCGATCCTCGCCAAGTTGCTGCGCAACTTGCGAATTTGTCGGCTGGCGGCCAAGTTGCCGCGAAAAAAGCGCCGGGTTTTTCCGGCGCTTTTTTTGGCGATCACGGCTGTTTGTTACGCGCCGAGGCGTGCGGCAATCGCGTCTATAAATTCCCAGGAATTATAAATCTTTGCCGGAGCGGGGCGTGAAAGTCCGGCAAGGTCCCCGGTCATAACGCCTGCTTCGATGGCGGCGACAACGGCGTTTTCAAGGCGTTTCGCAAAGGCGGAAAGCCCGGGCAGCGCGTCGATTTCGGCGCGTTTGGACAGCGCGCCGGTCCAGGCAAAAATAAGCGCGACGGGATTTGTGCTGGTTTTTTCGCCCTTTTGCCAGCGGTAGTAATGCTTTTGCACCGTACCGTGCGCGGCCTCATATTCAAAACATCCCAGGGGCGAAACAAGGACGCTGGTCATCATGGCAAGGCTTCCCGAGGCGGACGCGATCATGTCGCTCATTACGTCGCCGTCATAATTTTTACAGGCCCAGAGCATTCCGCCTTCGCCCTTGACAACCCGCGCCACCGCGTCATCAATAAGGGTATAAAAATAGCTGATTCCCGCCTTGTCGCATTTTGCCCGGAATTCGTTTTCGTATACCTCGTTAAAAATTGCCTTAAAGCGGCCGTCGTATAATTTGGAAACGGTATCTTTTGCGGCAAACCAGACAGGAAGTTTTTCGTCAAGGGCAAAAAGGAAACACGATCGGGCAAAACCGCGGATTGATTCGTCATAGTTGTGGATTCCCTGAACAATACCCGGCCCGGAAAATTCGGCGACCTGCCGGCGCTGGGTGCTTCCGTCATGCGCGGTGTACACAAGTTCAACTTTTCCCGCGCCGGGGATTTCCATTTCCGCCGCTTTGTAGACATCGCCGTACGCGTGGCGGCCTATTACGATGGGTTTCTTCCAGGTCGAAATACCGGGCCTGATGGTTGAAACGGCAATGGGCTTGCGGAACACCGTGCCGCCAAGTATCGCCCGGATTGTCCCGTTTGGACTGGGGTAGAGCGCCTTTAAATGGTATTCGGTTTTACGTTCCGCGTTTGCGGTAATTGTGGCGCATTTTACTCCTACGCCGTATTTGCGTATTGCTTCCGCGCTGGCGGCGCTTACCGCGTCTCCTGTCGCGTCACGGTTTTCGAGCGATAAGTCATAGTACTCGCTTTTAAGATCAACAAAGGGAAGGATCAATTTTTCTTTAAGCAGCGCCCAAAGAACCCGCGTCATTTCGTCCCCGTCAATTTCAACCAGGGGATTTTTCATTGGTATCTTTTGCATAAACAAAGTATACCTGACAGAAAAAAAAATGTCTGCACAACGATCATGAAGAGGATCACCACCAACGACGACAACACGAATGAAGAGGAAGAAGAGGAAGAAGAGGATAACCGCGGAGTCGAAAAAGTCGAAGAAGAAAGAAAGAAGAAAGAAAGAAAAAAGAGGGGGGGGGCATTTCCGGGCCTATATCCCGTCGGATATAGGTTATCTTTTACAAAATATCATAAAGCGTACGAACAAAGCTGAAATTTCTGACAAAAAGTTCGCTTTTCGTGTGGTGGTTAAATTTTTTGGTCTGAACATGAGTTATAAATTGAAAGTACCGAAATCAAGGAAAAAATTCTTCCACCTATGTTGATTCTGAAAAAGAGTTGACAAATTCTTGTCTGCCAAGATATAGTGGTGATCATGAAAAAAGTACGGAACACTGGCTGCGCCGGGATTTTGCGGCTGCGCGGTAACACAGTGCGCCTTCGTTCTAATTCCTTATACAGTAAGGAATTAGGCAGTACCCCCCCCCCCCCCCATATATATATAGCGCCCTTTTCTGATAATCGCCCTATTTCCACGCTACCTGAAGCGGTCTTGGCGCCGCATGTTGCGCTAAGGCAGACTCTGATCTATATCCTCCCAGACTCTGATCTGTTCCCCGCAGTGAGATCATTCCGCAGGGAAGGGAAGAGGAATGTGCAGTATTGAGAACAACGGTTCGTTGGGCCGTTTGTAATATGCCGACGGGCAGCGGTTACGCATACAATTTTGTCGGCGGGACAATAAAACCGCAAAGGAGGTTTTTCTATGAAGAAAAAAGCATTGGTAATGGGAGTAGTCATAATAGCGGCGCTGGCGGCCGGCTGCGCTAAAAAAGAAAGCTGGGCGCAAAACCCGAACAGTATCTACAATAAGGACAAAGTCCGTTTTGAGGACTACCCTGCGAATTTCCCTATCGCTTACCTCGGTATGATCAAGGGCAGCCTCTTTACCGTACGGGATTTATTCGGGGCAGACGCGCCGTTCGCCGTAAAATTCATGAACACGGATACGCCCTGCACCGTTACGGTAGAAGAAACTTATTATGACGATGTTGACATCATCGGCTTTGGCGCCAAACTCCTTTTGACGCTGGAGGACCCTGAGGGCAAAAGTGTTGACGCCCTGCGTTTGGAGGTAAGTTTTCGGGCAGGCTACGATGATAAAACCAGCCTCATTCACTATGTCAAATTGACCGACTTGAGGACGGGAAGAGCTGTCGAAAAAAATCCTACCGAGCGTGAACTCATGGCAAGGGGCAGGGCTGTCGGCGAGACAGCCGGTATCTTTGCGGGCGCTATGGACGCGTTTTGGGATCTTAGCGCCTTCTCTAAGGAAGCACCTGAGGAACTGTTGGGAACCTGGGTACGTACCGGCGCGGCTTCTAAGCGGGCCTTTGATTCAACACTGATTATTACCGCCGATCAGCTGCAGTGGAAATACTCCGACGGCAGATCGGCAATGGCAGCGATTACCGGAAGCAGAGCGGTCGCAAATGATAGCGGCATGAGTGAAAACAAAGCTGTAAAGAAAGCGGCTGCCGAATATCCTTCCGGCTGGAGCCTCAACAATACTACCACCGAGGCGGAAGGTGATGTTCCCTGGGAAGTCGGCGGTACCTGGGCGAATCGTTTCTTTTTGAATGCCGGTAAGGACAAACTTACCCAAGGAGGTGGTGATCTTACCGACATCTGGGTCAAACAGTAAGGGGAAGGGCCGCCGGTAAATGCTGATCCCATAACGGGTATGGTATCCGTACAAACGGTTATACCTAAAAAGTTTAAACGCGGATAACGCCGCGAAGGAGTTTTTCTATGAGGACAAAGAAAACCATCGTATTTGTTGTGATGATGGGGCTGTGCGCGGCGGCTGTTTTCGCCCAGAATAAGGGGAGCCTGCGGCAGCTGGCGGAGTACCTTAACGTGGAGGCAAGGGCCAGGACCGTGCAGACCGCCGTGGAAGCCGCCGGAAACCGGAACGCCCTGAACGCCTATAAAAAGAAGGACTACGCCGGGGTAATTGCGGCGCTGGAACAGCAGCGGCTTAACGAACGGGCGGCGGCGGAAACGGCGGAAGCGAAAGTGAAAGCGGAACAGGCGCAGGCGGAGGCGGAAGCATGGCGGCAGGAAGTCCGCGCCGCCGAGGCCCAGGCGCGGGGCTTAAACGGCGGCGGCGGCCGGGTACAGAACCTGCTGAAACAGGCGCAAACCATGGACAGCCAGACAAGGATGCAGCGGGCAGCCCTGGCTGCGTATTGGCAGGAGAACGGGGCCGCCTGCCTGGCCGAATTACAAGCCGTCAAGGACTGGATAGCGGCGGAACCGGAACGGCAGGCGGAACAGCAGGCGGCGGAAAAGAAGGCTGCCGAGGAAAAGGCCGCCGCCCTTGCCGCCGCCAATAATGCCGGGGTAACGGCGGCGGACTTTGTCTACGACGCTGCCAGAGACGGGAAGGGCGTTGTCATCAAGGGTTACAAAGGGGCCGCCACCATCGTGAATATCCCCGCCGTGATAGAGGGCTTTCCGGTCAGGGAAATCGAGAACGGCGTGTTTAAGGGCAACAAGAATATAAGCAGCGTTACCATACCGGACAGCGTTACCGGCCTTGGCCTGTCCATGTTTGAAGACTGTACGAATCTTGTCTCGGTAACGCTGCCCCGGAACCTTACCGCCATTCCCGGCGACTATTGGAGAGATACCGGCATGTTTAACGGCTGTACGAGCCTTACGGCAATCGCCCTGCCTGCGGGCCTGCAAAGCATAGGGCACAGAGCGTTTCGCGGCTGTACGAGCCTTACGGCAATCACCCTGCCCGCGGGCCTGCGATACATAGAGGCTGGCGCGTTTGCCCGTTGTACGGGCCTTACGGCAATCACCTTTCCCGCAGGCTTGGAAAGCATAGGGGACAATGCATTTTACGGCTGTACGGGCCTTACAGCAGTCACCCTGCCCGCGGGCCTGCGGAGCATAGGGGGCGGCGCGTTTGGGGATTGCACCTCTCTGGCGGCTTTGACCATTAACGCAAATATCGATTTAAGCGGCGGGTGCTTCAGCGGCTGCCCCATCACCACGGTCAACATCGGCCCCAGGGTTACGCGAATCAGGGGCGCCGCCGCTATGCCCCAGGACAAACTGTCCCTGGCGGCCAAGGCGGCCCTTAACAAGCTTGACAACTAACAGCGGAAGTTCCTGCCTGCTCTCCGGGGAGAGCAGGCGGGAATAGGGGTCTCTGCTCGGGGTAGACCGGGATCCTATTCGAGGTGGCACCAAAACGCTGCCCCTCATTGTTTTCTTCGGCTGTTGGTTCAGTGTGGTTAGAGAGGTTGGTGGTAAAAAACAAGAACCGTCATTCCGGGGGCTTGTACGCGGTCAGCCGTTTTACTACACTCAGAAACATACATGGGTTCGATACGTTCGCCGGAAGACAATATCTTTCTTGACATAAAAGTCTCGCCGGGCGCGTCAAAAACAGAAATTGCTGGCATGCAGGGCCGCAGGCTGCGTATTCGTATTGCCGCCGCGCCCCAGGACGGCAAGGCGAACAACGCCCTTATCGCCTTTATGGTAAAACTGCTGGGATGCGCCAAACAGGATGTTTCCATTAGCAGCGGCGAAAAGTCTCATCTTAAAACACTCCGCCTTCCTTCCTCCTGCCGGGCTGCGCTCGCCAGAATGACCTCGCCAGAATGACCTAAAGGTCAATCTGCGCCAAGCCGCTGCGCGGCTTGCGAATTTGTCTGCAAGGACCAAGTCAATCTGCGCCGGGTTGCTGCGGTTTGCGAGTTTGTTGGTAATCCGCGCCGGGTTGCTGCGCGGCTTGCGGATTTATTCGCAAAGAATTGTCCGTTAAATTTTCTTTGGTTCGTGATGTTGGTGTGGCTGGCGGTGATCCTCTTTTGGTTTCCGAAGTCAAGCCGCGCCGGGTTGCTGCGCTTGCGGATTTATTCGCAAAGAATTGTCCGTTAAATTTTCTTTGGTTCGTGATGTTGGTGTGGCTGGCGGTGATCCTCCTTTGATTTCCAAAGTCAATCCGCGCCAGGCTATGCTTTTTTGGGCAGCCAGCGGGGCGCGCCAAATTTCCAGGTAAAGGAATACAACGCTTCCGGCGAATCGCCGGGTTCAGAATGCCTGGGCGGATCAAGGCTCAGGTTTGCCAGCGCCGCCGCCCTGAAACAAAAACGGGGCGGCGGTACGGCGGGCGCTTCTTCGTCACCGTAAAGAACAGCGGCGGCGAGCAGCGGCGGTATCACGGCGCCTGGTACGGCCGCCGGCGGAAACGTCTTTGCGCCCGCGTCTGTTTCGATACAGAGCAGCGGCCCGTATATGCGGCTTCCTTCGCCGCGGGCGAGGGGAACGCAGGCGGGCTCCCCCAGGCTGAATTTGCCGCCGCCCAGCAGGGAACGAAGGCGTATCGCCTCGCATCGCAGTTCTTCCCGGTCAAGGGCCCGCTCCAGACGCGCCAGCGGACAAAATACGGGAAGCGACCACGCGCCGTCGACGCCGCTGTTAAAAAGCGCCTCTTTCCATTTAAAAAATACGGGGAACAGGTCGCGATGGGGAATAAGCGCCAAAAGTGTTTCCATGGAAATGGTTCTATGATATGCTAAATAACCATGAAATATAAGACAAAGCTTTTAGCGGATCGTTTTGTTTCACTGCTTTCCCGGTGGCCGCAGGTGGAATGCATCAGCCTTAACGAAGCCGCAGACTCCGATACCCTGGACCCCTATTTTGCGCTGATCCTTGACGTGTATTACCGCGAAGAAATTCCCGGACCCGGGGAACGAAAGGGAATTTACGGGAATGACGCGGCGGCTTTTGAGACATCAAGCAGCGGACATAAAGATCGTTTTTTAATCGGGAATCTGCCGGTACGGCTTGAATTCAAGGCGGCCAAACAAATCGAGGAACTTGTTGAAATAGCCGAAAAACGCGAACAGCTCTGGCTTATAAAAGATTCAGGGACCTACGGGTATTACCGTCTTACACAGGGCGAAGTTCTTTTTTCGCGCAGCGGCTGGATTACGGGAATACAAAAACGCCTGTCCGTGCTGGACGATGATTTCTGGACCCAGGTGCGGGAAGCCAATCAATCCAAAATGGAACATTATTTAAGCGATCTTGGCGCGGCGTTAATCAACGATGACCAGTTTCATTACCTTATTTCTTCCGCGCTGTTTATAAAAAGCATCTGCCTTATACTGTTCTGCATCAATAAAAAATTCGAACCGTCCCACCGGGGGTATTACAACAAAGTGCTTGAACTTCCCGTACTGCCCGAATCATTTAAAGCCCAGCTTGAAACCTTTGTGCGCGAAAAAGCGGACTTTACCATGGAACGAAAATACTCGCTTGCAAAATTAATTGCCAAAAATGTTGTCGCGCTGTAAGGCCGGTTTTTGGGGAAGTCAAAATCCCTTCGTTATGTTACTCAAACGAAGTGTCGATGCGGAATTTTTTGCGGCGGGTTTTAAACAGATCGTATTCCTGAATGCCGGCGTTAAACTGACGCTCGGCATCCAGCGATGTGGGCGGCCCGTGGCCGGGAAGCAGTATATGATCGCCGGGGAGCGAAAGCACCTTGCTTCGAAGCGCGTTTATCTGTATCGTCATGCCGTAGGAACTGATGGTTGAACCGACGTTTCCCGCAGAAATCGCGTCGCCGGTAAAAAGCGTATGGCCTACCCTAAACACCACCGAATCCGATGAATGTCCGGGCACCGTTATTACCTCCGCGTCAATGCTTCCCAGGTGGAGTATTTCACCGTCTTTAAGGATTCGTGTTTTGTATTCCCGCACCATGGGGCTGACCGCGTAAATCTCGGCGTCATAAATTCGCTTTAGCGTACGCAGCCCGTGAACATGGCCAATATGATCATGGGTAACAAGAATTCCCCTGACGGTGTAATCATGTTTTTCGATAAACCCCAGCATGGGCTGTTCCACGCTGCCCGGATCTACCACAATGGCGTCGCGGGGACTTTCATCGTCCAGCGCGTCTGTTCCCAGTATATAACAGTTGCTAAAACCAAAGGGACAGTAGGTTACAAAAATTTTCATACCGGCGGTCCTTCAAAAACAGCTTCCGCGGTATTTGAAGCCTTAAAGGATACGCCTGAAATCTTTGCGTTGACATAGGAAACTTTTTTTAAATTACAGTCGATAAAATCGCTGTTGGCGATTTCCGAATCAATAAAACGCGAATTATAAAGATTTGAATTGTTAAAGGTAGAATCCGAAATTTTTGTTCCCCCGTAATTCAAATGGATCAGTTCGGAATTTTCAAAGGTACAGTTGTCTATGGTAGAGCCGGCAAACGAAAGAAACTGCAGATCGTTACGGGAAAAATCGCAGTTGTTAAATGAGGCAAAATCAAAAAAACACATACGCATAATCGAAGAAGGAAAAAGGCACATCGAAAAAGACGCGCGGGTAAAATTGCAGCCGTAAAACGCGCGCGAAGAAAAATCGACGCTTTCAAACGCAAGTCCCGGCGCGTTTACATCTTTTACCACTTGGTGGGAAAGAATATAACTGCTTACCCGGCGGGCGTCCTTTTCCGGTTCGACCGCGTGAATCGCACACAGGTGCGAATCAAAGATAGCTGTTCTGCCGCAGCCTGCCGCGCAGGGAACAATGGTAAACACTAACACAGTCTAATACACTCCGGGGTACTGGTCAAGGAAAAGTTTCACCGCTATGATACTGCCATGTGTTGGTATTGCGGAATGCCGGTAACAGAAGCGGAACCGTTGGGAAGGAGCCTTGTCTGTTCCGGCTGCGGACGGGATATGCGCTGCTGTAAAAACTGCCGCTTTTATCTGCCTGCGGCGCGCGGAAACTGTTCAGAGAGCCAGGCTGAAAAACCGTCCGACATGGAACGGGCCAATTTTTGCGACTGGTTTTCGCTCAATGCGGCGCTGCGAAAAAAACATGACGGCGCGCAGAATAACGCCGGCGCGGCGGCAAAAGCAAAATCAGCCTTTAGCGATCTTTTTAACTGACGATGGCTGCCTTAAAAGCGCTGGTAATACGGGGCTCCCGGAATGTGTTTACCCTGCGGCCGCTCGACGGGTTTTTGCCGGATGTTCTTGAGTGCCGTATCAAGGGTAAAATACTTAAACAAAGCGGGCGTTTCTACAATCCGCTGGCGCCCGGCGATATTGTCTATGCCGAAGACCACGGAGGAGGGCGGGGGCTTATTCTTGACGCGGTAGAGCGGCGAAATTTCTTTGTCCGTTTTAATCAAAAAGGCCCCCAAATACTCGGCTCCAATCTTGATATGGTTCTTTGCGTCACCAGTCTTTCTTCGCCGCCGTTCCGTCCGCGCTTTATCGACCGCGTTTTGGTTCAGTCCGAAGCGGCGGGAATTCCCGCGCTGGTGCTTTGCAATAAATGCGATCTTGTTTCAACGGAGCCCGTGGAAGACCGCCTGGCCGATTATGAACGGATTGGGTATCCGGTAGTGCGCGTTTCCGCCAAAACAGGCGAGGGGATGGAACAACTGCGCCGCCGCCTTGAAGGAAAAACCGCCATTCTTTTGGGTCAATCCGGCGTGGGAAAATCAAGCGTGATCAACGCGCTGTGTCCCCGTCTTGGCCTGCGCACCGGCGCGCTAAACGAAAAATATGACAGGGGAAACCATACAACGACGCTTTCGGCGCTGTACGATTTGGAGTTCTCCGGCGGGCCGGGAATGCCGCAGACCTTTTTGATTGATACGCCAGGGCTTCGCCACATGGTTCTGTGGGGAATCGCGCCTGAGGATTTAATCTTATATATGAAAGAATTTGCTCCGCTGGACGGACGCTGTTTGTACGGCGCTTCCTGTTCCCATTCGGGCGAAAGCGGCTGCGCGGTTGCGGCGGCGCTCGAATCGCGGGCCATTCACAAAGACCGCGGCGAAAGTTATGTACGCATACGGGAAGAACTGCCGGGGAGATACGATGAGTGAACGTATCGCTTCCATAAAAAAAACAATTGCCCTGCTGGAATTTGACAAAGTAATTGCCGCCGCCGCTTCCTGTGCGTTGAGCGCCGAGGCTGCGCGCATTATCAGCGGCGAGATTCCTTTTGTAAACGATTCCGCCGCCGGGACGGCTTTGGAACAAAAACGAAAAGAAATTGTCAAGGAAATATACGCCCTTTTAAAAGCGGATCTTTTGCCCGCGGAAGAACTGCCTGCGGTTTCCCCTGTTGTTTCGCGTCTTATGGTCGAAGGCGCGGCGCTTGAGGCGGACGAAGCGCTCGCGCTGGGTTTGTTTATTGAACGCGGCGTCCGTTTGCGCGGCGCGCTGGTAAAAAACGCCGCAGAAGGAAGCGCGCTTTTGCAAACGGCGGAATCGGTGAACGATTGTTCCGCCCAGGGGGCGCTGATATTTTCTGTTATTGATCACGAGGGCAGGGTAAAAGATACGCCGGCGCTTAAAAAAATACGGGATCGCATACAAACCCTTAAAACAGAACTGGAACATATTGCCGCCCGCTATCACGGCAGCGAAGAAACGCGGCGCATGCTGCAATCGCAGCTTCCCACCCAGCGGGACGGCCGGCTTGTACTCGCGCTCAAGGCGAATTTTCGCGGACGCATTAAGGGGATTGTTCATGAAGTTTCCGCCACCGGGCAGACCGTTTTTGTCGAACCCGAAGAATCAGTCGAAACGAACAATCAGCTCCGCATTGAGGAGGGCGGGCTGTCCGCCGAACTGCGAAAAATACTTCGTGAATTAACGGCGTCGCTTGGCGGACACCATGCCGCGCTGGAACTGTTTACCGGCGGGATCGTTCACCTTGAAACACTAAGGGCGCGCGCCGTCTATTCCCTCGAAAACGGATATGTTTTTGCCCAGGACGGGGAAGTGATGGAACTACGGGAAGCGCGGCATCCCCTGTTGGGAACCGCAGTTCCCATTGATTTTTCGATGCGGCGCATGGACGAAGAAATCCGCGTAGTAATTATAACCGGCCCCAATACCGGCGGAAAAACCGTCGCGCTTAAAACGGCGGGATTGTTTGCGTTAATGAACCATGCGGGCCTTGCCGTTCCCGCAGCAGAAGGAACCGTCGTGCCGTTTTTTGGGGCCGTGTACGCCGATATTGGCGATGAGCAGTCGATTGCGCAAAATCTTTCTACGTTTTCCGCCCATCTGCAAAACACGGGAAACATCATTAACGAGGCCGGTAAAAATTCTTTGGTACTGCTTGACGAACTGGGCGCGGGAACCGATCCGGAAGAAGGAAGCGCGATCGCGCTGGCGATTCTGGATCAGCTGCTGGAAAAACAAAGCCGCGTGCTGGTAACAACTCATCACGGCATACTAAAAAATTACGGCTATTCAAGACCGGGTGTGGAAAACGCTTCGGTCGAATTTGACCCGAACACCCTTTCTCCTACCTACCGGATCATTATGGGAATTCCCGGCGAAAGCCGCGCGCTTGACATCGCTCTGCGAAACGGATTGAGCGAGGCGCTGGTGGCAAAAGCCCGCGGCTATCTGGACAAAGAACGCTTTGATATATCGGCGCTTATTTCCGGCTTAAAAGAAAAACACCGCGACGCCGAATTGCGGCAAAGGACGGCGAAGGAAACCGAATTCCGGCTTCGCGAAGAAAAACGGCAGTCGGATTTACGGGATTTACGCCTTCGCCAAAAAGAATTGATTTTAAAGCGGGAAGGAGCGGGGGAATTCCGCCGGTTTTTGGAAGAAAGCAGAAAAAAACTTGAAAACCTGGTGCGGGAAATCCGTGAAGGCGAAATGAACCGCGAAAAAACCCTGGCGGTAAAGGAATTTTTGCACAATCTGGAAGCGGACGCGCTTGACATGGAAAACAAACTTGATAAGGAAGAAGCGCTGCTGACCAAAGGCGATAACGCCGGTTTTTCCGCCGAAATCAGCGCGGGCAGTGAAGTGCTGGCCGGAACGCGGCGGCAGCGCGGCAGGGCGCTTCGTCAGGAAAAAAACGGCGAATGGATTGTAGAACTTGGTTCGGTGCGAATGAGTTTTGCCGCCGCCGATTTAATTCCCGCGCCGCCGTCCCCGCCGCCTGCTGTTTCTGTTTCCGCCGAAATAACGCCGGTAACGGCGCGCGGCGAATTATCGCTCATTGGCATGCATGTTGAAGACGCGCTCGAAGCGCTGGACCGGCAGATCGAGGCGGCGCTGCTTTCGGGTCTTCGTGAGTTTGCGGTAATACACGGCAAGGGAGACGGCGTATTACAGCGGGCGGTGCATGAATTTCTTAAAAATTGTTCCCCGGTCGCCGATTATTATTTTTCCCGTCCCGAGCTCGGCGGCTTTGGCCGGACAGAAGTTATTCTTGCCGGTTAAAGCGGGTCCGCCGCAAGTTTGCCCTGGGCGCGGTCCAAATGAATGCGTACATGCTTAAGCGGCGTGGTCACAAAAAGGGCGATTTGACAAATCTCGATCAGGGTTCCTTCGGCAATTTCGCCAAGTACTTCCACGACGGCTTCATCGAACGCGTTAATGCGGACAAGGATTCCGCTCAGGGCCGCGCTGAGCGTTTTTTGTTCGTTTTCAAGCCGCTTTTGCAGTTCGGTCATTTTGGCAAGCCTGGCCTCCGAGTTTTCCTGGGCGGTTTCGGCTTCCATCAATTCTTTTAGTTTACCAAGTTTGCCGGCTATGAGACGCAGCGCGTTATTGCAGCGTTCCTTTTCCTGCTGGGCGGTAAAATCAACGCCGCAGTGAATATGCGTGGCGCGGCCTTCTTTTTTGCCGATGCTGCCTGTTTTAATTCCCTTGACCGAATAAATTTCGCCGCCGATAATGGCGCCCTTTTCGCCCATTTCAATTTTTTCCATGGTATATACTGATGAATTAAGTATTCCCGAATCGACAAAAATATCCCCCCGGCAGGCGACTTTGCAGTTCTCGATAAATTTGGTGCGTAAAACACCGCCTACTTTTACCAGCGCGCGGCCCCGTCCTATAATTCCCCCGGTAACAGAAAGGTCTGTTTTGGTAATAACGTCGGTAACGTCAAATGTCTGTTTTATGCTTACCGATCCGCCCGAATAAATTTTAAAACCGTCTGAAACGGGCCCTTCAATTTCAACATTGCCGGGAAACTCAATATGTCCGGTGCGGTAATCGACCGCGCCCTTGATTACCAGCGAATCGCTTACTGCAAGAACTCCGTCCGTCTCAATAAGCTGGCCGTTAATTTCGGAATAAATAAACACGCCGTCGCTGCGGGTGTTGCTTCCTCCGCTTACGCTCGGCGGTTTTACCACCGAATGGGGAATTGGCGCGCCGTGAATATCAACGCCGTCACGGCCTTCCCTGCGCGATTTAAGTTTTGCCAGCGCCTGCCCCTTTTTTACAATCGTAAACGGCGAATACGCCTTGAAGTCGACGCTGTCTGTTCCATCCGTCCTGGCAGCCTGTCGAGGATTGACCTTTAGGTCGCTTCCGGGTTCGTAGTGCAGATTGGGGTTAAGCTGGAAGTATTCGGCAATCTCGTTTACCGGCGGATGTCCCCGCGCGATAACCACATCGCGGACAATATGCCGGTTATGGTTACAATTGTTTACCGCTTCTTTTATGTTGTCCGTTAGTACTTCGACCACATTGAGTCTGGACAGGGCGTTGACAACATACTCGCTGTCAAGCGGTTTTCCATCCTTCATGGAAGGATAAAAATCCGCCCTGGCTTCGAGCTTGCCGGGCAAAAAGAGAACCGATACGTTGCCGTCGTTCCGGTTTCCCGCCAAAAGCAGCACGCGTTCGTTCTGTTCCCCTGCGTGTTCCCGCGGACCGGTTTCCATTTTTTCCATTACCAGACTTCTTTCTGTCGGCTTGCCGCCGGCGAATAAATTCGCAGCCTGCGGCGGCTGGCGGGGACTGGCCTTTAGGTCACTCCCGGCAGCTTGTCGGGCTCTGGTTTTATGGTATTTGCTTTAGGGGCGAATTTCAAGGGCTGATAGAGGGCATGTTTACCCAGTAAGCTGTACCAGCAGATAAATTCGCAAACTGCATAGAGCCCGCGCAGGGTTTCGCTGTCGCTAAAAAGAGGGTGAAATGCCGGCCGTTTTTGCGTACCCTTGTAAAAACCGGGCGCAACAGGTAGAATATGACCGAAGCATGTTGACATATACGTTTAGTGAAGTCATTGATGAAATGTCCGAAAGAAGGTAAAAAACAGGTATGGCGGAAAATTATTGCTGGAATTTTTGAGAAAACTTAAAGTATCTCAAGAAGGGAGCCGGGTAACAATTACTTGAGGTTTGAAGGATGAAAATTAGGAGAACGGCTTTAATTATACTTTTCGTAGTATTTGTATTGGGGTGTCTCGGTTTTGACGAGACAAAGATTGATCTTTCGAGACGTTTGTATTCTAATATTATGGGGTTACAAACGGATAAGGTACGCAAACTCCTTGCCGAAGGCACGGATCCAAATTATTGTATAGGTGAATTTGGTTGGATTGATGAAAATCCATTGTTCGCGGTTCACACCTATTTAACCTTATGGCGGGAAGATAATATACAGGATATCTTGCCCGATGTCGAAATGTTAAACATTTTGTTAAATGCCGGAGCTGATATTCATGCACGCCCTTATGTTTGGTTTCGGATCCGTTTGAGATTTCAAATAATAAGTTCAATATTTTTTCTATATTTTTAGTTTTTTCTAATAATTTTAATAAAAATGGAATTATGTAAAATGCTGCTTCATATAAATCGCCCTGAAGGACAATTACATTATCAAATTTCCAATATGCCCTTTCAGAAATTTCCGTTTCTTCTGATATTAGATCCCGGAAATTTTCATTTATATTTTCAATCTTTGATGCCGAATGGAGTTTTTCCCATTCAATCTTTTGGAATATTTTCAAAATTTCTTTCATAATTATCTTTGATTTTTACATGATTTTAAATATTTTGT
>JAIRYT010000093.1 GCA_031267675.1 Treponema sp. | reverse complement strand
CGCCCCCCCCACACAGACAAACTCACAACAACCCCACCCCTGCGGGGGCCGGGGGGGGGGGGGGGGCCCCCCCCCCCCCCCCCCCTGGTTCCGGACGGCATAAGAAATGACGGAATGTTTTCATGGCTGCCATCTCCTTGTTATAAGCGTGTCCGGCGTTTGCCGGCGGGAGCCGGGCGGCCTGGCTCCGCGAAGTTAATTGTATCGCTCTATGCTGGAATTTGTCAATACAAACCGCCAACCCCGCGAATCGTCCCGAACTTTGGACCACAAACCTCACTAACCGTCCCGAACTTTTGTCAGAAATTCTTCTTTGTTCGTACCGTTGGTGACCGTTCGTGGTGATTCTCTTTTTTGTTGGTGGTGTCGTTTTAGCCTGTTTTGGGCGCGCTTTTTTTGAACGAAAGCCCGTCGTCTTTTTCCGCCTTGTCGGCGGCGACGGTTTCGCCTTCTTTGATCTTTCCGGCGATAATTGCCTTTGCCAGGGGGTTTTCAAGTTCGCTCTGTATCGCCCGCTTAAGGGGGCGCGCGCCGAACAGCGGATCGTAGCCTTCCGAGGCCAGGTACGCTTTTGCCGCCGCGCTGAGCTTAAGGGTTACTTTGCGGTCGGCAAGGCGCGACGAAAGACGAAGCAGCTGTATATCCACGATTTTGCCGATTTCGTCCCTGCCCAGCCGGTTAAAGATTACGGTTTCGTCGATGCGGTTTAAAAATTCGGGGCGAAAGCTCTGCTTAAGCAGTTCCATAAGGGCGGATTTTATATCGGCTTCTTTTTTCGCGCCCAGAATAAGATCCGATCCAAGATTGCTGGTCATAATAATAATTACATTTTTAAAGTCGACCACGCGGCCCTGGCCGTCGGTAAGCCGGCCGTCGTCAAGTATTTGAAGAAACACATTAAACACGTCGTTGTGGGCCTTTTCGATTTCGTCAAAAAGAACCACGCTGTACGGCCGGCGGCGCACCGCCTCGGTAAGCTGGCCGCCCTGTTCATAGCCGACATAACCCGGCGGCGCGCCGATAAGGCGGCTTACCGTATGTTTTTCGCCGTATTCGCTCATGTCAATGCGGGTAAGCGATTTTTCGTCGTTAAATAAAAAATCGGCGAGCGTTTTTGCCAGTTCGGTTTTACCCACGCCGGTCGGCCCCAAAAAAAGAAAGCTCCCCAGCGGGCGGCCCGCGTCGGAAAGCCCCGCCTTGTTGCGGCGTATCGCGTCCGAAACGGCGATAACGGCGGGACCCTGTCCCACTACCCGCTGTTCCAGAACTTTTTCAAGATCCAGATATTTTTGCAGTTCGCCGGAAAGCATCTTTGATACGGGAATACCGGTCCATACGCTTACAACGGCGGCGATATCGTCTTCGCTTACTTCTTCGCGCAGGAGGGCGGCGGTGTTTCCGTTTCCGGAATTTTCGCGCTTTTTTTCCATGCTGTCGGTAAGGGTTTTTAGTTTTTTTTGCGCGTCGGGAATTCTGCCGTGCTTTACTTCCGCGGCTTTTGAAAGATTGCCTTCGCGTTCCCAGCGCGTCTCTTCAATTTTAAGTTCTTCGATTTGCTGTTTAATTTGGCGGATTTTTTGTATGTCGCTTTTTTCGCTTTCCCAGCGGGCGTTCATCGCGTCGCGCTCCGAAGCGGTTTCGGCGATTTCTTTTTCCAGTTTGCCAAGGCGTTCGATGGAGGAAGGATCTTCTTCCCGCGAAAGCGCCTGTTTTTCGATAGAAAGCTGCAGTAATTTACGTTCCAGTTTGTCCAGTTCGGTCGGCCGCGAATCCAGTTCCATTTTAAGGCGGCTTGCCGCTTCGTCCACCAGATCAATCGCCTTGTCGGGAAGAAAGCGGCTGGTAATATAGCGGTCGCTCAATGTCGCCGCCGCTACCAGCGCCTCGTCCTTGATGCGCACTCCGTGGTGTACTTCGTAACGTTCCTGCAGCCCCCGCAGAATGGCGATGGTGTCTTCGACAGAGGGTTCCGGCGTATATACCTGTTGAAAACGGCGCTCCAGCGCCGCGTCTTTTTCGATATGTTTGCGGTATTCGTCAAGCGTTGTCGCGCCGATGCAGCGTAATTCGCCCCGCGCGAGCGCCGGTTTTAGCAGATTGCTCGCGTCGGTGGCGCCTTCCGCCGCGCCCGCGCCGATAAGCGTGTGCAGTTCGTCAATAAAAAGAATGATTTTACCGTCGCTTGCCTGGATTTCGTGAATAACCGCTTTAAGGCGTTCTTCAAATTCACCCCTGAATTTCGCTCCGGCCACAAGCGCGCCCAAATCAAGCGAAAGGAGCTTTTTTCCCTTAAGGCCTTCGGGTACGTCCCCTTCGACAATGCGCCGCGCAAGGCCTTCGGCAATGGCGGTTTTACCCACGCCGGGTTCGCCGATAAGCACGGGATTGTTTTTTGTGCGCCGCGAAAGCACCTGCATTACGCGGCGGATTTCTTCGTCGCGGCCGATTACCGGATCAAGTTTTTCCTGACGGGCGAGCGCCGTTAAATCGCGGCAGTATTTGTCGAGTATCTGGTATTTTTCTTCGGGGTTTTGATCGGTTACCCGCTGGTTTCCCCGCACCTGTTTTAACGAGGCAAGTATCGCCTGTTTGTTGATCCCCGCCCGCGCGAGCAGGGTCCCCGCCTTGCCTTCGCTTGCGGCGATTGAAACAAGAATGTGTTCGGTAGAGACATACTCGTCTTTAAGGGCGGCGGCTTCTGTTTCAGCTTTTGCGAGCACCTTTCCCATTGCCGGCGAATAGTACAACTGCGCCGCTTCGCCGTATATTTTGGGAACGGCGGAAACAAGCACGTCAACGTCCTGGCTGATCTGATCGGCGTTTGAGCCGATCCGTTCAATTAAGGGCCGGACAATACCGTCTTCCTGTTCAAGCAGCGCCTTAAGAAGATGTTCAACTTCAACCTGGGAGTGATCATTCTTTTGGGCGATTGCGGTCGCCCCGTTAACGGCCTCCTGGGCTTTTATCGTGAATTTTTCATAATCCATTCGGTAATTCTATGCTTATGCAACATAGGATTCAAGCACGCCCCGGCGCAGGGGATGCTGCAGCCGCTTAAGGGCGACTTTTTCAATCTGCCTGATCCGCTCCTTGGTCAGATTAAAGCGGTCCCCGATTTCCTTAAGGGAAAGCGGCGCTTCCAGTCCAAGTCCAAAGCGGTAGCGGATAACGTCCGCTTCTTTTTTTTCAAGCGTATCAAGCACGCTTTCGATATCGTCCTGAAGCACGCGGTTCATAACTTCTTCTTCGGGCGGCGCATAGGCGGAGGCTTCTACAAAGTCGCCCAGGCTGGAAGAATTTTTATCTTCGTGAAGCGGATTTTCCAGCGAGACCATGTCGCGCGAAATGTTAAGAAGGTTTTCTACATGTTTCTGGTCCATAACCAAAAGGCGGGCGACTTCTTTTGTTTCTGAGCGGGAATCGGTCTGTACCATTTTGCGGGCTTTTTCGATTTGGACAAGCTCGTTGGCGCGGTTAAGCGGCAGCCTAATCATGCGTGATTTTTCGCAGATAGCCTTGAGTATCGCCTGCTTGATCCACCAGACGGCGTATGAAATAAAGTGATAGCCTTTGTCGACATCGTAACGGCTAATCGCGTTGAGCAGCCCGATATTTCCCTCGCTGATAAGGTCTTCCAGGGGAATCCCCTGTCCCTGATACTTTTTGGCTACGTTTACCACAAAGCGAAGGTTTCCGGTAACAAGCCGGTTTCTGGCCGCTTCGCTGCCTTTTGCGGCTTCACGGGCGCACTTGTCTTCTTCTTCCCTGCTTAAAAGCGGGACGCGGTTAATCTCGCGCAGATACATTGCCAGGGTGTTTTCATCGTTTGATACGGTCTTTTTGACGTTATTCGCGGTCATTTTTTCCTCCAGTTGAGCGGCGTTATGTTTCGCGGCCATTTCCGGAAACATTTTACCGCTTCACTCTTATTATACGCAAGAATCGTGCCAAGTTTACATATGAAAGAGAAAATATGGTAATTCGTTATATTATAAGGAATTAGCCGCGCCGCCCGGCGGCGGGCAGGAAGCGCGCCCATACACAGCAAACTTTATTGGGTAATATTGACTCACACGCCGTATTAGCGCCGTATACTGGGCCATATTGACACATATATACCCGCATACACGGCGGAAAGCCCGAAAAACGACAAACCCCGCTCCGCGGGGTTTGCCGTTAAAACAGGCGCCTACTCGATAACAGCGACCACATCCTGCATTTTAAGGATAAGGTGATCGACTCCATCGATTTTAATTTGAGTACCGGCGTACTTGTCGTACATTACCTTGTCGCCTGACTTTACGGTAATTTTTTCTTTTTCGGTACCCGGCCCGACTTCTACAATGACGCCTTGCTGGGTCTTTTCCTGGGCGGTGTCGGGAATAATGATCCCGCCGGCGGTCTTTGCCTCATTCTTTTCCAGCTTGACAATGACGCGGTCTGCCAAGGGTTTAACCTTCATATCTTCTCCTCCTGATGGTATTGATATAATTTGATTGATACCAATATAAAAAATTGTTTCCTGCGCGTCAACTGGTCAACACCCGATTCCGGCAGATCGGCAAATTTGCCTACCGTACGGAAAGACGGCGCAGTTCAAGGGACGCTTCCAGGTTTTCCGGATCCAGGTCCAGCGCGTATTCAAGCACCCGGCGGCTGTCGCTTTCGCGGCCCAGCGCCCGCATATCCCGCGCGATGAACAGCTGGATGCGCGAGGCGTCGCGCATTTCCCGCGAGGGCCCGGCCGCTTCGACGCCTTCGCCCCGCCTGAGCCGTCCTGTCGCCGACAAAATCCCCATGGCGTTTTCGTAGTGTTCGAGCGCTTCTTCCGGCCGGCCCCTCATATCCAGAACCAGGCCCAGATTGGCGGACGCCTGCCACAAAGGCTGTTGAAAGCGCCCGATCCGGGCTCCTCCGGACGAAATGCTCCTGAGTGTTTTTTCCGCCTCGTCTACAAGGCCTTCGCGCAGCTGGGCGTAGGCCCGGTGTATCGCCGACCAGGGGCCTTCGACACGGTTGATTCCCGCGTCCCGCAGAACCTGGGCGGTTTCTTCATAATCGCGCTGAAAGTCAAAATACCAGGCGCTCCATTCATATATCCGCCCGTCGTATATATGGCGGTTAAGAAGCAGCCATGTTTCCGCGATGGTGCGGGGAACCGTCCATTGGGACGAGCTGCGGCGCACCCACTCCAAATCAAACAGGCCTTCGCCTTCGCGGTCGGTCTGTTCCAGTATGGCGACCGCCCTGTCCTGTGACGCGAGCCGCGCATAGCGTATAACGGCAAACGCGCGCCCCTGGTTTTCATCGGACGGGGCGCCGGCCTGGGCAAAAAGCTGCTCCAGGGCGCGGTTTG
The DNA here is from genome assembly GCA_031267675.1 of Treponema sp. Lineage (GTDB taxonomy): Bacteria > Spirochaetota > Spirochaetia > Treponematales > Breznakiellaceae > JAIRYT01. Next base: position 26,802 of record JAIRYT010000093.1, on the reverse strand, counting down.
CCTCCGCCGGGGAAGGAGAGGTGGACGCGAGATTGTACAGCACGCGCGAACGGATTTTTTGCGCGTCCGCGTCGTCGTATTGTTCCGGTTTTCCCGCCGCTTCCCATAATTCGCGGGCGCTGTCGATAAAGCCGCCCAGATACAGCGAATCGCCCTGGCGGCCGATGGAATAATCATCAAAAAAATGGTTAAACAGGAGCGCCGCCTGAACAAAATTCCCGTGGTTATAATAATATTCCGCGCCAAAACGATAGGTTTCGTCATTTTGGGGGGCTTCGTCAAAAAGGCTGTTGATTTGGATAAGCGCCCCGGCGGCGTCCCCGCCAAGAAGGCTGCGTATGGCGGCGTTTACCCGGTAGCGTTCGCGTTCCGCGCCCCGGGCCAGCGAAACAAGCAGGGTAAAATACTCGCCGGGCAGTTCCAGCGCCAAAGCAGGGTCGGACATCATTCCCGCGTATACCGAAAAGACAAGGCCGATGTCCTGTCCCGGCATAAGCGCGCTGATCGCCCTAAGCTCCGCGGCGTTTTCGGGCGGAAGCGCGTTTGCCGGGTTTTCCCGTATAATCGCGTCCCCGGCGACGGCTCCGATAGAGCCGGAAAAGGGATAGCGTTTGAAGACCCTGCGGGCGGCCTCTCCGTACGCGGCAAGATACGCCTCGCGGTCAACGGCGGAAAACCGCGCCAAATGCCGCCTGCGCTTTAATACGGAAAGCGCCGCCCCGGTATCGGGGGCCTTTTTTTCGAGCGCGTCAAGGAGTCTGTTTTGTTCGCCGGAGCGTATGTCCGGGTTTTCGCTCACAAACGCGTCGTGGCTTTCGAGCATCCGGGCAAACGAACTTGTTCCGGCACGATTAACGTCAAACAGCGAAGACAGGGGAATGCCGCCGGAACGGGCGGCAAAGACAAGAAATACCGCGAGCAGTACTGCAATGGCAAGGCCCAGAAGACAGACCTGTTTTAAAAGGCGGATTATCGGACGGCTCAAGAAGGCCCCTTGGTTGTTTCAACAGGTTCCAGAAGGCTTTTGCGCACACCGTCAAGAACGCCGTTGACAAAACGATAGGAATCGTCGTTCCCAAATTCTTTTGAAATATTTACCGCTTCGTTAATGACCACCGCAGGGGTCTCCTTTTGAAACGCCATCTCGTAAACTCCAAGCCGCAGAATCGCCTGGTCAACACGGTTTACCCGCGAAAAATCCCAGTGGACCAGCTGCCTCTTTATAAGCTCGTCCACCGGCTCAATGTTTTCTACCGCGCCCTGAAGCAAAAGGCGTGAAAAATCCGCCGTCTCGCCGCGCGGCCGCTCCAGCCATAGAAACTCGAGCAGATCAGGGAGCGCTTTTTCACGCGCGGCAGGCTCCGACATGCCCCACGCGTACAGCGCCTGGAAAGCAAGAATGCGGCCCTTTCTTCTTGAGCCCATTACCAGACAATGCTGTTATATACGTTGTCCATAACCTGAACGCTGCCGCGTTTTTTAAGATCGGCAAGAATTTCCTGGTATGCCCGCTGGTAGGTTTCCATGTGGTTCCTTTCCCTAAGAAAGCCGCCGATATACTGCCGGACCGTCATGGGCCGGGGATCGCCCAGATTATAGATATCGTCCAGCGTCAGGGTTTTGGGCCGCAGGGATTCAAGCACCTTGATAATGTAGAACGCGTCGGGCCGTTCTATCGAACGCGATACTTCGCCCTGTTTAAGGCCAAAAATCAGGTTAAGGAAGTCCCGGTCGCCGGCGCTTGCCGCCGTCTGTTCAAATTTATAAAGATAGGGTCCTTCGCCCGAAATATAGCCGGAATTGGGTTTGGCGGCGTCGGCCGAGGCTTCGTCAAATTTAACGGGATCGTTTCCAATCTGGCGGGAAAGCGCCGCGCCGCGCTCCTGCGCGGCCGTTTTTTCGGCGGCGCTGCGATAGGGTATTACAATCATTTTAAGGCGGATCACCTGGGGCCGGTCAAAACCGCCTTCGGAAAGGCTTTTGCCCTTTTGCTGGTTATACAATTCCAGAATTTCCGCCTCGCCGGGATCCCGTACCGCCTGAAAAAGATTCTGTTTTTTGGTTTGGATATATTTGTCCGAGGCCATGGAGCGGCGAATCTGCTCCCTAAAACCGACCCGCGTCATTCCCGTCTGGGTACGCAGTTCCGCGTCAACTTCGGCGTCGGTGGGCGCTTTTCCGTTTTTTTCGGAAAGAAAGGCCTTTATGGGGTTGATCATTTCGTTAAAGCGCTCGTTAAGCTCCTGGTTCGAAACCATCATGTTTTCCTGCTCCGCCGCCTGGCAAAGAAGCAGCTGTTCGCCGATTTTGTCCAGCACTTCGCGCCGTTCCGTGGCGCTCAACGCGCCGGGCGCTTCGGCGCCGCTTTTGGTAATGCCCATCCACGTGACATAGTCCTTTAATTCCTTAACCGAAATATTCTGGCTTTTGGAAAGACGGACAACCGCGACAGTCTGCAGGTCCGGGCTTAACTGGGCAAAAGCGCATACGGCAAGGGCTAAAAAGGCCGCGACAAGGGCCGTCTGTTTTATCTTCATAAATACAACCACCTTTAACAATGTAGAGTATATCATTAATAATAACGAATAAAAAGCGGTAAAGTAACGGTTTACCGTTAAATTCCCCGCAGGGTTACTCCAAAACGGCCCGGATACGCCGCACCCCGGCCGAAGACGATTGTTCCTTTTTAATCGAAAAGCGGCCCAATACCCCGGTGTGCTCCACATGGGGCCCGCCGCAGACTTCTTTGGAAAAATAGCCGCTTTCGCCGCCGATGGTGTACACCTTGACCGTACTTTCGTACTTTTCGCCAAAAAGCGCCGTCGCGCCGGAGGACTTTGCCTGTTCCAGTTCCATCATGCTTACCGTAACCGGGTAATCGGCCTTGATCGCCCCGTTTACCAGTTCTTCAACCTTGAGGATTTGTTCCGCCGTCATGGGCTCGCCGTGGGAAAAGTCAAAACGCATCCGCTCGGCGGTAATATTTGACCCCCGCTGGGCGACGTGATCGCCCAGCACCAGACGCAGCGCCTTTTGTAAAAGATGTGTGGCGGTATGGTACTTGACGGCCATTTCGCCCTGATCGACCAGGCCGCCCTTAAACTGCTCGCCGCTCTGCAGACGGGAAAGTTCCTGGTGTTTTTTAAAGGCTTCGTCAAATTCCCCGCGGTTTACCGTCATGCCGTTTTCTGCGGCAAGCTCCTCGCTTAACTCAATGGGAAAGCCGTAGGTGTCGTACAGTTTAAAGGCAAGCCGGCCGCTCATGATTTTGCGGGGATCTTTTAACAGATTGGGAAGGAGCTTTTCGAATTCGTGCTCGCCCTTTTGCAGGGTTTCAAGAAAGCGTTTTTCTTCCGCGTTTAGCTCTTCCGTAATGGAAGCCGAATTGGCCTGTAATTCCGGATACGCCGGAGAGAATTTTTCGATGACCGCCCTGCAGACGGGGATAAGGCTTTCAACGCCAAGCTTGCGGCCGTGCCGGACCGCCCGCCGGATAAGACGGCGCAGCACATAGCCCGCGCCCACATTGGAGGGGTTTACCGCCTTTGGATCGCCCAGGATAAAGGCGGCCGAACGGATATGATCGCAGATAATTCGTATCGAACGGTCGTTTTCGGGATTGGCCCCGTAAACAAGCGCGCTGCCGGAAGACGCGCAGACGGCGGCGATAAGCGAGGCGAAAATTTCGGTATCGTACACCGAGCTTTTTCCGTTAAGGATGGTAACCGTCCGTTCAATTCCCATGCCGGTGTCCACGCACTTGCGGGAAAGCGGAATATACTCGCCGGCTTCGTTTTTATTATACTGCATAAAAACATCGTTCCAGATTTCGAGCCACTTGCCGCAGGAACAGCCCGGTTTACAGCCGGGGCCGCAGGGTTCTTCGCCGGTATAGTAAAACATTTCCGAATCGGGGCCGCAGGGTCCGGTGCTTCCCGCCGGTCCCCACCAGTTGTCCTCGCGCGGAAGGTAGGCGATGCGGTTTTCGTCAATGCCAAGTTTTTTCCATACCCGGGCCGATTCATCGTCCCGCTCGACTTCGCCGTCGCCCGCAAAAACACTTACGCCCAGTTTTTTAACCGGTATGCCCAGCCATTTGGGAGAGGTAAGAAACTCAAAGCTCATCTCTATGGCCCCTTCCTTAAAGTAATCGCCCAGCGACCAGTTGCCCAGCATTTCAAAAAAGGTCAGGTGGCTTGGATCGCCCACCGAATCAATGTCGCCGGTACGAATGCACTTTTGGTAATCGACCAGGCGATTGCCGGCCGGGTGGGGCTCCCCCAAAAGATAGGGAACAAGGGGATGCATACCCGCCGTGGTAAAAAGCACCGTAGGATCGTTTTCGGGGATAAGGCTTTTTCCCTCGATCCGGGCGTGACCGTGTTCCACAAAAAAAGCGGTAAATTTTGAGCGAAGTTCATCTGCATTCATGGGCAGAGTGTAGCAAAAGGCGCGGGTTTTGAGTAGTGGCTGTTTGTTTATTTGCGGCGGATCCGGGGACCTTTTTTAACGCGGTAAAAGCGAAAAAACACAACCAAAACGCCCCCGCGCGGGTCTAAGAGTTGCGGGGGGAGGGCGTTTTGTTCTATACTTTGTCTGTGGGCGAAAGAGCCCCGGCTGGTATAATTTGGTAAAGGAAAGACACTATGGAAAAATCGAGCGCCGCACAGCTTCTTATCGCCATCGTTCCCAATGTCGGGATCGTGATGAGCGCCGTGGTGGTATTTTTTTACTTGCTCTGGAATCACCGGCGCAAAGTGCTGCTTATCAGGGCGGGTCAGTACCAGAAAGAAGGTTTCAACCTGCTTTCGTTCAGTCTGCTCGCCGGCCTGCTTCTTGCTTCGATAGGGCTGGGTCTTACGATTCTGCTTGGTCTGGTTATCGGAACCGGGTACGGACTTTTGGGGGGAATTATTCCGCTTACTACCGGCGTGGGCTTACTCGCCTATTATGTGATAAGGCGCGGCGACCGCCGTTCATGAGTTTTCCGCCGGCGTACGAAGATGAAACCCTGCTGGTTGCCGAAATTATTGGGGGTAAGAGCGAGCTGTTCCGCCTGTTCGTCGAACGTTACCAGAAAGCGGTTCACGCGATGGGCATGAGCTTTTTCCATAACGGCGAGGATGCCGCAGATTATACCCAGGACGTGTTTCTTAAGGTGTACCGCGCCCTGTCCTCGTTCAAGGGCGACTCGCGTTTTTCGACATGGCTTTACCGCCTTGCCTATAATACCGCGGTAAACAGTATTAACCGCAGGCGGGAGTACCGTTCGCTGGCGGAGGAGGATATACTTGACGAGGAAAGCCCCGAAAGCCTTGCCATGTTAAAAGCGGCGCGGGAGGCGGTGCTTGACGCGGTTTTGGATCTGCCCGAAAAATACCGCGTGTGCGTCGACCTTTATTTTTTTTATGACTGCTCGCTTTTGGAGATCGAAAAAATTACCGGCTTTCCCGTTAATACGGTAAAGTCGCACTTGTTTCGCGCCAAAAAGCTGCTGCGCGAAAAGCTGGCCGGGCTTTGAGCCGGGGCAGAAGGAGAAATTATGAAATGCGATGAATTTGGAGACGTTCTTTATAGCGATGAAAAACCCGGTATACGGGAACGTATCGGTATGGCGTTTCATCTGCTTCTTTGCGGACGCTGCGCCCTGGACGCGCGCCGCCGCGAGGATATGCGCGTGCTGTTTACGGAACGGTTCTTTCCTCCCTGTCCCGATTTTTCCGACGCGATCATGGATCGCATCAGGGAAGAAGCCTGCGATATGGATACCGTTTTTGATATTCCCGGCGGCGTGTCAACAAGGGGCTGGGTTGTTGTGGGTCTTGCGGCGCTGCTTTCGCTTACCAGCGCCTTTTTTGGCAGGGACCTTGTAAACGCCTCGTTTTTGCTTCCGCTGGGAATTACCGTGGGGATTATTGTAACCGTCTATGGCGCGGTATTTATCGGCAGCCATCTTAAGGAATTATCGGAACGGTTTAAACTGTAGGGCCGGTATGCCGCAAAAAACAGCAAAAAACAGGAAGTGTCCGCGAACGGACGCGAATGGATTCGGGGTAATTCGCGTAATTCGTAATTCGTAATTCGCGGACCCTTTCATACGTCCCTATTTCAAACCGCAGGGCCGGTACGCCGCAAAAAACAGAAAGAGTGTCCGCGAATGGACGCTAATGCACGCGAATGGATTCGGGATAATTCGCGCAATTCGTAATTCGCGTAATTCGCGTAATTCGCGGACTCAAACTACAGGAAGTGTCCGCGAATGGACGCGAATGGATTCGGGGCTGGCTACAGACGGATAAAATCACTTATGTACAGGTCGTTAATTCTTCCCAGTTTAAGGAGCGCGTTATAGCGTTCAAGCAGGTCGCCTTTAATCGCGCTTACTTCAAGGCTCATAAGCTGATCGGCGGTGAACGCGCCCAGGTATTCGACGGTCAGCGATTTAAATTCGCCAAGGCGCGAGGCAAGTTCTTCGGCAAAGGCCCGGTCATTTTGGTTATAGGGAAACGCCACGGAAATTATAACGGTTTCGCTTTCACTGCCTGCGGTGGCGATACGCAGTTTGCCGATATTTGAAAAAATGCCCTCGGCACCGTCTTCGCTCCCGGCGGCTTGTACGCCGGAAACCGGTATGTTTTGTCGAAGGAGGCCGTAAATTGTTCCCGCGGCAAGCAGTACCAGCAGCGCAAGCACGACAAGCAAAAGCGCGCGGTAAACAAGCAGCAGTTTTGAACTTTTTGCCGCTTCGGTACGCGCCGGCCCTTTATTCCATTTCATACATGGAGTATACTATAGATAAAGAGGAGGAGTAAACATGGTATATCATTCCGGCGAACAAAAAAACGAAAATCGTGAAAACGCGCGGGGCGGCAGCGGGGTTATTAATTTTCACCATTTTGTCGAGGGGCAGGGCAAAACCCAGTCAAATACCAATTTGCTCGCGCGGTTGACCCTGCCGCCGGGCGCTTCTATCGGCTACCACTGTCATACCGGCGAAACTGAATTTTTTCTGTTTCTTGAAGGCCGCGGACTGGTGAGCGATGACGGCGTGGAAAAAGCCGTTGGTCCGGGCGACGTAATGGTCACCGGCGGCGGCGCCTCCCACAGCGTGACAAACAACGGATCGTCCCCGCTTTGCCTGATTGCGGTGATTATCAAAGATTGACCTAAAAGAAATTCACCGCAAAGAATAAGTCGAATAAGGGAAGAAGGCCCCTTTCTTCCTTAACTTCTTCGACTTTGCGGTAAAATATTTTTCTTTCTGGGAGTAATCTAAAGGTCGATCCGCGTCCAGCCCTTCTTGATATTCCTGTCTTTGAACTCTTCGCAAAACGCGCGGATTTGTTCTTCGCTGTTTGAAACGCGGACTTCGCTTTGAAGCGGCTGGGTGCGGTCGGAGCTAAAGTTGGTGTATGAAAAACAAAACGCGGGGTAGCCCTGTCCCTCCTTGTTGGTTTTCCAGACAAGGAATTTTTGAACCATGAATTTTGCGCCAAGGGTTTTCTTAAAAACCTCGCGCGAAAGTAATTGTGATTTTTCCAGTTCCGCAGGCGCGCCGGCGCTTTCGACATAGGGGTTGTAAACAATGGCGTCAACCTGCGCAAGCCGCACATCGACCGGATTTACGCTTTTATCGTCCCGAATGCGGCTGAACACCGGAAACACCATGCTGATGCCGGGAACCGAAGCGGTTCTGCGGTATTCATTGTTTTTAATTTCAAGGCGCGTGTTAAATATGGGCCCCGAGCTTGTTTCAAAAAGAATATCGTTTACATTTACTTCGATTACGATTTCGGGGCGTATCATCTGGAACGCGACATGATTGGAGTCGGTTTCCATATATTTTGATTCCATGCGCATTTCACGAAGTTTTGAAACCATTCCGGTTCTAAAGCTTTCGTCAAAGCCGTTGCCGCATTTGCCCGCGATTTGAAAGGCGCCGTCTTCGGTCATGAGCGCGACAAGCAGCGTGCGGATCTGGCCCTTTGCCGCCCCCGACCCTTCGGAAAATCCCACCACCGCCGCATCAACGGTGTAGCGCGGCTTGACTTTGTACACGATGGAAAGTTCGCTGCGCACCACAAGGCCTTCGCCGCCTTCTTCGTTTACCCATTTTGCAAAAATATCCTTTACCTGGGCCTTTGTTTCCGCCTTTTCAAGGCGTACCGGACGGCATAATTCGCTGTTGTTAAATAATTCCGCCAGGGTCTTGTGAATATCGGCGTATGAATTTGCCTTGAACGCCTGATCGTCAAGGCTGATAATGTCAAACGGCGCCAGCTGCAGCGATCCGTACAGCGACTTGTCGGCAAGCGCGGCAAGCACGTCAAACACGCGGGTGCGGCCCTTGTCCTCCGGGGCAAAAAGTTCCGCCGCCACAACGGCGTTTTTATAGCCCGCGCGTAAAAAACATTTTGCCGCGTCTTCAAGACAGGGAAGCCCCATGCGTACCCTGCCGCCGGTGTTGATCGCGAAACATTCGCCGCCGTTCCAGAACAGCACGGCAAGTTCCCCGTCGTATTTACGCGTTACAAAATAATTTGAACCGCTCAGCCGGTCGTCTATCTGTCCGGGATTTACCGAAATAAAATTTTTGCAGACATTTTTTTTATAGCCGCTGACGATATCCAGCGTTTCTTTGCCGATTGCCGCCTGGGTTCCCTCGGCATAACCATGGGAGTTGTCAAGCTTTGTCTTGTCAACGGATATGTTCATTCCTGCGCCTCCTTTGCGGGAACCGGAGCCGGCCCGGAAGCGGTTTCTTTGGGCAGCGCTTTAAGCGGCATATTGGTAAGATGAAGGATGAGCGCGTATTTGTCACCGCTGACGCGGCCTTCAAGAAATCCAAAGTATTCTTCGCCGCCGTCTGTCAGGCGCAGACGATCCGCTCCCTTTGGTCCGCCGCCGACACGCATTACGGCCTTTTGTTCAAAAAGCTGCTTTGCCATATCGTAAAGGAAATCATAGGTAAGCCCCGATGTGTGACGTATCTGATAACTTTTTTGAAAAACATATTTTCGGATTGCTTCGGCTTTGCTTTCCATTTTACCCGTCCATTTGACCGGGTCTTCGCCCTTGATGTTTGCCTCGGAGCGTATTAATTCGGCGCGTTCTTTTTCGCTTCCGTCGGGGTTGTATTTTACTTCCATAAAGGTAACGCGGTACGCGGCCTTGTTGCCGGCGGTCATCCATATCCGGTGGGTGTGCTGGATAAACTTGCCGGTTTTTTCCATATCGACTTCGCAGTCGGAAGCTATGAGCGCTTCTCCTACATTGACAAGTCCTCCAAACTCCGCCTGTAACGCGTCAAGACTGGCCGTTGATTTAATGAATTTAACATTGCGCTGTTCCCCGCCGCCGGGAAGCACCATTTTTACCGTCTTTCTGCCCGGGAGCGGTTCAAAGCCGACTTCGGAATCGCGTTTTTTTTCATTGGCTATATGTATCGCGCGCATTATCTGCTCCTGTAAAAACCGGACATTGGCGAAAACCGCAAAGAACCGGGCCGTTCAATATCCCTATGCAAAATCAAGTTCATCTGAAACCTCTTCTTCCTCTTCAAGTTCGTCAATTACTGCCGCTTCGGTCAGGGCAAGCATTTCGTATTCACTTTTAAAACCCGTCAATAAAAAAAGCGCGCCCTGGGCCGCCAGGACAAAGGCGCTGCTCCCCTCAAAGCTGTCGCGGTAACTGTAGGTAAAGGTAAAAATTTTATCGCCAACCGCGCTGACTAAATCTTCCGCCCCGTCTAATTCATACACCGAAGTTATATTGTAATTGTACAGTTCATCGGCGTCGACAACAGCGCCCAATTGAACAGGCGCGGCGTAACTGGAGGGAACAGGAACGGCGTCGCTGCCGTCTTCCCTGACTGCCTTAAGACTGCTCCGCTCAACCCAAAGCCCGTCGGGCGACAGCAGCCCCAATCCCAGGCCGCCGGGGGGAATAATAAAGGTTCCCGATTCGTCCATGGTGACCGACTTACATTCGCGGCCTTCGTCGTCCAGCGCTATTGTCTCGCTCCATCCGTAGAGTTTTTTTCGATCAACTTTTACGGGCGACACCGGATATTCCGCGCCGTCCAGCTGAAACGTCATGGTCCTGGCCATTTCTGTCTCCTTATCGGAATTATTATCGCGCAAACCGGACGTTACGACAAGGGTTCCGGGTTCCGGAGGTGTTTTATTCCTGCTGTTTCGCGCAAAAAACTATAGCTGTAATTCCATGCGTTCAATGATGTGATCCTGATACACTTCGTCCAGTTCCACAAAATAGCCGCTCCAACCCCAGACCCTTACAATAAGGTTCCGGTAATTTTCCGGATGCTTTTTGGCATCCTTTAAGGTGTCCCTGTTTACCGCGTTAATCTGCATCTGGTGGCCGCCCATGTCGATATAGCTTTTTATAAACAGGGCGACCTTGCGGGTCGCGTCCTGGTTGCGAAACATTTGATCGAAAAGTTCAATGGTCAGGGGGCCGCCATTGGCAACCCGCACCAGATTTGGTTTTGCGAAGGATTTAATTATCGATACGGGGCCCCTGCAGCGGCTAAAAATGCCGGGAGAATAATTGCACGCCATGGCCTCGCCCTTTCTTCTGCCGTCGGGGGTGGCTTTTTCTTCTTTTGAGTGCCAGATATAGTACATGGCCGATCCGGTTCCGGGACGAAAGACGCCACCCCGGTCATTGCGCCGTCCTTCAAGGGAATCGGCAAACCAGTCCAGAAGCCGCGTCGCCAGCGCGTCGGTTTTGTCATCGTCATTCCCCATTTTGGGGGCATCGTAACGCAGGGTGTGGAGCGCTTTATCGCTTCCCTCAAAATTATTTGCAAGCATTTCTTTTAGTTCGTCTTTGGTAAAAATCTTTTCGTCAAAAATATATTTTTGTATGGCGGCAAGGGAATCTACCGCCGTGCTAAGCCCTGTTCCGTGTATGCCGTAATTGTTGTAAACGCCGCCCAGGGAAATGTCCCGCCCGTTCTCTACACAGCCTTCCATCATAAGGCTTATTATGGAAGACGGTTCCATATAAACATTCGCCGTTGCCGCCATGATAAGGGACGCCTGGGAAACAATCGCTTCCTTTACCCTGTCAAGAAGTTCGTCAAAGCTGTTCCACGGCGCGTCAAGGGCTTCGTGCAGGGCCCTGATAAAGGAAAGGCCGTTGATATTTACAATATCCATGGCCTTTCCCGGAATAATAAATTCCCAGCAGGCCGCCACAACATAGTTGTACGCGTCCTTAACGCTGTATCCCCAGCGTTTCATCGCTTCCACCACCACATCGTCATTGGCATATTGAGGAAAACCAAGCCCCTGTTTGGTTAACGCCGATCCCCTGTCGTATAGTTCCAGCGGGGTGTTTTTATTGACCCTAAGATTTATTTTGGGATCGATAAGGCGTAACTCGAGGCTTGCATCAAGGCAAAGATCGGAAAGTTCGTTGTACGATTCGCTTTTGTCGGGGTTTAAGCCTCCAAGAACCATGCTTTGTCCGTTATCGCCCTGCTGCATACCGGGATACAGATCGCTGTCCTTGTTGCAGCTGATAAAAAATTCCTCGACAAGTTCCAGGGCTTCTTCTCTGGTAATAATTCCCGCGTCAATATCGGCCTTGTAATAGGGATACATATACTGATCAAAACGGCCCAGGGTATTGTGGTAATTGTAATTACACCACATCGCATAATGGAGAAGCCGCAAAAATTGCAGGGCCTCAAGAAAAGTCCGGGGTTTTTCCCGGGGAATACGGGAAAAAATATCCGCGCTTGTTTTATTTCCGGTTCTTTCGGCCTCGATGCGGTATTTACCGGCAAAAGCGTCAAGGGCGTCAAGGGTGTCAAGCAGCGCGTCAAAAAAAACAAGCGTCTTTTTATCGCCGGCTTTTTTAAAATCCGCGGCGCTTTTTACTTCTTTGCGCCGTTTACGGGTGCCTGAATCCAGCAGGAGCGGATAGCAGACGTTGATATTGCTTACCTTGCCCCGCTCGTGTATTGTATGGTTCTTCTTTAGCGCCTCAAATTCGGCCGGGGTAAAAATTTCGGGTATCGTTGTCACGGTGCGCAAAAGGGCGATCTTTTCGCCGGTAAAAAAAACAGGTTTTTCCTGTTCCAGCACCCAGCGCAGTCTTGCCGCGGAACGGCTTACATCGTCCATACCGGCGGCGGCGAATTTTTCCGCCAGGCAGTAGGTTTCGGGAGTGTTGACGCGAAAGCGGTGGTGCGCTTTTTTAACGATATAATAATCCAGGAGTTTTGCGATATGGCCGGTCATGTGATCCTCCTATAATACGGAACAGGGTATATCCCGTTCCAAAAAATATTCCGTTCTTCCGTTGGGAATTTGGCCGGTATCAAAATTCGGCCGGTACTCCATGCCCGCCATGCCGTATTTTGCCCCGGCTGTTTTATGGTAGGGGAGCAGTTCGACCTTTTGCAAAGCGCCTTTTTTATCAAGCAGGGCGGCAATGCTGTCAAGGTTTTCTTTGGTATCGCTTACTCCGGGTATAAGGGGAACTCGGATGATAAAGGGCTTTCCGCTCTTTTTAAGCTGTTCCAGATTGGACAGAATGACGCTGTTATCCTGTCCGGTAAACTTTTTGTGCAGACAGGGGTCCGCAATTTTTATGTCCATCATGACTAATTCCAGTTCCCGTAAAAGTTCCGTAAAAATTTCTTTTGTACAAAAAGCGCTGGTCTCGATTGCCCGGTGGTTTCCCCGCAGGCGGCGGAGCAGTTCTACAAGAAACTCCCCCTGCGCGGCGGGTTCCCCGCCTGAAACGGTAAATCCCCCGCCGTTATTTTTAAGGTATTCCGCATTCCGCAGCAAAAGCGCCGCCAGTTCTTTGGCGGTGTATTCGTCGCCGGCAATGCGCCTGATTCCCCGGGGGCATACGCGGATACAGGCCCCGCACAGGGTGCAGCCCACAGGAATTTCCGGCAAAGACGCGGCAGACGCGGCAGGTACGGCAGACGCGGGCAGCGGACAGGCAGCGCCGCAGCGCCCGCAATGAGCGCAGCTTGACAGGCTTACTATAAGCTGCCGCGCAAAGCCCATTCCTTCGGGGTTATGACACCAGCTGCAGGACAGGGGGCATCCCTTAAAAAATACCGTGGTCCGTATACCCGGCCCGTCAAAAACGGCCATCTCTTTGATGTCGAAAATACAACCTTTGGCGCTCATATCATTAACGTTAATGCTATGGTACTGTCAAATTCCGGGACTGTCAAGAAAATTCCGGCGGTTTTTTGAAATTTACCGGAAATTTTTGCAAATTTCAGGAAATTTCCCTTGACAAAATTAAAAACCGGCCCTTATACTGAGCGTGACATTAACGTTAATGTAAATTTGCATAAATTTGGAGGTATCCGCCAAATGGTCCCGTATGTCAGGCTTCAGGGTATCACGAAGCGTTTTCACAATACCGTGGCGCTCGATACTGTTTCCCTGGGTATTGTTCGCGGAAAAATCCATGTGGTAATAGGCGAAAACGGAGCGGGCAAATCTACCCTGATGAAGATCATGGCGGGGCTTTACCGTCCTGATTCCGGTCAAATGTTTATTGAAGACAAGGAAACTATTTTTCAAAATCCACTTGACGCCATTGCGCATCATATTTCCATGATTCATCAGGAACTGCTGCTGGTCCCCTATATTACTGTGGGAGAAAATATCTTTTTGGGCAGGGAACCACGAAATAGTTTTGGACTGCTTGATAAAAAACGGCTCTACAAAGATACCGGGGAGCTTTTGGAGCGGATCAATATCGATATTGATCCTGTCGCTTCCATGCATACCCTGAGCGCGGCCCAAAAACAGCTTGCGGAGATCGCCAAGGCGGTATCGTTTAATTCAAAACTCCTTATTATGGATGAACCCACTTCATCGCTGAGCGATCATGAAATAGAAATACTCTATAGGCTGATTTTTTCTCTTAAAAAACAGGGAACAGCGGTAGTTTTTATTTCCCATAAACTAAATGAGATTTTTAAAGTGGCAGATACCATTACGGTACTGCGGGATGGGAAACATATCTGCACCGAAGACACCGGAAGGCTTGACCGTAAACAGCTTGTTTCCCTGATGATAGGCCGGGAACTTAAAAATGTGTTCTGCAAGGAACCGGCAGAAATCGGCAGTCCGGTACTGGAGGTAAAGAATCTTTCCAGAAAAGGCGAATTTGAAAAAATCAGTTTTACCCTGCGGCAGAGCGAAATACTGGGTGTTGCGGGTCTGATGGGAGCGGGCCGTACGGAACTGGCGGAAACTCTCTTTGGTCTGCGCAGGGCCGACACCGGAGAGATCATGATAAAAGGGAAAAGCACTGTTTTCCGCGGCCCCTGGGATGCCCAAAACAGGAGAATTGCCCTTATCCCGGAGGACCGTAAAGTTATGGGGCTGGATTTAAAAAATACCACCGGTTTTAACATAAGCCTGTGCCATTTGAGTCATTTTTCCCGATATGGGGTAATAAATAAAAAAAAGGAAATGGAATTGGTAAATGCCATGATCAGGCAAATGAGCGTTAAGGCGCCTTCCGGTAAAACACCGGTGGTTTCCCTCTCGGGAGGAAACCAGCAAAAAGTAGTGCTTTCCAAATGGCTTTTGACTGCGCCGGATATACTTATTATGGATGAACCTACCAGGGGAATTGATGTGGGCGCCAAAGCGGAGATTTACAAACTTATTGTAAATCTTGCCAAATCGGGAAAGTCAATCATCCTGATTTCTTCTGAACTGCCCGAACTTATCGGCCTTTCGGATCGCATTATGGTGCTATGGGAAGGAAAATGTACCGGCTGCCTTGTTGGCAACGGAATCAGCCAGGAAGCAATTATGAAACTGGCCACAAACAGCCATGTTTCCGCATAAAAGGAGTTTTGAAAATGAAGAATGAAGCAGGAAGCAAAATCCGGAATATTATTTCTAAATACGGTATTTATTTTGCTTTTCTTGTTATGCTGCTTTTATTTTCTCTTCTTAATCCCAAATTTCTTACCATGCGGAATATTATCAATATCGTCCGCCAGGTTTCCTTTAATTCGATCCTTGCCATGGGAATGACAATGGTTATTATTACCGGGGGCATAGATCTTTCGGTCGGTTCGGTACTTGCCCTGACTGCGGTAGTAACGGCATCTTTGGTACGGGCTGAATCGCAACTTCTGCCGTTTCCCGCCGCAGTACTTGCCGGACTGTTCCTTGGTTCTTTCTGCGGTTTTATCAATGGCGTAATTGTAACCAAGGGGAAACTGGCCCCGTTTATTACTACACTTGTAATGATGACCGTTGCCCGTGGCGCCGCGCAGCTTTTTACCAAAGGGCGTCCCATTACCGGGCTTGTTCCGGGTTTTGCGTTTATCGGTTCAGGGTCTTTTTTTATGATACCGGCGCCTATCTGTATTCTGGTGTTTATTGTATTTGCTTCGTACTTTATTTTGAACAATACCCGAACCGGGCGATATATTTACGCGGTGGGTGGAAATGAACAGGCGGCCAAGGCATCGGGGCTTAAGGTGGACAGAACAAAAATATTTGTGTATACCTTTTCGGGCTGCATGGCGGCACTGGTAGGAATTATCCTTAGCGCCCGGCTTAATTCGGCCGCGCCGGTTTTGGGATCGGGGTATGAACTGGATGCCATAGCGGCGGCGGTCATAGGCGGTACCAGTATGGAGGGAGGCCGGGGACGGATTAACCGTTCGCTCATAGGGGGGCTCATCATAGGAACCATCAGCAACGGTCTTGATATTCTGAATGTATCGGCCTACTGGCAGCAGATAATCAAGGGGCTGATCATACTGGTAGCGGTTTTTGTTGATAAGATGTCGGCTGAAAACAGATAATAACAGGGGCCGTTGGTTCCTTGAAATGAAGAAAAAGAGTTTATGGAGGATGAAGTATGAAAAAGGAAAGATTTTTTGCCGCTGCATTAACGTTAATGTTAATCGCCGCCCTGACCGGGTGCAGCCGTACGGCAGGCGGAACGGACACCGAAAAGAAGCTGGTAATTGGTGTTACCCTGCAGAACATGTCAGAAGAATTTATGACTATGCTCAGGGGCGCCATGGAACTAAAACTGGCCGAGTATCCCAATGTGGAACTCATTATCAATGATGGAGAGGGAAAGCCTGACAAGCAGGCTGCCCAACTGGACAGCTTTATCGGGCAGGGGGTAGACGCGGTAATTATTTCTCCTGTGGACGCGGATGCGCTTGCCCCTGCGGTAAAAGCCGTGTCCGACGCTGGCATCCCCATTATCACCTGCAGCGCCGATGTTACCGGCAATCAGGGACAGATATGGGTTGGATCGGAAAATGAAAACGGCGGTTCGATAGAAGCTGAATATGTCGCGAATAGACTGAGCGGCAGGGGTAATATTGCCGTTCTTCGCGGGCCGTTGGGCGCTTTTGCGGAGCAGGGCCGTTTTCGGGGCTACGAACAGGTTCTGGCAAAGTATCCTGATATCAAGATTGTTTTTGATCAAACCGGTAACTGGCAGCGGGAACAAGCCATGTCTCTGGTCGAAAACTGGCTTTCAACGGGAACCCAAATAGACGCCATACTCTGCCAGAATGACGGCATGGCTCTGGGCGCTCTTGAAGCGGTAAAGGCAGCAGGCAGGAAAAACGGTATTATCATTGCGGGTATTGACGCGATTCAGGATGCGTTAGATTCCATTAAGGCCGGCGAATTGGATGCCACCTGTTTCCAGGATGCTATAGGCCAGGGTATGGGCGCCCTTGAAATGGCGGTAAAAGCTGCCGGAGGCGGTTCCATTTCCCGGAACAATATTCCCTTTGAACTGGTCACCAGCGAAAATGTAGACGGATACTATTCCCGGATCAAACTTTAGGTTTGGCGCTCCCCGCCTTGCGGCGGGGAGTTTTTTCCCGCCGCCGCATGACGGTTTCCCCTTCCACCAGTTTTGTGCTGATTACATGGCGGCAGAGTCCCCCGCATTCCCTGGGTTTTGTTTTCTTCCCTTTCATAAGGCAGATAAGGCAGTTTACCGCGGTGCTTGACATCATTCGTTTATAGGAACTAATGGTGCTGAGCTGAAAGGGAATTGCAAGCCGGGACTGGATATTGTCAAATCCTACCAGTGAATAATCTTTGGGTATTTTAAAGCCCTCTTTTTCAAGACAGGTCCAGGCGTCCCAGGCGATCATGTCGCTGAACGCAAGAATCCCCGTAAAGGAAAGTTTTTCTTTTATGATTGAGCTGATAAGTTCCGCGCATCCTTCGCCGGTAACCGGTACTTCCCTGACAAGGCCGGGATTTATTTTTAGCCCGGCTTTTTTGAATGCCTGTTTGTATCCGGCAAGGCGTTCCCTGGCGCTGGAAATATACAGGGGGCCGCGCAAAAGAAGAATATCCCTGTGGCCGTTGTCGATAAGGTACTTTGCCGCCTGGTAGCCGCCAAGCTTGTCATTGCAGACAACATAATTGGCCGCGATTCCTTCAAAGTATCTGCCGATTTGCACAAAAGGAACGCGGGTCTGCATAAGGTACCGTATATTTTCCTCGTTGTGCTGGGAAGGGCAGATGATAATTCCATCGACATTTTTATTCAGCGCCGATTCTATCGCTTCCCGCTCCAATTCGGCATTTTCATTGGTATTGACAAGAAATGAACTGTAGCCGCTTTTTCGGGCGGTGTTTTCGATTTCTTTCATCATGATGGCAAAATGGGGATTGGAAATATCACCCAGAATAACGGCGATTATATTGGTATGTCCAAGCCTAAGGGAAGATGCAAGGGTGTTGTTAATATATCCTATTTTTTTTGAAACGGCTTTTATCTTTTTTTTTGTTTCGGCCGCGATATCGCTTTTGTCCCGCAAAGCCCTTGAAACGGTATTAATGCTGTACCCGGTGGCCCTGGCAAGATCTTTAAGCGTTGCAATTCGGCGGGAGTTATTTCTCATACATTCTTAGTATCAATATTCGGGGGTTTGTTCAAGGGACTGTAAAAACCGTGGTTGCGGAAGCACCTTAAAATCTGCCGCGGCGGGGCATTGTAAATACCCTGATTTTATGATAGACTGTACGTATGAGAAAATTCGTTCCGGGGCTGGCGTTTGGGTTGTTCGTGCTGGGAGGCGTCGGGTTTGCCCAGTCAACGGCGGGGCTCAATATTACCGTGGAAGAGAACAACGGGTTTATCACAATCACCAAATGCCGGGGTTTTGTCAGGGAAGTGGTCATTCCCGACCGGATCAACGATATGCCGGTAACGGCAATAGGCGACTTTGCGTTTGCCAAAAAAGATCTTGCCGCCGTGACGATTCCCGATACGGTAACGCGGATTGGGAACGGCGCGTTTGCGGAAAACAGGCTGGTCGAGGTTACCATAGGCGACAATGTGACCGCGCTGGGAAGGGGCGCCTTTGCCAATAACCGGCTTGCGCGGGTGACGATAGGAGCGGGGATTACCGTGCTGGAGCGGGGTGTTTTTCAGGTAAATAATCTGACCCAGGTTGAAATTCCCCAGACGGTGACCGCCATAGAAGATTACGCGTTTTTTAACAATCGCCTGGTTTCGATTACGATTCCTTCGGGCGTTACGCTGGTAGGCGAGGGGGCTTTTTCGGGGAACCGGATTACCACCCTGGAGATCGGGGCGGTGGCAAAAATCGGAGACGGCGCGTTTTATAATAACGAGCTTACCCGGGTTACCATTCCCGACGGCGTAGAAGATGTAGGCGCCCGCGCGTTTAATAACCGGCCCAGGAGCGACAGTTTTGCCAGGCGGGTCAACTATTTTGACGCGCGCGAAAAATTGCTTTTTTCCAGCGATGAAAGTTTTGACACCTATTATAATTCACAGGGCCGTAAATCGGGCGTTTATGTTTACGCGGACGGGGCCTGGTCCATCAATGGGTAGGACTGTTCGCTCAAAAACAGGGCAGGAGAACACAGTAAATGGTAGTAATGAAATTTGGGGGAAGTTCCGTTGCGGGGGCGGAACGGCTGCGCGCGGTCGGGGAATTAGTAAAGGCGCAGATAAAACGCAAACCGGTTTTGGTTCTTTCGGCCATGGGGGACACCACCGACCATATTCTTGCCGCCGCCGATGCGGCGATTAAAAAGGCCTTTGTTTCAATTGAACAAATCGAAGAGCTTCATTTAAATACAATAAAAGATCTGGATTTGGGAGAGGAGCTGCGGCGCGGGGTAAAGGAGCTTTTTTATGAATTGGGAAGCCTTTTAACAGGAATTTCTTTAACAGGTGAATTAACCGGACGCACCAGGGATTATCTTGTTTCGTTTGGCGAACGGCTTTCGGTGCGTATTGCCGCGTCGTATTTGGCAAAAACCGGTTTAAACGCCCACGCGATGGATGCCTGGGATATCGGTTTTGTTTCCGACTCCAATTTTGGACAGGCGGAACTGCGGAATGAATCATGGGTTCGTATTTCCTCGTCAATAAAAACAATTACCGCGTCGGGGATACTTCCGGTAATTACCGGATTTATTGCCAAGGACGAAGACGGGAACATTACTACGCTGGGGCGCGGCGGATCGGATTTATCGGCAACCATGATTGCCGCCGCCTGCAAAGTTGAAGAGGTGCAGGTGTGGAAAGATGTCGACGGTATTTTAAGCGCCGATCCCGATTTGGTTGACGATGCGCAGCCGGTGGAAAAGGTAAGCTACGAGGAAGCCGCCGAGCTTGCGTACTTTGGCGCGCAGGTGCTTCATCCCCGGGCCATGCAGCCCTGCATGAAAACAGGAATTCCGGTGCTGGTAAAAAATACGTTTAATCCGCTTGCGCCGGGCACCAGAATAGAAACAATCCAGGACGGCAAAGTTCCCCTGATCCGCGCGATTACCAGCAAAAAAAAGGTAACGCTGGTGGATATTGTTTCGACACGCATGCTTGGTCAAAGCGGTTTTCTCGCCACCGTCTTTGCCGAATTTTCAAAAAACAATGTTTCCATTGACATGGTCGCCACAAGTGAAGTTTCTGTTTCCTGCACCCTGGACTCGGACCGCGATATTGCGTGGATTAAGCGCGATCTGTCGCGCTTTGCCGACATTGACGTGCGCGGAGGCAAGGCCATTGTTACCATTATCGGCGATGTGCGGAGATCGTCGACGATTTTGCACGAAGCGTTTGGAGTGTGTAAAAAAAGGGGAATCAGGGTGCAGATGGTTTCGCAGGGAGCGAGCAAGGTGAATATCAGTTTTATTGTGGATGACGATCAAAGTCCGGCTTTGGTACAGGCGCTGCACGCCCATTTTTTTGCTCCTGTAAAGGGCGGGGCAAAAAAAAGAACGAAACCGGCCGCGGAAAAGTAAAACATGAACATAGGATTAATCGGCTATGGCAAAATGGGAAAAATGGTCGAAGAAAGCGCGCGCTCGCGGAACCACGCCATTGTCGCGATACTGGATCCGGCGCTAAAAACGCGTGAACCCCATGAACCGGAAAAGGCGGATGTATTTGTTGAATTCACCGGTCCCGGTACGGCGGCGGCAAATCTTAAAACGGCGCTGGAAGCGGGAAAAAAAGTTGTCTGCGGCAGTACGGGCTGGTATGACAGGCTGGACGAAGTTTCCGCGGCGGCAAAGAAGGGCGGCGGTTCCCTTTTGTGGTCAAGTAATTTTTCGCTGGGAGTGAATTTATTTTACCGCATTGTTTCCTGCGCCGCCGGCCTTTTTGACAAATTCGGCGAATACGATGTAGGCGGTTTTGAGGTCCATCACAATAAAAAGGCAGACAGCCCTTCGGGTACGGCAAAAACAATCGCCGCCCTGGTGCTTGCTTCCATGACGCGCAAAAAAAAAGTATACTTTAAAGACGTACAGGAAAAGCTTGGCGACGAGGTGATTCATTTTGCCAGCCTTCGTTCGGGCGCGGTCCCCGGCGTTCATTCGCTGTTGTTTGATTCCGCCGCGGATACGATTGAGCTGCGTCACACCGCGCGCAGCCGCGAAGGTTTTGCGCTGGGCGCGGTAATAGCCGCCGAGTGGCTGTACGAAAAAAAAGAACGCGGCGTATATACAATGGAGGATGTTGTGGGAATGACCTAAAGGTCAATCCGCCGAGCCGCTGCGCAGTTGCGAATTTATCGGCTGGGCAGCCTTGACGGCTGCTGACCTAAAGGTCAGTCTGCCGAGCCGTTGCGCGGCTTGCGAATTTGTCTTTATTCTGCGGACAACAGGAGTTTTGCATGGAAAAGAAGGAATTTTCGGGCGCGTTTACCGCCCTTGTTACTCCCCTGACCGGCAGCGGGAGCGTTGACTATGACGGTTTTAGGCGGCTTATCGCCTGGCAGATTGAAAAGGGAATTGACGGTCTTGTGCCGCTGGGAACAACCGGAGAAACTCCCACGCTTGATGACGATGAAGAAGAAACGCTGATCAAAATTGCCGCGGCGGAATGCGCCGGGCGCGTGCCGCTGGTAATAGGCGCGGGATCAAATTCAACCGCCCACATGGAAAGTTATGTAAAACGGGCCCGCGATTTGGGAGCGGACGCCGCCCTTGTGGTAACGCCGTATTACAACAAACCCAACGATTCCGGCCTTGTCAAACATTTTGAGCGGGCCGCCGCGACGGGCCTTCCCATTATTATTTACAATATTGCGGGACGTACCAGCAGAAACATTCCTGTTTCCCTTATGGAGGAGCTAAGTCAAATTCCCGGCATTGCCGGCGTTAAGGAATCTTCCGGCGACATTACGCAGATTGGCGATATCATAGACCGCATCGCCATTCCGCGTAAAAAACAGGGCAGGCCGTTTTGGGTGCTTTCCGGCGATGACAGTTTTGCCCTTCCCCTTATGGCGCTGGGCGGAGACGGCGTTGTTTCGGTTATTTCAAATTTAACGCCGGATAAAGTAAAGGCGCTTGTTTCCGCCTGCCTGTCGGGACAATACGAAGAAGCGCGCCGCCTTCATTTTGAACTGCTGCCGTTTATGAAGGCGGCGTTTGTCGAGGTAAACCCGGTGCCGATTAAGGCGGCGATGAGGCGCAAGGGTCTTCCGTCGGGACCGACGCGGCTTCCCCTGGGGCCGTTGTCAAAAGAAAGCGAAGAAACGCTTTTTGCGGCGCTAAAGAGGCTGGCGCTCTAAACGGAATTAACGGATCAGCCGAATTTCCGCCGTTGGAACGGTTTCTTTGGCTAAAAGGCGCATTCACCTTTTTGTTCAAAAATTTGTTGCGGAATTTTGTATAGCGCGGTATACTCGGGTTGTTGTTGTTTTCTTTGACATTATAAGGAGACATGTATAAAAAATTTATCCGGTTTTTTTACCCGAACGGTCGCGGTTTTACTTATTGCCGTTACGATCGGTTGTTCAAGTCCCGTATCTTCCGGTTCAGGTTCCCAGGTAGTTATTATTACCCCCGGCGAGGGGGATGCCCGCTATGTATATCTTGATTCTAACGGCGAACTGACAGAGACAGATATCGGCAGGACCGGTTTTTTTATCGAAAACAACAAAAACGCCGAGGGGGTAGTTGTTATATCCGATGATACCGGCGCGGAAGATGTGGTGCTTGTCCAGAACCCCCATAATAACAGCGCTGTTTCAATGTTTATCAAGAAAGACAGTAATTTTCCCTACCGGCTGGTAATAACACAGGGTTCGCAGCGGTTTGACGCCCAGCTTTCTCTTTACCGCGCCGCCCAAACGTATGATATTACCTTTCAGCAGGGAGGCGCTTTTGACACGCTGCGGGACCTTGTGTTAAATGGCGCTATTCTTGATCTTTATGAGGATGATCCTGACTTGAGTCCCAGCCAAAACCGGCGGTTTGGCACTATTACTGTTGCCCTTGGGCTGTGGGGCAGTTTGGCCGCTTCGATGGAAAAAACGCTGGTAGAGGCGATACCGCTTTCCATTCGGGGTATATTTTCGTCCAGTGGAAAAGAGGTAAGCAGGATATTTAACACAGTGGCGGCAGTAGCCGCTGTTGTGGCGTATGTGGCTGTCCCCGTTGCTTCATTCATTGATCCTGCTCCTCTGTCGATTACCAGGGAGGCGGTAACTTCTGCGCCGGTCGTATCTACAGAGCTGTCCGCCGTTCTTGCCACAGCGGCCGGCATATCCGCGGCAATTGCGGATGAACCGCCGCCGCCGCAGTTGACGGAATTACGCGTAACGTATGAAGGCCAGCCGATAACGAATGGAGTGGAGTTCCATATAAGCAAGGGCCAGGATGTTTTACTGAATTTTTCTTCCCCGGGATTGGACAATACTACCATAACCTCGTTAAATTTTATGCGCGAGCCTTATGAACCCGGCGTAATAGGACATCCAAATGATTATTTCTTTCGGGATATAAGCATCATAAAAGACGGGAATTCCGATGAATTCAAAATTAGAATAAAGCGCAAGGATATAGACGGTTATATTGGCAACGGAAAAATATCATTCGGCTTTCAGTTTGCCAGTCCCGTTACCACAATAAATGACAGTACCACAGCGGTACAGTATAAAAAACCAGGTGATACATCAGAAATGCCCTATCGGGATATTGTGGTCGTACGATTCTGTATTGACCCAGATTGTCCTGATTACCGTTAATTTACAACCAATTGTCAAGGGCGGGGCATATTAAGGATCGGTAATGATTCTGTATAATTTTTATGGAGGAGTTTTGTATGAAAAAAGCAGTTGTTTTGGTTATACTTTTTGTTCTGATTTCTTTACCGGTTTCCGCACAAGGTTTTTATTTTGACATTGGTTTAGGCTTTGGTAAAGGCTGGACAAAAGTTGAAGGCGTTGATATGGTTGATGCCCTAAACGATGCCGGGGCCGGTGCTGATGAAATAGCCGTTGACATTGGATTAAAAGCCGGTTACGGACCCTTTGGTAATATACCGCTTTATGTTGTTGGAGAACTGGCCGGAATGGGGCACAGGATTTATGACAGTTCTAATTATATACAATTTAGTTCATATATAATTGGTCCCGGTGTAATATTTTATCCTATACCGCTTATTCAACTAGGATTATCGGCAGGTTATTCTTTTGTTTCAAACAAGACAGATATGCCAATGACTATGTATGATAGTAAAAGCGGATTTGCCTGGAATGTTTCAGCCGCGGTTGATTTAGGGAGGCGAAATCATGGATGTTTAATCGGGTTAAAGTATTTTAATGCCAATAATACGCTTAAAACATCAAATGCGGATGAAAAAGCGTCAATGGTTAGTATATTTATAAAATATGCCTACAGGAAAAAGGCCCCGTCATTATTTTAATGAAACAGGTTTGACAAAAATATGTTGTATGGAATAAAACGGGAAAACTCTTGCGGAGTATAAACACAAAGGAGAATCTGATGGGAAGGAAAATTTTTATTTTTGGCCTGGTCTTGGCTGCGGTATTGTCAGGGTGTTCTGGCGCGGCAAATACGCCAAAAGCGGCCGCGCAGAAGTTTTACAATGCCCTGGAAAAAAACGACGCCAAAGCAATGGCTGAAGTAGCGACACCGGAAACTGTACAGCTAATTACGATGTTCGGTACTAAAATTCAGGGAATGATGGCGTCATACGGAAAAACAAAAAGTATTACCGAAACAATTGACGGCGACACCGCGGTTGTAACCGTTACTTTTGAAAATGGCGAGGAAACTAACCTTGACCTTATAAAAGTGGATGGTAAATGGAAAGTCACCATGTCTATGGACAAATGACTTGCACGGAGTTGTCAAAAAGTTATTGGTCGGGTTTTTAATTTTTGTTGTAATAATATTTGTAACAATAATTCCAAAAAGCCGCCGCCGGATCAATTTGGAGTATATTCAAGAACATGAAATAGTATCTTATCTGCGTAATGGTGATATAATTTGCAGGCTGGGGGACAGGCCCTGGTCACTATTATTCAGGGAAATATCACCCAATGACAAAAGGTTTTCTCATCTTGGTATTGTCAGAATTAGCGGGGGTATTATTTCCGTTATCAATGCCGAAGGACTGGCTGTCGAAGGAAGGGGTTATGTCAATGAAGTTTCTTTAAAGGAGTTCCTAAAAATCGCCCAAAGTGTAGGGATTTACCGGCTAAACGGCATTGATGGAATTGATGGAAATGAAATATCCGACGCGGCCCTGGAATTTAAAGGATATCCCTTTGACTGGCAATTTGATATGAATGAAAACACAAAGTTATATTGCAGCGAACTTTTATATGTGGTATTAAAAAAAATATCTCCAAACATAGAATTAAACTGTATTTGGTTAAAGGAAATCGGTAAATACATAATACCGGTTGATGTATGTTCCCAGTCTGAATATTTTGTTGAGATTGGATTCTGGGGAAAAAATAGTAAAGCAGGTAAAGCGCATAACGTTCCGGCGGCGGCCCGATCGGACCAAAGGGTAAAAATTCATTACCCCGCGCCGTAATTGAGTATATGCGGGTATACTATTACCTGTTTTTATTCCAATAGTCTTCCCATGATTCATTTTCATTTTCGCTTTTAGGCGGCAAAGGCTTCAAGCCGTTTCCTTCTCTTTTTTCATTTAACTCGGGCAGGCTGTGATTAAAATCCGTTATACGTTTTGTATATGTTTCTATAAATTGCGTCAAAGCGGTTTCAATATTTTTTTCAGTTACTTCGGTAATTAATTTTGAGAATGGCGATAACGTTGCATTGTTCTGCATATGAAGTTTATCAAAAAAAAGATAAAAATCATCCAACTCGTTTCCATTTTTTGCAACAAGCCTGCATTTTATTTTTACTTTGGCGGGATATGGCTGGCTATGGATATAGTCATAATATTCTTGTATGTCATTCGCAAAAATACGGGCTCCGTCTTTTGTATAACGCCCTTCTATATCGTAATCGGTTGTTGCATACAATGAACCTGTATGTGTTTGGTTAAATTCATTGAGATAATAATAGGAAAACATAAAATTAAAATTATCTGTTAAATCATAACCCATTGGCATTCCAAACAGGCCTGATTTCTGGCTGAAAACCCGAAATATATAATCCGGTTTGTCTTCAAAATATATTTGCCAATATTTACGTGTGCCGTCGTGCCCTGCATCAGATATGATAAAAGGAGATGTCGAGATATTTTTTTTCACATATTTTTTTACCTCATTGTTTGAATGTTGCCATGTTCTGCACCCGAAAAAAATAATACAAAACAGTACTATTGAAATCAGAGCCGTTATAATTTTCATATGGATAGCATATTCCCTTTTATTCAATTCGAGAATCCGGTTTAATATACCGAAACGCTGTTCCACAGAGGCTCAGTCCACCAAAAATTGAACATTGAGCCCCGAATAGTTGTTGTCGATCTTGAGCTCGTCCAATATCTGGGATATCTGCCCCCGGTGATGGGTTCCGTGGACGCTCAGGTTATGCAACATAAAGCATAGGGGAACATCGGCGGGGTTTCCGTCGTACCAGTCAATCTTTACCGGGGCTTTCAGGTCTCCGTCCTCCAGGGCGCCAATGAAGTTCACAAACCCATTATCGATAGTCTCTAAAGCAGATTTCAGACTTTTCCACTGGGCCTCATACAAGCCGTCATTGGGAAGGCTGATGCCGTCCAGGGAAACAAGCGCCTTTTGAACTACCCTGTTTTTTAGCGCCCTGCACAGCCTCAAGGTATAATTGGTACTCTCAATAATATGCCGAAAAAGACCCGAAGGGGTCGCCTGAATCATGGTGAAGGGATGGGTAAACCCGCCGCAGTACATAAACAGAATATTTTCGGGTTATTCTTTTACATACGGCGTATTGACAAATATAACTATTCTTGATAGTATCGTGTTAGTTTTAAATTAAACGAATTTAAAACCAGCTTAGTATAAAAGGGTATAAA
>JAIRYT010000013.1 GCA_031267675.1 Treponema sp. | reverse complement strand
AAAATGTGGGTGGAAGGAGCCGTGGGAGCGCAGCGACCTAGGCGACTGGAACCCCGGAGCGACCGAAGGGAGCGGAGCATATACAGTCCTGTTATGCGATGTAAAAATCTGCTACGAAGCGCCCGCCACGGATGGCGGGCATTTTTCACTTTAGCCATTTTATTCTTCACCACCCAACTTTATACAACTATTTTCTTAAATAATTTCTTATTGTATTCTCACTCCAAATGTTCTTTTTGTATTTCCTTTAAATCCTGTCTTCATATTTTTCTATCATTCCATTATTACCTTCCAAATATTTTATCATCAAATTATTTTCTTTGCGTCCTCTTTTTTCTTCTTTTATTATATTTTTTCCTCTTCATTTCTGTTTATATTTTTTATCCGTTATTGTCATAGTTCTTATTGGTTTTCAGTTTCGAGTTAAATTGTAAATAATTGTCCTGTAATACGATGATAATATTTCCCCGTCTTATTTTGTAAAATGTATGTTCTGTTCGATTGTTTTCTTGATATTTCTTGGTGTTTTTTGTTTCTATTATTTTTTCTTCTTGACCTAATGGATCATATGATTTTATTATTCTTTCCTCGACCCGCATGGATGCGGGGCGATTATCCAACCATTTCCAGATTTTTATTTCGCATAACAGGTCTGTTTGCGCTCCGTCGCTACGCTCCTCGGGGTTCAGTCGCCTAGGTCGGCGCGGCAACTTCGTTGCCGATGCCTCCCACGGCTCCTTCACCCACATTTTGCCAGCCCTGGTCGCCTTTCCTTTGGAAAGGATGCTGCGCAAAGCCCTTGTCCGGGCCGGCAAAACGCCGCATACCCCCGATCGTCGCCCGGAATACCCGCAAAAAGTTTCAAAATCATTGACACTATACGCAATAGCCGATACAATCCATGTTATGAAACTAAAAATTTTTGTTGTTTTTATACTGCCAATATGCGTTGGATGTACTACCCTTCAAAAGCCAAACAAAACGAATAATACGTTGGTGGTCGGAAGGTTTTATCCCAATCAAAACGGCAGTATAAAAATAGAAATTCAGGTTGCCCCGGAAAACGAAAACAAAACAAAAAGAATTACCGTAAATAAAAACGGATTATTTTATTTAACGCATGCCAAAAGCATAAAATACAATATAAAAGAAATACGGATAGTAAAAAAGAAAGATGTATTTATTCCGCCTTTGCCGGCCGAAAGTTCTTTTTTGGTCATAAATGGAAAAATAAATAATATTGGCACATTTGGATTTGGAATAAATAATCAAATCCTGTTTGTCAATAAGCATGAAGAAGTAAAAAATGATTTTATAATTCAAAATAGAAACACAGGATGGGAAAATTACGAATGGATAAACCATGAATGGGAACAAAAAAAATTGCTGGAAATTGAAAATGGGATATTAATCCATGAAGATGAGTTAAAACTGTTATTCGGGTTATCGGCAGAATACAATTATGAAGATATTAATGTAAAGGGAATCACCGAATTGGATTATACCGAAGTCGATACGATGGAATCGTTTATACTAACAGACGAGGAGTTGTTACAATTTATCAACGAAGGCAATTTAAACGGGAAAAATTAAAAAACAGGATATTGTTTGCTTATGAATGACGCTGAATTTTATATAGACATAATAGGAAATAGTTATGCAAGCCATTATAGAAATATTTGGAGCGCATATGGAAAGAAAACACGGCCAAGCTGGAACTGGGCGGCATTTTTATTTTCTCCGGCATGGTGGTTTTATAAAAAATTATATTTTGAAGCATTAATAATCATTGCGGCAATATTTTTATCAAACATTATCGTTGAAAATATATCAAATCTGATAAATACATATGGTATACTGTATAAAATAATAAATGTAATTTTTATCTTGTTTATAGCGATATGCGGAGCAAAATTTGCCGATTTTAGATATTTTCTAAAATTAAATAAAGTAAAGAAAAAGCTTGCCGATGAAAAAAGCCGTAAATTGTATAAAAGGACACAGTTTTTATCACTTCTATTTGGGGTAATATTGTTTATAGCTGCCCATGAAGGGATTGATCGCCTGTTTGAATATAATAAATTATATTTTTTTTCTGATAGAAAATTTACAAATTTATTATTGCAGAATACCAGAGAAAATTTTATCGCTGAAATTAATGAATTGAATTTTAGTCATGAAAAGCGGGGCGATGGCAATAATTACCGGCTAAATTATGAAGATAACGACATTTCAATATCTGAATACGGTCATATAGTATCCATAAATATGAAATATAAAAGTAACGAATATTTTATTAAAGAAATAGCGCCGCTTATTTTTTTAGGAAAGATGCGGTACTGTGATTTAAATTATAAATGGAAATATATAAATGGGCGATCTGTGAGTTTCCGCCTTAATGCCGGTGAAATTATCATACTGATGGATTACATATAATGCTTTTCCGCTAAATGAGCGGTATGACTTTGGCAAGCAGGGTAGTTACCCTGGCCGCGTTGTCCGCAAATACTTTGGCGATTGCTTCCCAGGTAACCGATTCTTCATCCTGTTTCCAGGAGTCAAAGTCGGTGCTCATCGCGACAGCCCCATAGGGGATGCCTGCTTCATTTGCCAGCGCCGCTTCGGTGGCTATGGACATATTGATTATATCGGCGCCAAGGGTGCGGAACATGTGGGATTCGGCGCGGGTTGAAAAACGCGGGCCTTCAATTGTTACCACTGTTCCTTTATCGTGGAAAGGAAAGTCCAGCGCCTTACACTGCCCGACAAAAAGCGAACGAAGCGTTTTATCAAAGGGCTCGGCCATTGCGCAGTGTACCGGTTTATGCGGCTCAAAACGTTCGTAAAACGTCATCCTGCGCTGTTTGGTAAAATCAATAAATTGATCGATAATGACCAGATCTCCGCGTTTTATTTCTTCGCGCAGCGAACCGACCGCCGTTGTCGCAAGGATATGGGTGCAGCCTTCGCTTTTAAGCGCCCAAATATTGGCGCGAAAATTCACCTGGGACGGCGGTATGGTATGCTCCCGTCCGTGGCGGGCAAGCAGTATAACTTCGACGCCGTCAATGGTTCCGCATTTTAGCGCTGACGAAGGCTCCCCATAGGGGGTGCTTATTGTTTTATCCCGCGGGTTGGAAAAAATTGCCGGATTATCCAGTCCGCTGCCGCCGATAATGCCTATTTTTGCCATAAGTTCCTCCATTTTTATTCGCAGCGCTTTTATGCGATGCGGGTTTTAGTCAGACCCGAGTATTGCCTCAATCGCCAGGGCCGCGCCGTCTTCTTCGCAGCTTTTTGTTGTTTGACCGGCTGCCGCTTTTATTTCCGCCGATGCGTTTCCCATTGCGACACTTAAACCGGCAATGCAAAGCATTTCCCTGTCGTTGTCGCTGTCGCCGATTGCCATTACCTCATCCAGGGAAAGCCCCAGGCGCCCGGCGCAAAATTTGAGCGCGCCGCCCTTGTTCGTTCCCGCAGGCATAAGTTCGATATTGTTGTCGTCAAAAAAAGTTATATAAAGATCGGGGCGTCCGGTAAAGTAATCCAGCGCTCTTTTTCGTTCATCCAGGTCTTCAAAGATCATCACCATTTTTAAAATGTGTTTTTTTTCGCCGGTCACTGTTTCAACATCGGCAAATGGATGTTCGTTCCACCAGCCGTATTTATCAAGAATGCGTTTTGTTACGCCGGAAAGAAACCCCGCTCCCTTGTCGTCATACACGCCTACGTCCCCGTGGGCCGCAAAGATCATTCCGTTAAACGCGCGCAGTTCCCGGACAAGGCTTACGGCTGTTTTTGCGTCAAAGCAATATTCGCGGATAGTCTTCTTTACGGGCATCTCAAAAACCTGCGCGCCGTTATTGGCAATAAGGAGTGAACGGCTTACGTTTACTACTTCCTGCGGTATTGCCGAATATTGCCGCCCGGTAGCGGGGACTAACCGTATCCCCGCGTCCAATGCGTTTTGGAACGCTTTTATGGTACGCGCCGAAATTTCTTTGCGGCTGTTAAGAACCGTTCCATCCAAATCAAAGGCGATAAGCTTAACCTGGTGCCTCATACTATCAGTGTACTGTTCATTGTCCGTTTAGGCAATGCCCGTTGAGCCGGTTTTAAAATTAATTGGCTGTGCTAAAGCGCATTTTTGAAACCATCTTGAAAAAAAGCCGTTTTTACGGTATACTGATATAGTATGATTATAAAAAAAATAAATGAGCTGATTCGCGGAGCGTCCGGGCTCGCGGCGCTGATATGCCTGATTACACTTTTTTCCGGCTGTACTGCCGATGATGATAAACCCGTTGAGCTGCGAGTTCTTAATTATTTTGATACGACTGCCGCCAGCTCCAAAGACGAGGTTTCTTTTGTGTGGGAAACATTTGAAAAAACAAACCCCGATATTAAAATAATACGAGAAGACCTTTTTAACACTCCCTTTCATGAACGGGTAGAAGCGTATTTGGCGGCAGGGGAACTTCCCGATGTTATGTATGTCTGGCCTTCGGGGCGTTCCGCCCAGCTTCATACCAGGAACCTTTTTAAGAATCTTGAACCGCTTATAAAACGGGATAAACTTGACCAGCAGTTTACCTCCGTTGCCCTGGATCCGGGGGGGCAGATTTCGAACCGCATTGGAATTCTTCCCCGGACCATTACTGCTTCAAGCGCGTTTTATGTAAATCTTGATATACTTGACGAATGCGCCCTTGCGCCCGCCCGTACCTACGAAGAATTAAAAGCCCAGGTTCCCGTTCTTGCGGCCAACGGGTATAAAACGGTGCTTATGGCAAACGAAGATTCCTGGGTAATGCAGTCCTGTCTTTTTTCGCTGGTTGCCGGCCGTTTTTGCGGTCAGGGCTGGACCCAGCGTATTTTATCGGGCAAGGCAAAATTTACGGATGCTGATTTTGTAGACGCGCTTGCGTTTATTAAAACCATTTATGATGATGGAGTTATTTCGCGCGATTCGCTTTCCACGTCGTACCCGGATGTTACGGTTCAGTTTGCGGACGGCCGCGCTCCTTATTTTATTGACGGCGACTGGCGGGTTGCGGCATTTGTTACCGACCAGACAACAGGCAGGGTGCTTATATCGCCCGAACGGCAAAAAAACTTTTTTATAACGGTGTTCCCCGATATTCCAGCGGCAAAGATCAATAAATCCAGTTCGGTAGTTTTGGGCACCGGCTTTGGAATTAACGCCGCCATTAAAAAAGGATCGGCCAGGGAAGCTGCCGCGTGGAAGCTGGTAAAGTGGCTCTCCGGCGCCGAAGTACAGTCATGGCTGCTAAGAACAGGCGGTATTGCCACTCCCACGCGGAACGATATTAATGTGGCGGCCCTTAACCTTGAACCAATGCAGATTGCCGCAGGAAACCTGAGCAAGGAATATGACAAAAGCACCCCGGTGATCGACGGCGCTTTTGAGAAGGATGTATATGATCCCATTAACGAGGGCCTGCGCGATATAGGACTTGGCACACGAACGCCCCGGCAGGTCGCCGAAGCGGTACAAGCGGCCTTTGAGGGGTGGAGGAGGGATTGACCTGAAGGTCAATCCCCGCCAAGCTGCCGCGCAGCTTGCGAATTTGGTTACGGGCAGCCTATGGCTGCTGACCTAAAGGTCAATCCCCGCCGAGCTGCTGCGCAGCTTGCGAATTTGGTTGCCGGGCAGCCCTGGTACCTTGATTCTCTCCTATCCTCTTCCCTTTGTGCCCTTCGCGGTTAAATTTCTTTTCCTGTCTTTTAGCCTAATCAGCCTATGGCTGCCGACCTAAAGGTCAATCCCCGACAAGTTAATCCGAAGCGGTGTCGGCATCAAGGGGAAAATGCGAATCGGCGGTGTTTTGCATTTCCTGGTATCGTTTGTAAATTTTTTCTTTTAAGCTTGTTGACGAGACGCCTTTACCATAGGGAAAGTACATAACGCTTACTCCCTGGTTTTTCAGGTAGTCGTACTTTCCCGTCCAGTCATCGCCTACAACAAAAATGTCAAAATTAAGTTTGTCAACTTTGTCGGTATGATTAAGCGAATGCTGAGGGATCACAATATCCGGATATTTAAGCGCCTTTAGCAGACCGATCCGCTCCTCAAAGGGAATAATGGGTTCCGATTTATACGAAAGCACCAGTTCGTCGGTATTTACGCCGACAATCAAAATATCGCCCAGCGCCCGCGCATATTCGATCATCCGCAGATGGTTATAATGCAGCATGTCAAAAGTTCCCGAAGTATACACAACCGTTTTATTCCCAATCATATTTTACTCCTGTTACATTTTTGCCAAAATGCCGATTAATTGATCAATGTCGCTGTTTTTAAGCTGCCGGCTCATGTGGGTAACCCGCAAAAGAAAAGGCGCCAGTTCACCGGCACAGGGGGTAACATAAATAGCATACTGGTTTTTTAATGTTTCAAAGATTTCTTTTGCGTTGTTGTTTTTGCAAATCAGCGGGGTTAAACAATTTGAAAGGGGAATTGGCGGAACGTCAAAGCCCGTTTTTTTTGACAGCTGCTCCCTAAAGTAAACGGCAAGGGCCTTTATGGCGCTGATGTTGGAAGCGGCTCCCCCGCTGCGGATAAGGCGCAGTGATTTTTCGTAAAGTTGATTGATAATTCCCACCGCCGGAGTGTAGGGTGTTTGACCGCGCCGCATGTCCGCCTCATAATCAACAAATCTAAAATAGAGGCTTTTGGGAGCATTGGCTTTACAGCGCTCTTCAAAGGTATCGTTGGCAATAACAACAAACGACATGCCCGGCTGCAGGGCAAAGCCTTTTTGGGAGCTGACAATGACCGCGCCAATATTAAGCGTCTTCATGTCAAAGGGGTCGCATAAAAATGAACTGATTGCGTCAACGACCAGGCAGATGTTGCCGCGCGCGCAGAAATCAGAAATTATCCGCATGGGAAACAACTGCCCCGTGGATGTTTCGCACATATTTACAAGCATTCCGGTAAAACCCGCGTTGGCAAAGGGGTCAAGTTTTGCGGGGTTAAAAGCCTCGTTCCAGGCAACATCTATGGAAACAAAGGGAATGTCATGCAGGGCGCAAATTTGGGTAAACCGCTTTCCAAAACTGCCCCCATTAATTATTAACAGTTTATCCTTAACCGAAAAAAGATTTATTACCGCGGCCTCCATGGCGCCGCTGCCGCTGGCGGTTAAAAAAACGGTTTTTGCGTCTTCGGGCGCGTTGACCATTTCTTTGAGCATTCGCCCGCAATCGAGCATCAGCGCGGAAAATTCGACCGTGCGAAAATACTGCGATTGTTTACCGGCTTCCGCAATGGTTTCCCCATCCATGGCAATCGGTCCGGGGGTAAAAAGTATCACGGTGAATGCTAGCACGTTTGTTTTATTTTTTCAACAGAAGCATAACGCCAGGCGTTCAAAGAAGCCTAAAAGCCGTCGTTTCCCGGTTTCATGCCATGATGTTGGCGGCCCGGGGCGGCTGTTTAGACACTGCCGGCAGCCTTAGCCTGGCGAGCGGTCGTGACAGGAACCCCGGTTTATCGGCGCTTTCCGGTAACGGGGCCGGGCAAAATTAACTTTCGGAGCATAGTATAACCTTTGTCGAGAAATCCTTAAAATCGCCCAAACCGATTGACTATATGCTGATTTTTTGGTATACCTCATAGTAGCGCGATGGAAAATTCTTCCATATCGCCGTTTTTCGCGGGCGGTTAGCTCAGTTGGTTAGAGCACCAGTATGACACGCTGGGGGTCACAAGTTCGATTCTTGTATCGCCCATTAGCCGAGGTTTTTCTATTTTTCGTTATTTCTCCTGCCGGCTTCCCTTTGCGGGTTTTCGTGGACCCGTTGTAGGCGAAAAATGGTGATAAAACGGCGTAAGTTATACCTGGATATTTACGCGGATTTTTTATGTTCTACCTTGAGACGAAAACCCAGGATATCAAGCAATTTCAACACGGTCTCAAAAGAAGGGTTCCCGCTGGGGGCCAGTGATTTATATAATCCTTCACGAGTTACGCCTAATTCACGGGCAATCTGGGTCATACCTTCGGAACGCGCGATATCACCCATAATTTTTAGCAAGTAGTCTATATCGCCATCTTCAAACGCAACTGACAGATTGGCGAGAACATCTTCTTTTGTTTCAATGAATTCAGCAGGGTCCCAATCAGAAACAGTCACTTTCGCCATTTTATATCTCCTTTGCTATGCCTTTGGCATTTGCTATGTCCTTGGTCTGGGTAGATTTATCCCCGCCGCCAAGCAGGATGATAATTCCTTTTAATTATCAACGCCTTGCCTATCCTGTCTTTAAGATTTTTAAACCATTTTTCAAAAGAATCGGTCCGACGTATCTCTCTCATGTTCTAAGCGTAAACTATAATTTACATATTGTCAAAGGTTTCTTGAAGGAATTTCAGGACTTGTATCGCCCATTAGCCCAGGTTGAACAAAGATTTCGCGATAAAAAAATACACGGCGAGCGAGGTGCCGTCCACGATCGTGGTAATAAGGGGCGCCGCCATAATCGCGGGATCAACGCGGAACTTTTTTGCCACCATGGGGAGTATACAGCCTATGGTTTTTGCAATCATTACGGTGATGACCAGGGCCGCGCTTACGGTAAAACTTAAGCGGTTTGATTTTCCATACATAAAAAAGATTCGTATATGATTGACCACCCCCAAACCCAGGCCGCAGAGGAGCGCGATACACAGTTCCCGCGCCAAAACCCGCAATATGTCGCCAATCTGGATTTCGCCCAGCGCCATGCCGCGAATTATCAGTGTCGATGTCTGTGATCCGGCATTGCCGCCGGTATCCATAATCATGGGGATAAATACAATCAGCGCGGGAATTACGGTAAGCATATCCTCAAAACCGGCTATGATCGAACCGGTAAACGTGGCCGATATCATAAGCACCATAAGCCAGATAATACGGTTACGGGTAAGTTTAAGTATGTTTGTTTTAAGGTACGGTTCTTCCGACGGGGTAAGGGCCGCCATCTTTTCAAAGTCTTCGGTGTTTTCTTCGTCAATAACTTCTACCGCGTCGTCGACAGTGATAATTCCCACAAGATGCTGATCCTTGTCGGTAACGGGAAGCGCCAAAAGGCTGTACTTGCGAAAAAGCGCCGTTACCGCTTCCTGATCATCGGTCGTGGCGGCAGTGGCAAAATTGGCGTCCATGATCTCGCCAATAGTGTCTTCGGGGTTGGCAAGCATGAGGTCTTTGGCGGTAACCACTCCCACAAGGAGCCTTCCCTTTCCAATCACATAGCTGGTATAAATTGTTTCTTTTTTGATTCCTGTTGAACGGATATGGGCAAAGGCCTCCGCTACGGTGTCGTCTTTCCTGAGTTCGACATACTCGGTTGTCATAATGCTGCCGGCGGAATCTTCCGGGTATTGCAGAATCTGGTTGATTGTTTTGCGCTTTTCGGCGTTCACTTTTTGCAGGACGCGGTTTACCACGTCGGCGGGCATTTCTTCTATAAGGTCGACAGCATCGTCAACAAAGAGTTTATTGATGATGTCGCTTACCTCGTTATCGGTAAGGGACTCGACGATTACCTGTTGTTCTTCCGGCTCAATATAGGCAAAAACATCGGCGGCCATTCCCTTGGGCAGCAGGCGAAAAATCTGCACGGCTTTTTTGCGATCCACTTTTTGAAAAATTTCGGCAATGTCCGCCGCGTTCATACCGGCAAAAACGGAATAAAGCTTGACTACCTGAATGTGATCGGCGTTGATAAGCTCAAGAATCTGATCTTCCAATGGATACTCCCCGGCTTGCGATTGAACAGAATCCTTCTACAGAGATGATTAACCTGCATTTACGACCGGGCATAAATACCTCCTGTAGAAAAAAAAGCACGTATGGTGAATACTAGAGCAAATACTTTTTTTGTACAAGAGGCTTTGTCTTTATGGAATATATCGATATACGCAGCGATACAGTAACGGCGCCGTCCAAAATGATGAGAAAGGCGATGGCCGAAGCGGAGGTCGGCGACGATGTCTATGGCGATGATCCGACCGTTAACAGGCTGGAGGCGCTGGGAGCCGGTCTTATGGGTAAGGAGGCTGCCCTCTTTGTGCCGTCGGGAACCTTTGGGAATCAGCTTGCCCTTTTTACCCACTGCCCCCGGGGCAGCGAAGTGATCCTTGACGAAGAATGCCACATTATCCAGCACGAGGCGGGGGCGGCGTCGGTGATTGCCGGCGTGCAGACGCGGCCGGTTCCCTCGGCGGACGGCAGTCTAAAAATTGACGACATTGCCCTCCGCCTGCGAAAACGGGATATTCACTTTCCCGCTACTTCCCTTATCTGCCTGGAAAACGCCCACTCATTGGGACGCGCTGTTCCGCTTTCGGTGATGGACTCAGTCCGCGCCCTGGCGAATCAATGGGGACTGCCGGTACATCTTGACGGCGCGCGTATCTTTAACGCCGCCTGCGCCCTTGGCTGTGCCGCGCATGAAATTGCCGCGCGGGTTGACACGGTAATGTTTTGTCTTTCCAAGGGATTGTGCGCGCCGGTGGGCTCGCTTCTTGCCGGAAGCGCGGCGTTTGTCAGGGAAGCCCGCTATAAACGTAAAATTATGGGCGGCGGAATGAGGCAGGCGGGAATACTCGCTGCGGCAGGAATCATCGCGCTGGAATCACATCCGCCGCTTTTACCCGCCGATCATGAGCGGGCGCGCAGGCTTGAACAGGGCCTTGGCGAATTACCGGGGATTTCTGTTGGCAGGGGCGACGTCAATCTGGTATTTTTTAGCGTTCACGGCGGGCAGGCGGCTTCTGCGGCAGAACAATTCCGCGCCCGGAATATTTTAATCAATCCTCCCGATGTAAAACCGGAGACCGGCGCCTGGGTTTTTCGTTTTGCCACTCATTACTGGATTGGCGATTGTGAAATCGAAAAAATTCTTTCTGCTTCGCGGGAGATTTTTTTATAATGGCAGAATCAAAAGCGGCAGGTTATCAGACACAAACAATCTATCAAAAAAGGCGCACGGTGGTTTATGACTGGATGGCCCGCGAGGGAATTAGCCTTGCCATGCTCGAAGACAGCGAAGGCCGCCGCGATTCCAGCATACGCTATCTTTGCGGCATGCCCGCGGACGCGCTGCTTTTCTTGTCGGTGGATCGCCGCGCCGTGCTTGTTCCCTGGGACATACATATTGCCAAACTGTACGCCGATGCTGATCATCTAAAGCCGTACGCGGACTTTAACCGCCAGCCCATAAACGCCTGCGTCAAAACGGCGGAGCTTTTAAAGCTTGCGCCCAATTCCCGGATCGAACTGCCCGCCGCTACGTCTTACCCGCTTTTTCTTAAGTATGTTGAAGCGCTTTCCGGTTACGACGCAATCTGCCGCGAAGACGCCGGTCTTGCCCGCGAACTGGAAACGCAGCGTTCCGTCAAGGACGAGGCGGAAATAAAAATCTACCGCACTGCGGGCAAAATTACCACGCTAATTGCGGCACAGATCGAAAAGATGCTGCGCGGCGGAAAAATTAAAACCGAAACGGACGCGGCGCTTTTTATAGAGGCGGAATGCAGAAAACACGGCTGCGAAAGTACGAGCTTTGAAACTTTGGCCGCCGGTCCCGCACGCAGTTTTGCCATTCATGCGTTCCCCGCCTGGACTGCGGAAACTTTTGGCGGCAGCGGCCTTTCTATTTTGGATTTTGGCGTCAAGTACGGCGGATACTGCACAGATGTTACCCTTACTATCGCCCGCTCGCCCACCAAAGCCCAGGAACGGCTTATTGCCCTGGTAGAAAAAGCGCGTAAAATTGTTCTTTCCAAAATCAAGGCGGGTTATTCAAGCGTTGACGCCGCCTTGCTTGTTGAAGGAATCTTTGGCCGGGCCCATAAAAGCATGCCCCACGCACTGGGCCACGGTATAGGGCTTGATCCCCACGAAACGCCGGTCCTGCGCGTACGAGAGCCCGGCTGTATTCTGGAAAAAAATATGGTGCTCGCCATTGAGCCGGGCCTCTATGATCCGGTCATCGGCGGCTGCCGGCTGGAAAATGATTACCTGGTGACCGAAGACGGACTTGAAGCGCTCACCGATACAGGTATTGTTTATTTGTAAAAAATCCCGCTATACTTTGTTCATGTTTGGTAAAAAAAAGGATGCCGATCCCGAAAAGTTTTGGAAAGAATACGAAGAAAAAACCGGCGAAAGAGTGCTGGCAAAATCGCTGGGGCAGTACATGAGCGGCTGGGCGGAATACCCCTATCCCCTTTGGGGCCTGCTCATTGCCACCAGCGGGGGGTTTCGTTTTCACCATTTTCCCCATGAGGGCTGGATTGTGGCGCTTTCCCGCATTACGACAGGCGGCGAAGCGCCCAAGGAAAAAACCATATTTATTCCCCGCGAATGTATTGTCTCGGCGGCGCTAAAAACAGAAAAACGCTGGTGGAAAAAAATATTTTCGCCGGCGGCCCCGGTGCTTGTTGTCCGTTATCGCGCTCCACCGGCCGCGGACGAAGGTTCCCGCGAAAGCGAACAGGAACTGTATGTGGAAACCGAACTTAAAGCGCAGGCAGTATGCAGCGCCCTGGAGGGCCTGATCGCGGAACATTAGTTAGATAGAGGGATCAATTCATAAAGAAGTCGCAGAATTATATAGCATTCTTGAAAGAACAGGTGTTCCTGATTAGAGAAGAGAGGAAAAGGGGTATATGAAAAAATTAGTAATTATCATTTTGACGACAATCTGTTCATTTAAATTAAGTGCGCAGTCCCTGGAAGGTCTCAATTTTTCAACTGGAGGGGATGGATCGTCACCAAGTATGTGGTTTAAGGACAATACAGTATCCATTGTACTTCCATTAGAACGTGGTATCTATATAGATAAAGCAAGATATTCATTTTCCATAATAAATGGAATATATCGAATATCAGTATTATCGTATCCAAAAATCGAATTATATTTACTTTTTGAGGATGAATTCGGCTATTTTTCCATTATAGCGCCCTATAAATTTGATTCGGGCATTTTGTTAAATGTTACAAATGAAAGACTGTCACGGCTGCCAAGGGGCGGCGGCGATGATTTTATAGTGGATTCTCCGTCTAGCGTTATTATTAATACCTCATCTTTTCTTGATGAAAATGGAAAAGAATATGTCGGAAGGAATCTAACAAGATTATTTACAAGAGCTCCGTGGGTGGAGGGAAAAGAAGATGCGGGCACAGGAGAATACATAGAATTGGATTTTTCACAGGCGTATGTAAAAACGATAGATACCATTGTCATATCAAACGGCTTTTCGGTACATCTCTTTTGTGTTTTCACCTCCCCGGTCATGCCCCACCTTGGCTTCCTGCCCTAGAGTTATATTTTTTCAATTGTTATTTTTGCGCTTTCCGCCTTTTTGAATATTTTGGTTAATAGGCCCCATGACCCTAAACCGGCAAATAACAGGCCCACAAGCATATTTCGAACGATTTCTCCCATATTCTCGCCGCTTTTTATTATTGCAAACAGTATTTGAACTACTTGAATCAAACTTAATTGATAATTTTCGCCCTTTGCGTATTTTGCAATTTCTATTCCAAGTCCAACCATTTCGGCAAAAATAACAGCCGCCAATATGGAAACCCCGATTATTAAAATTGACGCTTTATTGCTTTTACCGCCTAATTTTGTATAACCGGTAAATGAAGCGTATGAAATGGCGACTCCCCCAATAGAGGCATAAAAGCCCACTAATCCTACAATTATCCAAACAGCCGATCCAATCAATGCGCCGGTTAACGCGCCAATGCTTCCGGTAATGTACGATTTTAAATTTGGCGATTTTGTTTCTTCGTTTAACAAATTAATTTTATCGATACAGCCGGTACATACGGGTACGATTTCGCCGTTATAATTATAATAACCATCCGGTATATTTGTTTTGCATAT
Organism: Treponema sp.; assembly: GCA_031267675.1. Lineage (GTDB taxonomy): Bacteria > Spirochaetota > Spirochaetia > Treponematales > Breznakiellaceae > JAIRYT01. The sequence continues at coordinate 26,181 of JAIRYT010000013.1, read as the reverse complement.
TTGGCAAATTGATTTAACGCCGAACTCATTGCATATTGATAAAATTTTATTGATTCTATCCAATAGGCTTTTGGTGTCATAAAAATCGCCTATAATTTGTATTTCAATAAGGTTTTCATTTATTTCGATAGTACCGGGATTTTCCGTCTCCAATAACGCTTCTTTCATCTTTTCAAAAGAAATAGATTTGTCTATGACCATTGATAACGAAATATCCGTCCCCTCGGCGTTGTTTTTGGCAAGAGTAAGCCAGTATTGTAAATATCTGCCATAGAATACTTCGTTGACTTGTTTTAAACCAATTTGCCGGCAAAAAGACTCAAATTGTATCATTTATTTCCTCCAAAATACCGTTTGGCTATTTCACCTACCGTTCCAGGTGATCCTCATAAACTCCGCAACCACCCCTTAGCCCCGGACTATCCGGGGCTTTGTCGGTTACACAGTAACCGGCCGGAAGGCTTTAATGAACCTTTGAAAGTATCTCCGGGTTGTCCGCCACATAATTCAGGACATCGGCCATGATAGAGGTATAACCCTTTCCTAACGCTTTATATTTTGCCAGGACTTCCGGCTTGAGCCGCATGGCAATCACAGGCGCGGGGTTTCTTTTGTTTCTGCGCCGCTCTCTTGCCATGGCCGCAAATTCCGCCAGGGCTTCCGGCGTGGAGGGGGGGCAATCGGGATCATAGGCGTCGGGGTGCTTTTTCGCTTCCCGCGCTATCCGCTTTACTTCCCTGATTACTTCTTTAGGTGGTTTTTGTCCAACCTTTACTGTCGATGTGATAATGGCCATTGTAACTTCTCCTCTCATGCTTTTCCGCAAGCCGCGCTGATATAAGCCGCTTGTTTTCTCCGCGTTCCGTGTAGACCACGAATAAAACCCTTCCGACCATGCCCAGTGTTTGCCAACGTTCTTCCCCGGACAGGTTCCCCGCACTTGCATCCCGGCGTTCTAATCTTTCGGGATCGGAAAAAACATACCGGGCAATTTCAAAGCTAAGTCCTTTATGCTTACGCTTGTTTGCCATGTTTTTTTCTTCTTCCCATTCAACGCCCGCTAATCGCATAACTATAATGTATTACGTTTATGTCTTATTGTCAAGGGTTTTTATAGCCTGGTCACTTGGTAAGTCGTCTTGATCGTCCTTCCGGGTACCGGCAGGAGCTGAGGCAGCGCATACCAGATAAGACCGGACTTTGTTTTTTCTTTGTACAGGGTAAACGGACGGCGCATATCAACTCCCCCTGTATACGAAAAAAGCATCGGTTTCCGTATCAGTCAGGCTTTTAGCATGATATGCCTTCCGTTATTCGGTCAGGCTAATTCTTTATATAACAAGTAATTAGTAATTAGTTTCTGGAGGTGAGGGGAATTGAACCCCTGACCTCGTGAATGCCATTCAAGCGCTCTAGCCAACTGAGCTACACCCCCAGAGTGTCGATAGTATAGATAATTTTGGTTTCGGTGTCAACTGGTCTGCTCCTGTTTCCCGCTTGGGTTCACGGCGAATAAAAAGACCATCTGCCCCAATTTTGGAAAAAGCGTTAAAGTACATCATTTTACGGTAACTGCCAAAGTCCGCCGTATGCTCAAAAATTGCCGGGGTGTTGAAAAAACCGCGCTTATCTGATATACTGCACTTAAATGGCAAATATGTTTCAGGGGAAGATGGATCCCGAGATTGCCGCTCTGCTCGGGACGGATACCAAGGAGCCCGCCGCGCCCGATTATTCGGCGCTTTTTAACGAAAAAATTGAGCCGGACAGCGACGCCCAGGACAGCGAGGTTGACCTGAGCGCCGAAGGCTTTCCCGAGGTGACCAAGCGTTTTGAATCGGCGCCCAATCCGGTTTTTTCTGACCCAAACTACTATAAAACGGCCCTTTCGGGCGAAGGCGACGGAGCCCAGCGGGTTCACACAATTCTGCAAAAGTTTGTTTCGTCCAAGGATCCCAAAGATCGGGGGGTGTACCGTCAGCAGGTGACCACCGCGTACTGGGATTTTTTAAAGCATATCGCCCAAAAAGCGCCGGGAAAGCTGCCCGACATAAAAAAAATGCTGCTTCGTTTTAACATTCTTCATCCTACCTTTCTTGAGGCAAAGGACCGGGATTTTTTTGCGCGTCTGGTAATCGAAAACGAGCTTAACCAGCCGGTATACTATCTGGATGAATGGTTTAAAAATGTAGGAACCGGCGTTATACGGAATTCCGCAACCGACGAGGTGCGTATCTCCAAAACCAGCGCGCAGACAAAACTCCAGATGCTGGTAGAAAAAGCCGAGGGAAAGCGGAACGGCGCGCGGAGTCTGCTTAAGGCCAAAGACGAAGAACGAATCAATATGGAAAAAGCGCTTATGGAACGGTGCAAGCAGCTTACCGACCATTATCCCATAGACGGGCTCCCCGACATCAACTCCTGTTACAACGATGTACAGCGAAAGATCTTTGGCGATGTTCAGGAAATTTTAAAAGGGATGCTCCGGATCGATCACGATCTTGATGTATTTTTGCGTGATTATTACCAGGCCCAGCAGGATTTAAGCACGCTGGAAGGAAAGATTGCCGAAGAAGGCGGACGTATTCAGGTTGATGTTGGAGCGGTAAATACTGAATTTGACACGGTCCGCCAAATGGCAAAAATGGCAATTGGACGGCAGGGGAATCACTTTCCGGTTGTTACCGGCGAATACTTTCGCTGTACTCCCGCCGATGTCGGTTACCGCGAAAATATTATTTCGATGCTGGCAAAAATTGAAAGCATCGACCCGGAGGCGTTTTGCCGTTTCTATAAAAACCGAATGAACCGCATTGTTCCCTATGTGGTTCTTATTCCCTGTTATGGCGACACCGGCGTTTGCTGGGAACCTTTTGACCGCTTTAACCGCGCCACCAGCCGCGGCCGTATCGCGGTGCCCATGTATCCCAAAAATTTGCTTATTGCGGTGTTAAGCGCGGTGGGCGATCTTCGCTGGCAGGTCGCAAAAGAAAAGGCATCCTATTACTGGATGGAAGAAGGCCTTACCGGAAACTATTACCAGTGGTTCCAAAAGATGAAGCTCAAAGGCGACCTTAAAGAAACCTTTATCGAAGATTACATTGTGTGGATGACCAAAGAAAGCGAAGCCATTCAAAAACTCGACAAGGAAGTGCGCGGCATTTTTTGGCGGCACATTCCCTTCTCGCAGACCGTAAAGGAAAAACTGCGCGACCGTTCCTATACGTATCAGGATTTGTACCAGCGCGATCTTAACCGCGCCATATCAGACGGATATTAAAATACGACCGGTACGGTCACCCTTTGGCGTCTTTCCCGAACATGGTAATAAGCAGAATCAGGCCAAATATCACGACAAACGAATCGGCAAAGTTAAAGGTCGGCCACCGCTCAAAACCCAGTATGCCAAAAAACTTTACGCTGATAAAATCAACAACGCCTTCCGAGCGAAAAACCCTGTCTATCAGATTGCCAATTCCGCCCCCCAAAATACCGGCAACCGCCCAGCGCTGGAGCGGTGAAAATTCATTTGATCGAAAATAATACACCAAAAGAAAAACAAGAACGCCGACAGGCACAAGAACAAAAAGGAGCGGCCGCAGAATATCCGGCAGATTGTGTCCAAGGCTGAACGCAATTGCCCTGTTCCGCACATGGTAAATTTCGAGCAGTCCGTTGCCAAAGACGTCACTGATAAAACTGCCGCTTTGCGGCCAGCGGCTTACAATAACCGCCTTGGAAACTTGGTCCGCGGTTATCGCAAAAAGGGTAAGAATAAAGGGCGGCAGTGTCTGCCTATAATCCGGTCGGGACATCAATAAACTCCGTATCTATGGCTAGCTGGGTTTTACAGGTTTCCATAACCCGTGTAACGCCAACGGTTTCACTTTCGTAATGACCAAAAGAAATCATGTTAAGGCCGCCTTCCAGTACCGGGTGGTACACGGTATGGCTCATTTCTCCGGTGACAAACAAATCTACTTCCGCGTCAAGCGCCTGGAGGGCTTCTCCCGCGCCGCCGCCTGAGACCACCGCGCAGCTTTCATTTACCGTTTTGCCAAAGGGAAACACGAGCGGCTTTTTGTTCCCCGCGCCCAGCGCCTCTACCGCCTCGTTGACGGTAAGGGGCTTTTTGAGCCGTCCCCGGTAACCAACCATTTTTCCATGGTAAAGACCAAAGGGCTCAGGCGCTTCAATGCCAAGCATCTGCGCAAGGCCGATATTGTTTCCCAGCACGGGGTCCTGATCCAGCGGAAGATGAACCGCGTACAGGGCGATGTTATGCTCCAGCAAAAAACAAAGCCGTTCGCGCAAAAAACCCGTGATACTCCTGTCTTTGCCCCAGAATAATCCGTGATGAACAAACAGCATGCCCGCGCCGCAATCCGTGCAGCGTTTAAAGGTTTCCAGCGCCGCGTCAACGGCAAAGGCGATTTTGGCGACCCCGCCGCCGCTGTTGTCTACCTGAAGACCGTTAAGGGAAGCATCGGCATCCCTGAAACCTTCAATATCCAAAAGCGAGCGAAAGAAGGCGTCAAGCTGTTTGGTGGTCATTACTTAACACTAGCGGAAACGGTTAAAAATTTCCAGTTGGCGGCAGGCTCCACCAGCAGATAAATCCGCATGCGCGGCGGGTCGAGGATTGACCTTTAGGTCAATCCTACAGCTGCGGCAGTGTTTCCCAGGAACCGCCCGCTTCGGTGTACACTTCGCCGGCGGACGGACCGGCGCTGAGCGCTTCGCCGCCCAGCACCGCCGAGGCAAAATTGGTGATCAGTGACGCGGTAGGTTCCGGGCCGGCCGGGGAAACGTTCTTTTCGTCTCCGCCAAAAAGAAAGCTGTAGATGGGATAAACGCGGGGGCTGTCTGAATAATCAAAGGGCCCCGCGCCCGGGAACGCCGCCAAAAGCGAAGGCGCCTTTGACGCGGACAATACCCGGAGTACTGTTTCGTAGCGGCCCGAGCGCTGGTGAATAATCTGCCCCGAAACCACAAGCAACAGGGGAATTTTACTTTGCGGCACTGTGTTAATATGGGTGATTTTTCGCGGCGTGTGGTCTTCGATAAAATCCCGCACCTGGTTATACAGTTCTCCCGCCGCGCCGGTATACCGCTCCACAGGCGGCCCCGCGTCGCCTTCCAGCGCGGAAAGCACCGGCGCCTCCAGCGCGATAACGCAGCGTACTGCGGAAAATCGTTCGACAAAGGCGCTGTCGGCGGCAAGGACGGTAATCGCGGCGCCCCCCGCGCCGTAGCCCGCCAGTACCAGCGTGTTCAGATCCGTATCATGAAACTTGCTCTGCAAGTTTTGGTTTTCGCGCAGTTCCCGCAGCAGCAGCGTAACATCCGCGCCGCGTTCCGCCTCCAGCTCGCGCCCGCCTTCGTTTGCTTTAACGTCCTTCTGTCCGCGCCAGAGCGCGTTTGCCAGGCGGTACATACCCAAAAAACCAAGCCGCACCGGTTCGCCCTGGGCCGTAATTGCCGGAGAATCAAAGCCGGGCCGCGAATAACTAAGTACCGAAAAACCCCGGGCCCGCAGGGACAGGCAGAGTTGATCGACAGTCTGGATTGAACCCGCGATGGGCGGAACAACGATGATCAGCGGATGCTGCTCTCCTGCCTCTGCCGCCTCCCGGGGCAGCGGGCCGTAAATCCGCAGAGTCAGGCTGCTATCGCGCCCATAATCCCGAAGAACCATTGTTTCTACCCCTGCCGACGAAAGCTCCCTGTCCATGGGAGGGGCAAACAAAATGGCGATCCAGACAACAAACACACAGATAACGGCGCTCGCCAGCGTAAACACCAGGCTCCGGTCCAGGTACATATCCGACTGCCGCCGGGCAAAAAGCGAGATAAAATCGGGCATATTGGCAAAGATTAAAAAAAAGGCAAAAAGGGCAAGGGGCACGCATTCGGGCCTAAAATCGTACGCGGCAAAAGAACCAATGACAAGGGCAAAGGCAAAAAGGGGCAGCGCGGCAATACCGTCCAGCTTCCACAGATCGCGTACAAGGGGCCGTATAATGGACAAAAAGAGAAACACAGCCGCGAAAATTTCGAGTATTCTTAGTTCCATTGGTAGTATATTATAATGAGCGGCGGGCTCTTGTGTTAAGGCCTGCGGTGGGGTATACTATGAGGAATGTTGGTTCAAAACGCCGGATTTTGAAACCGGTTTAGTGAGTAAAAATCGATAAGGAAGCAAGATGGCTGCAGCACAAGAACTTGTTGTTGACGAAGCAAAAATCCTCAAGGCTGTTCAGTCGGGGATACCTTTGACCATTACAACATTTACCCTGCCTCATGAGATCGAGATCTATATTGAACAAGTGTTGGCTATCTTTTTACGACAGATGGGGCAGGAAAAGCTCAAGGACTATATTGTGTACTGTGTCCAGGAGCTGGCGATTAACGCAAAAAAGGCCAATACCAAGCGGGTGTACTTTGCCGAGCGGGGCCTGGATCTTAACAATACCGATGATTACAAGCTGGGGATGACCACATTCAAGACCGACACCCTCGGTAATATTACCCATTATCTTCAGCTCCAAAAAGACAAGGGCCTCTTTGTCAAACTGATCTTCCAGGTTAAAAAGAATGTTATCTACATAGAAGTGCGAAGCAATGTCACCATTACCAGAACCGAGCTGGTCCGCATTCATGACAAGCTGGCCCGTTCCCGCCAGTATGACAACCTTGAGGACGCCCTGTCCCAGGTTCTGGACGATTCCGAAGGCGCCGGCCTTGGCCTGGTCATTCTTGTCCTTATGCTTAAGAAAATGGGCCTTGACGAGGATTGTTTTGACGTAATCGGCACCGAATCCGAAACCATTTCGCGGATTATCATTCCCCTGGACAAGGCCCGGCTGGAAAACCTGACCACGCTGGCCCGGACCATTGTGGACAATGTAAACACCCTGCCCCAGTTCCCCGAAAATGTCATGGTGGTCCAAAAGCTTATCAACGATCCCAAATCAGAAATGGCCGATATCGGCCGCCATATCTCCATGGACCCGGCGCTTACCGCCGATCTTCTCAAGATTGTAAATTCGGCCCAGTATATGCTTGCCAAAAAGGTTGACAGCATTTCGGAAGCGGTAAAACTGGTTGGTATGCGGGGGCTCAAAAACCTCCTCTTTTCCTACGGGTCCCAAAAGGTGCTTGGCGATGATACCGAAGAAAAGCGGGCGCTTTGGGATCATTCCTACCGGACCGCGTTCTACGCGTATAATCTGGCCAAGAACTTTAAAAAAGATCACAATCTGCTGGATGACGTATATGTCGGCGGCATCCTTCACGATATGGGAAAGATTGTTTTTGCCAATGTACATCCCGATTTATTGCGCAAGATCAAAGCCTTCTGTTCCGAAAAGGGTATGCCCACTTCAACGTTTGAAGATCTTTCGGCAGGTTTGAACCACGCGGAGATCGGAGCGATGATTGCCGAAAAATGGAATTTTCCCGATCATTTGGTAAGCGCCATCAATTTCCACCATGATCCGCTTTCCGCCCTGCCGGAACACCGGGACCTGGTGTTTACCGTGTACCTTGCAAATATGCTCTGCGAATATGAACGGGGCAATGTCGATTTTGATCAGTTTGAACCCCAGGTGCTGGGCAGTTTTAACATTAGTTCCAAAAAGCAGATCGAGAACATGCTGGATCATTTTAAGGCAGGGTTCTCCAGAGAAAAGGGCGATTCCCCGCATTGAACGCGTACAGCGATTCCGCTCTGGAAGCGCTTTTTACCCAGGCTCTTTTGCAGACGCTTTCGACCGGGGTCCCCGGACCGGTCCTTGTTGTTCCGCCGGATCTAACGCGTATCCATTCGCGGGCGGGGCTTCTTGCCGGCGTTGTCTGCCGCGTTCTTGCCTCGCCTGAACGCTACGGCCTTTCCCCCCTGTGGCGCCTGGGAGGCATACTTCCCGCGCTTGGCACCCATCGCCCGCTTTCGGACGGCGAAATCGCCCGCATGTTCCCCCTGTGTCCGCCCCGGGCGTTTATCGCCCACAACTGGCGGAGCGATACGCTGGAACTTGGACGCCTTGAAGCCGAATGGGTCAAAGAGGCGTTTACCGATCCTGCGGCCGGCACAGAGGAAGCCAGGGCCTTTTGTATGGACTGGCCGGTACAGGTAAACCGCCTCCTTCTTAACGACAAAAACGCGCTGATTATTTCCATAGGCCAGGTTGTGCCGCATGAAGTCGCCGGCATGTCGAACCACGCAAAAAATATTTTTATCGGATGCGGCGGCGAAGAAGGAATTAACAAGAGCCACTGGCTTGGCGCGTTGTACGGACTGGAACGGATCATGGGGATCAGTGAAAACCCGGTGCGCGCTTTATTTGACGAGGCGCTGCGCCGTTATGGCGGCCGCCTTGCGCCGGTACTGTGGGCTCTTACCGTAGTAGACAACGACGGAGCGGCGCGCGGTCTTTTTTGCGGCCATGACCGCCGCTGTTTTGAAGACGCCGCAGCTCTTTCGGCGAACATAAATATAAGCCGTTTAAAAAAGGCGGCGCAAAAAATAGTGGTGTATCTTGATCCGGCGGAATACCGGAGCTGCTGGCTGGGAAACAAAGCTGTCTACCGCAGCCGCCTTGCCCTTGCTTCGGGCGGCGAATTGCTTATTTTGGCGCCGGCGCTTGATCGCTTTGGCGAAGATAAAAAAATCGACGCGCTTATCCGCCGCAGCGGCTATCGCGGCGCCGGCGAAATTCGCCGCGCGGTCGAGCGCGGCGATCTGGACATATTAAGCGCCGCAGCTCACCTTATTCACGGTTCAAGCGAAGGCCGCTTTACCATACGCTATTGTACCGGCCCCGGCCTTTCGCGCGCGGACATTGAAGCGGCGGGTTATCAGTGGGGTAATCTTGAAGAAATGAGCGCGCGTTACCGTTATACGGAAGCCGCCGGCTGGCGCGCCACAAAAGACGGCGAAGAATTTTATTTTATCAAAAACCCCGCGCTGGGACTGTGGACTAGCGCGTGTCGGTGTCCCCTTCCTTAAAGAAAGAACCAATGGGATTGTTTACCATAAGAATTGGCTGGTGAGTCGCATCCAGCGTATCGCGCCAAAGGTTGCCTTCGGGGTCAACATGGTTGCGCTGGGAAACAACGGCGCTCATGGGCAGATGTACAAATTCATTGTTTACCAGACCCAGGACGCATTTTGTTTTTCCCGCCATTGCGGCGTGGGCCGCCGCGTTGCCAAGCCGTTCGCAATAAATTGAATCGCTGGGATTGGCCTGGGCAGAGCGAATCTGATAGCTGGGATCAATGTACTTTAGATTTATTTCCATTCCCTTGTCGTCAAAATATTCGGTAATCCGGTCGCGTACATAGGTGCCGACATCGGCCATCTTTACATTTCCCCCGGCGTCGGTTTTAACTTCCTTTATAAGCTGATCCTGAAGCGCCCCTTCGGCGACAATGACTACCGCGTGTTTTGACCGCACAAGCCGTTCCTCAAGATAATGAAGAAAACCGTTTTTTCCGTCAAGTTCAAAGGGAATCTCGGGAATCAATACAAAATTTACTTCGTGGCTTGCAAGAGCCGTGTGCGCGGCAATAAAGCCCGACTCGCGGCCCATAAGTTTAACAAGACCTATGCCATTAATTTGCGAGTGCGCTTCCATGTGGGCGGCGGCGACAACTTCTACCGCTTTTGCGACGGCGGTATCAAACCCAAATGACTGTTGAATAAACGAAAAATCATTGTCCACGGTTTTGGGAATGCCGATCATGGCGATTTTGAGTTTGCGCCTGATTACTTCTTCGGCGATATCCAGCGCGCCCTTTTGGGTTCCGTCCCCGCCTATGGTAAAAAGCATGTTAAGATTAAGCTGCTCCATCGCGTCTACAATTTTTGTAACTTCCTTGCCGCCCCCCCGGGCGCTGCCCAGGTAGGTTCCGCCCAGTTTATGAATATCGTCTACCACATCGGGGGTAAGTTCCCGCGTGCCAAAACGGTATTCGGGAAGAAAGCCCTTGTATCCGTAGCGAATACCGGTAAGGCGGCGGACCCCGTAACGGTACCAGAGACAGCGCACAATGGCGCGGATAACATCGTTGATTCCCGGGCAAAGGCCGCCGCAGCTTACGATGGCCGCGTGAACATGCTGGGGCATAAAGTAGATCATTTCGCGGGGACCCGCGGCTTCAAAAACCTGCTTTCGTTCCAGCGTCTCCTGCTTGCCCAATTGTACCGCCACATCAAGGCGTACAAACTGATTGTCGGTTACATAGTTCGCGATAAAGTCGCCCTGTACCTTGGACATGTTGATGGGGCTTTTAATGTTACATTTACCCAGTGTTTCGATAGAAAAATCAAAGGCCATTTCGCAGTCCCCCTTAGCCCCAGTATAGAGCAAGAGTTATTTATCTTCAAGGGAAGGCCGGGATTGACCCAAGGCCAATCCCGGTCAGATAGATTCGCAAGCTGCGGCAGCTCAAGGATTGACCGTTAGGTCACCTTCTATTCAGCGCCAAAAATTCGTACGCCCTCGTCGGGAAATTGCTTTTTGACGCTGGCGACCGCGCGTTCCAGACCTTTGGCCTCTTCCCGTTCGCACCAGACTACCAGCGCGAAATTTTCTTCGGGCCATACGGAGTCCCCCATTCGGGGACCGGAAGAACCGGAACCAAGCACGTTGGGAAAGAGGGTATAGTTTTTGCCGACGCCCTCTTCCTGCAGCGCCTCCAGTATGTTGTCTTCGACCGAGTGATTGGCAATTATTTCCACCCTAAGCATCCGCTCCCTCCATCTGATCAATCTGATCAATTTGATCAATCTGTCCGGCCGCTCCATGGCCCATTACGCCCGCCGCAATAGCCTCGCGCCGCGCCTGGGCGCGGGCCCGCCGTTCGTCATCACGCCTGTTCATTATGGCGTAAATGGTGGGCATAAGGAACAAGGTCATAAGCGTTCCGAACGACAGGCCTCCCAGTACGGTTTTACCGATAGGCGCTACCATTTCCGAACCTTCGCCGGGAAAGAACGCCATGGGAATAAGGCCCAGTATTGTAGTAAGTGTGGACATAAGAATCGGCCTAAGCCGGTTTCCGGCAGCTTCCACACAGGCTTCCTCAAGCGAGAGCCCGCGTTTACGCAGTAAATTGGTGTAGTCTACCAGCACAATGCCGTTATTCACAATAACGCCCAAAAGCACCAGAAGACCGACGGCGGTAAGCACGTTGAACACGGTGCCGGTAATAAGATAAATCAGCACAATACCGATTACCGAAAGCGGGAATGTAAAGATAATAATGAACGGATCACGGAACGATTCAAACAAACTTGCCATGACGCCAAAAACAAGGAAGGCGGCCACAACCAGAATCAGGGCAAAGTTCCCCATCATTTTCATCATTTCGGCGTTGCCGCCCTTATACTCGATAATGATGTCCTCTTCGGAGGGAATGCCGGCGGTTACGGTCGCGCGTACCTTGTCTTCCAGTTCATTTAGTTTGGTACCGGGAACAGAACCGGCGGTAACATGAATAATACGGCTTTGGTTTTCGCGCTTGATCGTCATGGGGCCGGTTCCTTCCTTGTACGACGCGAAACTGGAAAGCGGAACCCTGCCCGCGACCTTGCTGTTGATAAAAATATGGTCAAGCGCCGGCAGGGTGCTGCGGTCCGCTTCGGCAAGGATCAGCACTACGTCATATTCATTGCCGCCGCTTTTATATTTTGTCGCGGTAATACCGTCGACAGCCGCTTTTATTTCGTTGCCGATTGTCAGGGTGTTAAGCCCAAGCGCATATACCCGCTCGCGGTCAAGTTCAATTTCAATCTGCGGAAGACCGTCTGTCAGGTCGACCTTTGGTTCGGTGGCTTCGGGAACCTGGGTTTTGAGCAGTTCAACTATACGCTCGGCGGTCTCCTTGCCTCTTACCAGATCGTCGGTACGAAGCACAATGTCCACATCGCTGCCGCCCATGCCGCCCATGCCTCCGCCAAAGCCGCTGGAAAAGGAAAAAGTAACGCCGGGAAAATCATCAAAGTGGGGCCGCACTTTTGCTTTTATTTCATCGGCGTTCAGGGTTCGTTCGCCATAGGCGACAAGATCAATACGCACGCTTCCCTCGTTGCTGCCGCTGGCAAAAATACCGTTGCCTCCCGCGGAAATAATAATTTCCTTGTACGCCGATTTATCAATTTCCTGCTGAATAATTCCCTGCAGCTGCTGTAATGTCGCTTCGGTTTGTTCCAGCGCCGTTCCCATGGGGAGCGTCGCGCTTATCGCGACATTGTCCGCTTCTTCTTCGGGCATGAACACCCAGCCGATAACAGGAACAAGGGCGCAGCATACAATCAGGAGGACGGCAAGCGAAAGAATGACGCGCAATTTATGACGAAGCACTTTTCGCACCGCATTGCGGTATTTGTCGTCAAGCCACGCAAAGAAATTCTCAAAGTATTTGTCCCATACGGCGAACTTTCCCTTCAGCGGTTTTTGTTTGCGGGTAACAAGGGGCAGATAGTGGCTTGAAAGAATGGGAACAAGAAACATGGCGACAAACAGCGAAGCGGAAAGGGATATTACCACGGTAAACGCAAGCCCGGCAAAAAGTTCCCCGGCCATTTCAAGAAGGCTTTGAAACATAATAAGCGGCGCAAATACGCAGACGGTGGTAAGCGTGGAAGCGACAATGGCTATCATCATTTCTGACGCGCCCAAAATTGCGGCGGGTTTTAGCTTGGCTCCCTTTTCGCGGTAGTGATAAATGTTTTCAAGAATAACGATTGAATTGTCAACAAGCATACCGACGCCAAGAACCAGGCCCGCCATGGTCATAAGGTTAAGGGTAAGGCCCGCAAAGTACATAAGCATGATTGTAACAAAAATGGAAATGGGAATGGAAAGGCCGATAACAAGGGTTGATTTTATTGAGCGAAGAAAAACAAACAGAACAAGAATTGCCAAAATCGATCCGCTGACAGCCGCAGAGGCAACCTGTCCGATTGAATTTTGAATTTCATCGGTCGTGTTGAATATTTCCGCAATGCTTATGTCCTGGGGAATTTCCTTGGATATTTCGGGAATACGGGTCCGCAGATCATCCGCCGTCTTGACCGAGTTTGTACCGCTCTGTTTTTGCACCATGAGCATGACGGCGGGTTCATTATCTACCAGAACAAGGCTTGTTTGATCGCGGTAGCCTTCAAACACATCGGCAAGGTCGCGCAGGTATACACTGCGGGGGAGAACCCTTCCGTCTTCAAGAGTACCGCCCTGGTACGAAATAACGGTGCTTCTAATTTCGTCTAACGAAGCATATTCGCCCATTGTGGTAAGGATGTACGAAAGGCCGTCTTCGGTTATTGTTCCCGCGGCGGTCTGCATATTGTTTGCGGCGAGCATCTGCTGAATCTGGGTAACCGTAAGCCCGTATGATTCAAGGCGCGATTGGGGAATCTGCACCATAATCACCTTTTCGCGGCCGCCCATAATACTTGCCGTCGCGATTCCGGGAGTCTGCTCTATACGCGGAACAATGGTGTCGTCGGCGATTTCCCTTAGTTCTTCGGGAGAGCGGTTTCCCTTTACCACAAGTCCCATTATGGGAATCATCGACGGATCAAATTTAAAAATCATGGGCGAATCCGCGCTGGTTGGCAGCGATCCGCGTACCCGTTCCAGATTATCGCGGACCGAGTTTGCCGCGTCGGCAAGATCGGTGCCGTAGGCAAAATCAAGCTGCACCATGCTTCGCCCTTTTGAGGACGACGACGACATTTCTTCCAGGCTGGAAACGCTGGAAAGCACCGCTTCCAGCGGGCGGGTTATGGACCGTTCTACTTCTTCCGGCCCCGCTCCCGAATAGGTGGTAATAACCGCCAGCGTGGGAAAGCTTATCTCGGGCACCAGGTCAATAGGAAGATTTGCAAGGGCAAAAAACCCCAGCCCGACAAACAGGGCAAAAATAATGGCAATAGTGGTCGGACGACCAACAACCGATTTCGCAACACTCATGATTCAGCCTTCCTAACGGCTTATACTTAACGGCGCGACTTTTTCAATAATATTGATTCGGGAAGCGTCGTTAATCAAAGTCTGCCCCTTTACAATAATACTCTCGCCCGCTTTTAGACCGCTTTCTATTTCAAGAACGCCGTCAATGGAGATGCCGGGTTTTACAATGCGCTTGCGGGCCGAATATTGTTTTTCAACAGGGGTTTCATCCGGGACTTCCTCTTTCCTGCCAAAGACAGAAGCAATGCGTGAAAAGATTGAAGCGAAAAATCCCTTTTTCTCTTTTACCACTGCCGTTTCTTTTTCGGAAGGAAAAAATTCCTCGACAACATACACATATTCTTCGCCAAAACGCTGAATGAGCGCCGTGGCGGGAATTTTTACCGTACTTTCTTTTTGCTCGGTAATGACGCGCACTTTGGCAAACATTCCTTCTTTAAGTTTGCCGTCCTGGTTTGTTACATTTACTTTTACTTCCATGGTGCGTGACGCGGGATCAACAACCGGGCTTACTTCGCCGACGGAACCGCGGAACACCTCGCCGGGCCACGCGTCAAGCGAAACCTCGCAGGGCTGGGCAAGCGCCACCCGGGAAATAAAGCGTTCGGCTACATGCAGTTTAATTTCAAGCGCGTCCCCGCCCGACACCTTTGCCAGGGGCATTGCCTGGGTTACCGTCATGCCTATCTGCGCCGGCAGCAAGGTTACCGTACCGGAAATGGGAGCCGTCGCCACACCCGGGACATAATTCATGCCGGGCTTGCTGGGGTCTACAGCCACAACAGGGGAACCCCTGTTTACGTGGTTTCCAACTTCAACATAGAGCCGCGTTACCTTGCCGGCTACATCGGAATACACGTCGACGGTGGAGCCGGCGACAATGTCTCCGGAAAGGGAAAGATAATCCCATACCTGCCCCTGCACCGCAGTGGTTGTATTAACGGCAAATACCGGCACATCTTCAACTGCTTTTGCGGCGTCACCGTTTTTACAACCCATAAAGGAAATAACCACGGTAAAAAAGACCGCTTTTTGCAAGAAACCTGTTTTATTCATCTAAATTCCTCCCGCCCAGAGATCCAAAGGGAGCTCCAATGGCGTATTCAAGATCAAGCAAACCCATAAGGTAATCATAGTTCTGGTTAAGCGCGCCAAGACGCGCCTGATTTAAGGCATCCTGATCGTTGCGCACTTCCAGAAATTCCTTAAGACCATTGCGGTACGCGGCCTCGGAAAGGCGCAGGGTGCGCTCCGCCAGCTCGACCGTACGTTTTTGCGCTTCAACGCTTTCCCTGGTTTTTTCCAGTTTTAAAATGATGCTGTACGCTTCCGTTTCCACGCCCTGCACCGCCTGGGCAATGCCCAGATTTAACGCCTTAACCGCGTCATCCAGCGCCCTGACACCCTGGTATTCGGGGGTGAAGGGAAGAAAACCGTTAAGCCGCCAGGAAAGCGTTACGGAAAACGCGCCCGTGCTCTCCCTCCAGCGGTCAAAGTCAGAGACACGATCTTTTTGCGGATCGCCCCTGAATGCGGGAACTTTGGAATAGGAAAGGGTAAGCGTCGGCGTATACACATTGAAAAACGCTTCTGTGCGCCGCGCTTTGGTTGCCGACAGGGTGTGGCGCAATTCTTCCAGATTGGGATTATTGGCCGCCGCCCTGGAAATAAGTTCTTCGGTATCCAGCGGAACAAACCGGGCTTCGTCCTGGGCAACCAGTTCAAACTCGCTGTCATAGGGAAGTCCCAAAAACATGGCGAACTGGGCCATGGCGAGTTTAAAATTATTTTCAGCGTCATCAAGTTCGGGACGTATGTTGTCGCGGGCGACCTGGGCCTGAAGCATGGAAACTTCCGGTATAAGGCCGGCGCGGTAATTGGCCTGAGCGCTCACAGCCCGCCGCTCCGCATTACCAAAACTTTCGCGGAGCTGTCCGATTCGCGCCTGCGCCAGAAGCATGCCAAAATACGCCTTGCGCACATCCCGCTCCAGCTCAAGGCGGGCCTTTTCGACCGAAATACGCCCCGCCTGATATTCGGCGATTGTCTTTTTCATCCCCACAAATGTTCCCACATTGATGCCAAGACTCGCCTGTAACTGGGCGCCCAAAACCCACCGGGGGCCCCCGCCGCCTATGGGTATGACGGGTCCTCCCGGTACAGCAGAACTCAAATCGATTACGTTGAGTTCCGGTACGACGTTCTGCCGCCTTAGCGTTGAAGATACATCGACCTTGGGAATAAACACGTTCCAGGGAGTCGCCGCCGCGCGCCGCTTTGCTTCGTTATTGAGCGTCGTCTGCTGCAGACTTAGATTGTTTTTAACGGCCATTTCCACCGCTTCGTCAGGATCCAGCCGCCGCCGGTTCGGCGCATTTGGAGTATTCCCCGGCGTTTCCTGTGCAAAAACAAAGAAGCTGCAAAACAGCACTACAATGCAAAAACCAATATTTTTAAGTTTCATAATCATAATAATTTTTTCCTGGTATAACCTACAAGCGAAAAATAACACGTTAAAATACGATGGTCAAGCGGGGTTTTCATTATAACAAAATATTATATACAACCCGATACCTTGACATTATAGTGCGATAATGTTACCATGTAAAGCGTGAAATTCAGGTTTTCTACCCTGGTTTTAATTCTTGTTATCGCGCTCGTTTTAGCGGCGGGGTATCTTTTGCGCGGCAGGCTGAATCTTCCATCTGTCCAGAGCGTTTCGGATGTTTCAGCGCATACCGTGGTAAAAGAAGCGCTGCCCATCGGCGAATACGCGAGCCTTGCCTACCGTTATACATCTGTCGTAAAGGACATTAACCGCAGGGATATTAACGGCTGGAATATTCCGTTTACCACGCGCAAATATATTTTTACCTACGACGGAACCATGAAGCTGGGTATTGACGCGTCGCAGATACAGGTAGAAGAAGCGCCCGACGCGGGTGAACCTGACGAAAACACCCGTCCTGAAATACGCGTGCTGCTTCCTCCCGTAAAAATTCTTTCGCACGAGATAATGGATGATTCCATCGAAGTGTATGATCAATCGCAGACTATTTTTAACCAAATAAAAATCGAAGACGCGTTTAGGGTTACCGCTGAACGTAAACGCGAAATGGAAGAGCGGGTGCTCGCGAGCGACGCCATTGACGACGCGAAAGCTTCGCTCGTGCAGCAATTGGGAAGCCTTCTTGGAGGGCTCCCCGGCATAAAAGATAAATATACGGTAACACTTGTATGGAAGGAACCGCAGGATGAAACGACAGACGCGCCTGTTCTCCCATGATTTTTAAAATTATCGCGGATAGAATTGTAAAACCGGATTATTATTTTGTATTTCCCTCTCAGGCCGCCGCAGTCCAGTGGTCCCGCAAGATCTGCGTACACGGACCGCTTCGCTCGGTCGCCGAAGACCGCTTTATGGCGTGGGATCGTTTTAAGGAAAGCGTCCTGTGCCGCTCCCGCGAAAGCCGCCCCGCTTCATCGCTTGTCCGTAAACTCTTTGCCCATTCCCTGGTCCGCGCCAACGCGGAGCAGCCGTTTTTGTCCGCCGTTATTCCGCCGGAATTTGCCGCGGACGGCGCGGTTTTTTCCAATTACCTTGCCTCGCTGCTTCCTTTGCTCGCCTATTGGGAGGCGGCTGTTGAAAAGGGTTCGTATCAAAAAGATGAGGAGGATCGCGATCTGGGACTTGTTAAAACAAAATACGCCCATTTTTTACGGCAGCACCGCCTGTTTGAACCGGCCTGGGAACACGCGTCCGCGGAGGGTGTTGCGGCGGCGCTTAAAGAAGCGGGGCGGCGCTATCTGGTATTTTTCCCCGAAGCGTTAAGTGATTTTTTGGAATATAAAAAACTGCTTGACTGCCCCGAAGTCGAATTAATTTTGGCGGATAAAAACGCCGCTTTTTGCCGGGAGCACTGTTCCGGCGGCGAAGATTCCCTTTATTTTTTTAATTCATCGCGGGAAGAAATAAAGGCCGTGGTCGAACGCCTTCTTGACCTTCGGCGCGGGGGAATTCCCTTTGAAGACATGGCGGTGAGTCTGGGCGATTTTAACAGTATGGAGCCCTATTTTACGCGGGAATGTTTTTTGCGCGGTATTCCTTTTTATTCGCATATGGGCCGGCCTCTGGGCGAATACCCCGCCGGCAGGCTTTTTTCATTACTTAACAAATGTATAGTAAACGATTTTTCTTTTGACGCGCTTAAAACGCTGCTTCTTGACACGTCCATTCCCTGGCGTTTTTCGCAAAAAAACACGGCGCTTGTCGACTTTGGCATTTTAAACCACTGTGTTTCATCGTACCGGAACAGCAGCGGAAAAACCGTTGACTCCTGGAACGAAGCGCTGGAAAAAAACGGGCGGGAGCCCGGCCTGCGCGAGTACTACAATACCCTTAGGGAAAAAACAGCCGCGCTAGGCGGCGCAAAAAGTTTTTTACAGTTGCGGGACGCCTATTTTGCCTTTCGCGGCCTTTTAAACATGGACGACTGCGGCGAAGAAAGCGACGCGGTTCTTGCCCGCGAAATAGCGGAATTATCGCTTCTTGTCCAGACAGAAACACAATACCCGGATCTTGCGCCGCCAAATCCGCTTGCGTTTTTTTGTTCCCACCTTGACGAAAAGAATTATGTGTATAACCGCAGGGCGGGCGGGGTAAATATTTTTGATTACCGTGTCGCCGCAGGTACGCCGTTCCGCTGTCATTTTGTGCTTAACGCGTCCCAGGCCGCCGTTACCGTGCAATACCGGCCGCTGCCGTTTTTGAGCCAGGACAAACGCGAACTTTTGGGAATTAAAGACAGCGACGAATCGGCCGCCATGCTCTCGCTCTATCATCTTGCGCCCTATACCGATTATTCCTGCCTCACCTGGACGAGCGCCAGCGAGCGGACTTTTTCCGGCTGGGCAATTCCGCACAGCACGCTTGCCTTGAAGCAGTCTTCTGTGGAACACGGACAGACGGAAAAAGAGCCCGATCCCTACCGCGCAGAAAAAAACTGGCGATCCGGCGGGCAGCTCCCCGCGTTCCTCTATCCGCTGCAAAAAAGCGGCTTTAGCGCCTGGACGGAAATTTTACTTGCGCGCGAAAACGGCGCGGAACATTCCGGCGGCGGGACAATTTCGGCGGCAGTACGCGCCGAACTAAAAAGCAGGGTGTGGAACAGGGGATATAAAGAGGCGGCAGCAGGATTACCGTTAAGCGTGTCGGCGACCGACCTTGGAGAATTTTTTTCCTGCCCGCTCAGCTGGCTTTACAAACGAATTTTTGGCCTTGAACCCTACAAACTTGACGCGGCCATGCTTGACGATGAATCGCGCGGTCTTTTATATCACGACATTCTGCGCCTTCTTTTTACGCGCATAAAGGAACGCGGCGTTTTTAAAAAAAGCAGCCTTGGCGAATATGTTAAATGGGCCGGCGAATGTACCGCCCTGGTGCTACGGACAAGCAGGGAATTACGGGGCCAGCTGCTGTATCCGCTTATACCGTCCCTTTCCGCGTCAATGACGCGCCGCCTTCGCGCGCTGCTTGCTACCGAAGCGCGTTACCTTAACGGATATGAAGTACTATCGCTGGAAGAAGAATACAGCTTTTTATACCGGGAAGGCATACTCCTAAAGGGACGAATCGACCGCGTTTCCCGTTCCGACCGGGGGCCTTTGATCATCGATTATAAAACCAGTAAAACGCCTTCCCTAAAAAACTGCCGCGCGGGAAGCGAAGATTCGCCGCTTGACTACCAAATGCCCATGTATATCAAACTGTACGAACAGGCCTCTGGCGAGCGGGTAACACAGGCGCTTTACGCGAATATTACCAAACATAAGTTATCTGCGGTTATTGGAACACTGGAAGGAACGAAAAACCAAATAAACCGCGATGAATACGACGGCACCATGGAAGCGCTTGACCGGGCGATAGATTGTTTTGCCGCCCGTCTGGAAGCGCTCGATTTTACGCCGGAGATCGTAAAAAAAATCTGCGCTAACTGCTCCTTTAAAACAATCTGCCGCTCCCTTTACGATCTAAACCCCGGCCCCGAAGGACAAAATAAAAATCCGGTCAAAAGCGGTTTTGCGTCTGCCGATGAAGAAGAGGAAGAAGATAATGACTGACATGCCGGACGTTATGGACGAACTGGATCAGGAGCAGCGCGACGCGGTAAACACCGATTCAAACGCCGTGGTAAGCGCGGGCGCGGGATCGGGAAAAACACGGGTGCTTGCCGCCCGTTACGGGCGCTTTATTCTTGACGGCGTTTGTACGGTCGATAAAATTTTAACCATTACCTTTACCAATAAAGCGGCCAACGAAATGTACGACCGCATTTACAAACTGCTCGCGGCGGCGGCTCCTGCAAACGAGCGGGCGCGCGAAGCGCTGGACAATTTTCATAACGCTTCCATTTTTACGCTGGATCATTTTTGCGCGATGGTTGCCCGCTCCGCTTCGCGTTATTTTGGAATAAGCGCCGCGTTTACCAGCGACGAAGGCGCCGTGCGCGATCTTGCCCGCGCTCTGGCGCTGCGTTTTGTTCTGGACAACCGGAACAACAGCGCCCTGCAGCAGCTTATCGCGGAACATAAAATCAGGGAGGTGGCGGACAATCTTTTTGCCAATCCCTTGCTCGCGCACAGCCCTGTTTCCCGGCCCTGCGATTTTGACCGTTTTGAGATGCTGCAAAAAAATGAATTACTTGCCCAGTGGCGCAAAAAAACCGGGGAACTTTCGTCACTGCTGGACGAGATGCGGGAGCGCTGTACGGGGACAAAATTGTTTCAGCTTTTGGAGCCGCTTATGGAACAGCGGCCAAAAATTCCCGCGCTGGAAAATCTGTTTAACGAAAACCCGCCTTTACAAAATCAGCCGCGAAAGGTTCGACCTCAAAAGGCGCCGCTTCAAAAAGATCTGTTTCAGGAAGAGCAGACAGATATGGCGCAAACGGAAACGGATCAAAGCGATCCGTCCAGCGGTAATGACAACGAAAAATTACGCGGAGAAATCAGCCAGTTCTTTGATTTTGTAAGCCGCCTTTGCGCCCTTCCCATTAGAAAAAGCGGGAGCGAAAACGAGTCGTATCAAATTGTACAGCGGCATTTTAGAAAAATAAAAGATCAGCTTTGGAAAGAACTGGAAGCAATCGCCAATCCCTGTCTGCAATGGAATACCGTGCGGGGAGTGTTTCCCCTTATCGCGGAATACCAGGCGGCGCTTAATCAAAAAAAACGCGAGGCGGGTATTTTAACCTTTACCGATATTGCCCATCTTGCCGTTGACGCGCTCATCCGGTATCCCGGCATCAGGGCCATGTATAAAAACCGCTACAAAAAAATCATGATCGACGAGTTTCAGGACAATAACAGCCTGCAGCGCGATCTTGTGTATCTTTTGGCGGAAAAAGACGACCACTGCGCAAAAGGAGTTCCTTTAAGCGGCGCGCTGTGTCCCGGCAAAATTTTTTTTGTGGGCGATGAAAAGCAGTCAATTTACCGGTTTCGCGGCGCGGATGTTTCGGTATTCCGCAGCCTTTCCCGCGACATTGGCGCGGATCACGGCGGGGTCAATATCAACCTGGGCAAAAACTACCGCTCCCATCCCGATCTTGTCAAAAACTTTAACAGTATCTTTGGCGGCCTGCTTTCGAAGGACGATCCCTGCCCGCTGGAGGACGCGGTATTTAAACCTGAAAAAGGCATCGCGGATTACGAAGCTTCATACCGCTGGATCGAATGGATCGAAGGCGGCAAAACATGGGGCGGCGGAAAGCGTCTGCATTTTGCGTTTTTTGACGAGGACCGCATACCGGAAAATTCAAACCGTAATCCCCCCGACTACGAGTCCGATTATACCGCGCGGACCATACAGGAACTGGTGCGCGCCGGCGCGCCCGTACGCGATAAAAAAACAAAGCTGCTTAGGCCCTGTACCTACGGCGACATCGCGGTATTGCAGCGCAGTTATACCAACCAGCACTCGCTGGAAAAAAGTTTTAAAAATTTTAGCATTCCCTTTTTTACCGACCGCCCGGCGGCCATGCTGCATGACGCGCCGGTAAACGATATGTGGAATCTTTTAAAACTGATTGTATACCCGAATGATCGCATCGCGTACGCGGCGCTGCTTGCCTCTCCTTTTGTACGCTTAAGCGGCGAAGCGCTGACCATTTGCATGCTGTCAAAAAATAATCCTGTTCCCTTTGACCGTACGCCGGAAGATCGTTTCCAGGATGTTGATCTTTTTCGTTACCGCGCCGGCCGCCGTCTGTACGAAGAATTATGCCGGGACGCCCGCGATCTTCCGGTAAGCGCGCTCATTACCAAACTGTGGTACGAAAAAGGGTATCGTTTTGAAACGTTGTGGTTTCAAAAATATCAGGCCTATGGCAGCCTGTACGATCTGTTTTTTGAAACAGCCCGCACCGTCGAAAAACAGGGAAAGGGCCTTGTTGATTTTTTGGATCATCTTGAAATGCTTCTTTCGCGCGAAGAACGACCGGACGATTTGGAACTCCCCGGCGAAGAAGATTCCGGCGTACGCATACTTTCGATTCACCGCTGCAAGGGCCTTGAGTTTCCGGTCGTGTTTTTGTACGGCTGCGGAAGCGCCGAAAATACGCGAAACAGGAGCGAACTTGCCCTGTACACGGAACGCTGGGGGCTTGTCCCCGCCCTTCCCCCGGCGGAAGAACTGGTAATTGGCGGCAATTATTTTTTTGACGCGGAAAAGGAAGAGGACCGCCTTAAAACAAGCGCGGAACTCAGGCGGCTGCTCTATGTCGCCATGACCCGCGCCGAATCGCGGTTATTTGTTTCGGCCCGCATGAGCAGACAAAACAACGATGAAAAAAAAGAACTGCCGCCGGAAAGCATGGACCCGATGGATTATTTTTACGAGCGCTATAACCAGTTTAGATCAAAAAAAGTGAAGTCAATCAGTTTCTTTCGCCTGCTCCCGCCGCTCGTAAGCGATGATCAGCTGTATACGTTTGAGCAGATTTTTGAAACCGCGGGACCGGGCGCGGACAGCGCGGAAAATCTAAAAACATCCGTGGCGGCCCTGCGGACAACGTACGAAAATATTCCCGCCTCTCCGGACCTGCCGGCGCGTGTTCTTCATTATGCGGCAAGCAGTCTGCATGTTGATTCCGCGAATGCGAATATAAGCCCGCGCGCAGACGCGAATACAGCCGAACTGAACGGAAAAATTGACACCCTGCTTGAATCGGCCGGAATCAGGGCGGAAGAATTCGGAACCTTTGTTCATTCGTTTATCGAAGAACGTTTTAAGGGCCTTGCCCCGGATATTCCCCCGGAATTGGCGGGCCGCCTTGGCGCCGGACAGGCGGAACAGCTTTTAGAAACGGCTGCCGCGCTGGCGGAAGGGTTTTTTGCTTCGGCGCTTGGCGGCATGGCCGGCGGCGCGGCATGGCGTAAAAATGAATTCCGCTTTGTAACAATGGTACAGCGGCCGGGGCCGGAACAGGAACAAAAGGTTACCATAAGCGGCTCAATGGACCTTGTGTTTGAAGCGGACGGCGTTATCCATGTGGTTGACTTTAAGACCGACCATGTGGAAGATATAACAAGGCATCTGGGACAGCTTGCCGTGTACCGCCGCGCGGCCGCCGATATTTTTTTAACGCCGCGAATTTGCTGCTGGCTTTTTTATCTGCGCGGCGGCGTTGAATACGATTTAACCGAAGCGGTAAAAGCATCCGCTGTCGAATTACTTGTTTAGGGGAATACTGTGCAGGGCGATATTCACGATACAAAAGACGCTTCGCTCCAGGATATGTTTGCAAGCCTTAAAAAAGCCCAGGCGGAACTGGCTTTGCAAAACCGCGAACAAAAGGATGCCGGTCTTTACGCCGCCGCCGCCGCGATAGACGTGCAAAGAGACGGCATAACGCGGGCCAATAAAAGCGATGTAGAACGGGCAAAAGAATCGGGCATGAACGAAGCGCTTGTCGACCGTCTTTTTCTTGACGACGGGCGCATTACCGGAATTATTAACGGCATAAAAAACATCGCCCTGCTGGATGATCCGGCGGGTAACGTAAAAGGCTGGAAAACTCCCTCAGGGCTTCTTATAGAACGGATTACAGAGCCCCTTGGCGTAGCGGCAATTATCTATGAATCACGGCCCAATGTAACAGCCGATGCCTTTGCCCTTGCCTACAAGGCCGGCTGTTCCATTTTGCTGCGCGGCTCCCGGGCGGCCCTGGAATCAAACCGCGCAATCACCGCCGCCATTAAATCGGGTCTGGAAAAAGCGGGCGGAATTCCGGCGGCAGTTGAGCTTGCGCAGGGAAACCGGGACGACATTGACCAGATAATACGCGCGCGTGGATATATTGACGTTGTACTGCCCCGCGGCGGCCATGACCTTATCAGGCGGGTTGTGGAAAATTCCCGCGTACCGGTAATCGAAACAGGCGAGGGAAACTGTCATATTTATGTGGATCAACATGTGCAGAGTATTTCTGGCGCGGTCAAAATTATCGCAAACGCCAAATTGCAAAAACCCGGCGCCTGTAACGCGGTCGAAACAATTCTTGTTCACCGCGCGGTATGCGCCGGTCTTATGCCCTCTCTTGCCGGAGCCATGGCCGGGCGCTGCGAATTACGCTGCGACGCCGAATCAAAGGCGGCAATCGCTCAGATTCCCGCAGGCCTTGTTGTGCGGGACGCCGTTGACGAAGACTGGAAGACGGAATTTCTGGATTTTATTCTGGCGGTTAAAACCGTCGATTCCCTTGACGAAGCAATTGCCCACATAAATCAATATGGTACGCGGCATTCCGAAGCAATCCTTAGCGGCAGCCTTGACGCATCGGAGCGCTTTTGCGCCCGCGTTGACGCCGCCTGCGTATATGTCAACGCGTCAACGCGCTTTACCGACGGCGGGGAATTTGGCTTTGGCGCGGAATTGGGAATCAGCACCCAAAAATTCCACGCGCGCGGGCCCATGGGGCTCGAAGCGCTTACCACAATCAAATACCGCGTAAGCGGTCAGGGGCACATTCGAAAATGACCATACCCGGTTTAATCGCGGACGCCCGAAAGATTGTGGTAAAATTGGGATCCAGCACGCTTGCCGCGGCGGACGGCAAAATCAATTCTAACCTGCTTGCCGAATTTGCGCGCGAAGCGTCCGCGCTTGTAAAACAGGGAAAGCAGCTTGTTATCGTTTCTTCGGGCGCGCAGGTGGCCGGCCTTTCTACCATGGGAAAGTGGGAACACAGGCGTAACATACATTACCGGCAGGCCCTGTGCGCGGTCGGCCAGGTCTGCCTTATGCAGGCCTGGGAAAAAGCCTTTTCGCCGCAGGGAATTCACATTGCGCAAATTCTTTTAACGCGGGACGATTTTTCTGATGACACGCGGACGCTTAATATGCGGAACACGCTTTTTACCCTGGTTGATGAAGGAATTATCCCCGTCATAAATGAAAACGACAGCGTCTCGGTAGAGGAAATTAAAATAGGCGACAATGATACGCTGGCCGCCCAGTCGGCCATTCTGTGGAGCGCGGACCTGCTTGTTCTTTTTAGCGATATCGAAGGGCTTTACGATAAAAACCCCAAGTCCCACAAGGACGCGGTTCTGGTAAGCGAAGTGCGCGATCTTGCCGCCGTTAAAGCGTCTGTACAGACCGCGGGAAAAAGCAATTTTGGCACCGGCGGTATTGTAACAAAACTTGACGCCGCCGAACTTGTTACCAGTTACGGCATTCCCATGGTTCTTGCGTACGGGGGAAAACTTAAAGAACTGGCTGAAGGTACGCTGCCGGGTACCGCTTTTCTGTGTACATAACGGCGGCTGCCGGATTGAGCGTACGGGGACACTACGGATTAACAAAACCAAGTATCATAGCTGTTTCTGAAACGCAAAACAACTTTTCCTTTGAACCGTTATCGAGATCGCACTTATACCAGTTTACCGCAAAGCTCCCCGGAAACAAATCAATATTAAAAAAGGGTTCTCGTGAATAGTACAAATTTTTGCCGTCAAGAAAATATAAATACCTTGCTCCACGACGCTTCCCATTACGTTTTATATTCATTCGGTTTTTTCTTCATCTTCCGAATAAGCTGACACTATGGTATTCATAATTTCTTGGTTCGATTCGATTTCCCGCCAATTTTCAAATTCGAGCCACACTGTTTTCTTGTCGTTATACAAAAAAACA
>JAIRYT010000110.1 GCA_031267675.1 Treponema sp. | reverse complement strand
ATGGCATATCCTTACCGGGGGCATTGCCGCAACCGGCATTCCCTGAGGATGAATTTAATTTGTGGTGTTATAAATTATGACAGGCTGGTTTAGATGGTTATTAAACAAGTCTAATATATTATATTACACAATGTTATCCCTCTGGACAGGCCCATGAGGTTGTTGGTATTGAAAGAGAGAAATTACCTTTACATTTAAAGGTTTTCTGCCTTGCTATGGTAGAGGAAGGTATGAAGGACAGTTTCAATTTTGATGAATTGGCCTTTGAAGAAAGAGGTTTTTTTATGCAATTGACTTCTTTCTCTTTTACATTTGTTTTCAAATTTTCAAAAACTGAAGCGGAAATTCTAAATGAAATTGGAAATGAAACAGTAAATAGGTATAGATATAGAAGATGGGAATAAATATTTATAAATAAAAAATAATGGGTACACCAACGGCGTAAACCCTTAAATATATTATCAATATATTTATCGCAATTTTACCATCCCTGTTAATACTGTTTCCAACTACAATTATTGAGTTGATAAAATCAAATCTTGATATATACGATATTAGCAGTATGGAAGATGGTATAGATGCATCATTTAAACATTATTATTTATATGAACTCAATATAGCCATTCATTTAAAAATTTATTTATCATTCATTATTGGCGGATTATTTTATAGGTGTTATATTTTAGAGCGGCTTTACCGCCGTTCCGGAAAAGGCTCTTTATTATAAAAATTAAAACAATAATATGTTTCATTGTCTTTATCACAAATAATTTCCATGTATTGTTTCCTTGTGTTTCCGCCGCTTATATATATTGTTCTGCCTTTTTCTATGTTTATTGTTTGTACTTTTCTAATTGAAATGCGGGCAAGTTCAATACCTTCAAAATAATCCTTATCAAATACTACTATTATTTCTTCAGATCTATTTTCAACATATATTTTTACATTACCCGGATAGTCATTATCGTCATTTCGTTTACTAAAAATATCCATATCATCCATTACTGTATCCACTGTATCCATTATTTTTAATAAAGTACATGAAGGTAAAGTCAACAAAATTGAACACACAAGTATACAGGGCGTTATTATTTTCATTTTTCATTTTTTCATATTTTATATTTTATATTTGTTGTCAATACAAAGTTTTATTTATTAGGTATATTTTCGTCAAATAAATTTTTAACCAATTTTAAGGCGCGCTGCGCGTAACATGCCTGTTTGCGCTCCGCCGCCGCGCTCCCCGGAGTTCAGCTGCGGAGTCCTACGAAATTTGGGCAAAAAATCCCTTAAAAGAGTTGACAAATGAACAGTTGGTATATATTATAAATGATAAAGAGGGTTTGTATGATAGAAATTCAAGGCAAATATAATATCGCAAAAGTCTTTACGAACGAACTGGATGACTTTTCCCGCGAGCAGATAGAAAACCTTTGCAATCAGCCGTTTGCCGAGGGCAGTAAAATCAGACTCATGCCCGATGTCCACGCCGGAGCCGGCTGTACAATTGGAACAACAATGACAATTAAAGATAAAATTGTTCCAAATTTGGTTGGAGTGGATATCGGCTGCGGCATGGAAACGATTATTATAAATAATGACACAAAGGAATCAAACGATTTTGACCCTGCGCGTCTTGATAAAATAATTCATTCGGAAATTCCCAATGGAATGGATATCAGGGATGACGAGCATGAGTTTATAGCTAAAATAGATTTTGGTAAAATTCGGTGCCCTGCAATTAACAAAGGATACGCGCAAAAAAGTCTGGGAACGCTTGGGGGCGGCAATCATTTTATTGAAGCCAACAGAGACGATAAAAATAATTTGTATATTGTCATTCACTCGGGCAGCCGCCATTTAGGAAAAGAGATAGCTGAATATTATCAAGAACAGGCATGGCGGCAATTAAATGGTAATCGCATGGTAGACATTGATAAAATTATATCAAAACTTAAAGTCGAAGGCCGTGAAAAAGAAATTCAGGATACTATCAAGAAAACAAGAGCGCAAATAGTAACAAATATCCCAAAAGATCTTGCCTATGTAAGTAATGAACTTTTTGATGATTATATTAACGATATGAAAAGAACCCAGTATTTTGCGCTAATTAATCGAAAAGCCATGATGCATACAATCTTGAAGGGATTAAATATATCAAATGAAGAACAATATGAACAATTTTCAACGGTACATAACTATATTGATACCGAATCAATGATTTTACGAAAAGGGGCTGTTTCAGCAAAGAAGGGCGAAAAATTAATTGTACCGATTAATATGCGGGACGGAAGCATTATTTGCGAAGGTCTTGGAAATCCGGATTGGAATTATTCATCGCCGCACGGCGCCGGGAGGGTTATGAGCCGCAGGAAAGCTTTTATGACATTAAAGCTGGAAGATTATAAAAACGAGATGGAAGGGATTTATTCAACTTCTGTTAATGAACAAACGATAGACGAAAGCCCTATGGCCTACAAAACCATGGATACTATCATTATCAACATGGAGCAAACGGCCAGGATATTGAATATTATAAAACCAATTTATAATTTTAAAGCCTCAGAAGATCAAAAATCCTGGAAAAAGAAAAAGTTGTAACGCGCCCAAACTTCGCATAACAGGAGTGTTTACGCTTCGCCGGAGCTCCCCGTGTTCAGCCGCCTTCTGCGGAGCGTTATGCGCCCTTACAGCCTGTCGGGTTTAGCGGCGGGGCGTCTGGGCCGGTCAAAAATACGCGTTTTGCGCACTTCCCTGCCGTGCTCGGCAAACACAAGCCGCAGCGCTTTTTCCAGTTCCAGTTTTGGCGGATTCATGGGAAGTAAAAAACGCCGCGCCTCAAAAAACATTTTTCGAAACAGCTCCAAATTCCCCGAATGCCATTTTGTTTCTTCGGTTTTGGAAAGATTTGCGGGTTTTGCGCTCCAGTCGCAGACACTATCCAGATAATCGCGGATAAGCGCCGAAAGGGACTGGCCGGCCTTTTCGGAGCCGCAGTTTTGCGCAAGGCTTTTTAGATAATTTTTACGAAACCCGGCATCCTTCCTCATTAAAATCGCGGCGTTTTTTTGAAGATAGGCGTAAAGCCCCGCCTCTTCCAGATTTGCGGCAATCTCCGCCGCATGGACCGAATTGATAATTTTTATCGTCTCTTCGGTAAGGCGCGAAGAAGAAGCCGTTTCAAGCAGGACCGATTCTTTTTTAATGCGCCGCATAAGAAACCAGGGCACCTTAAAACCGCAGGCCGCGGCGTATTTGACGGCGCGGATCATCCGCACCGGATCATCCTTAAAAATTACTTCGGGCGGAATAACCGGCGTAAGCCGCTTTTTTTTTATATCGGCGACGCCGCCGACATAATCGACGACAATCTGCTTTCCCGGATCATAGTAAAGCGCGTTAAACGAAAAATCGCGGCGCAGTACATCCTCGTCAATGGTGCCGTAGGTATTGCCGGTATGCCCGTCTTTTAGGGAACGGAACGTTGAAACTTCAAATATACGCGGTCCAAAAAAAACATGAACAAGCCTAAAACGCCGCCCGATAATCCGCGAATTACGAAACAGTTTTTTGATCCGCGCCGGCGTCGCGTTGGTGGCAATGTCAAAATCTTTGGGGCGCCTTCCCAAAATCAGATCGCGTACGGCGCCGCCGACTACATAGCCGTCATACCCGTTGGCCCGCAGCCGCCCGGTAATGAACACCGCCTCGCTGTCAACCGCCGCCGGGTCAATGTTGTGTTCCCCCCGCGTATAGACGAGCGCTTTTTTAACGAGCGCGCCGTTCTCTTTTTTTCCGTAACGAACAAGCAAAAAAAATCCACCTTGCACAAACAGCTTCAACTACAAATTGTACGGTCATTATGCTATAGTTGGTACTCGTTGACAAGTATGAAACCACCGCGATTTGAAACACTGCTAGACAAAGCGCCTCCGGCGGAAGCGTTTTGCCCCCTCTACCGGCGCTGCGGCGGCTGCTCGCTCCAGCACATTGACTATAACGCCCAGCTCAGGGCAAAACAGCGTTATCTTGAAGAAACGATGCGGCAGGCGGGAATGGAGCTTGACGCGCTGCCCGTCAACATTGTCCCTTCCGCCCCAAAAGAATACCGCAACCGCCTTGGTTTTCACGCGCTCCGTTCCAACCGGGGGCCAAAAACCGCCTTTAAGGCCCGCCGGGGAAGCGAACTCCTTCCCGTTGACGACTGCCCCATTGCCGATCCCGTTGTGCGAAAAACACTCCGCGAAGGAAGCATCATTCCGCCGCCCGGCAAGGACCGTTTTACCGTCTATGGAAAGGACAATACCGTAATCGCCGAGGCCGAAATAAACGGACGCTTTAAACAGCGCGGTGAATTTAGCTATCTGGAAAAAAAGCTGATTGTCGACGCCGGCTGTTTTTTTCAAAGTAACGCCGCCATGCTGGAAAAGCTCCTTTTACACCTGCGTAACATCGCCGCCGGAATCGCCCAAAGCGGCATAAAGGGAGGCGTGGGCGATCTTTACGCGGGCGTGGGAACCTTTCCGCTGTTTTACGCCGAATTTTTTGAAGGCGTCATTGACCTTATCGAAGAAAACGGCCTGGCGCTGGAACTGGCAAAAACAAACCTTGCCCGCCACTGCCCGCAGGGAAAATTCCGCTATTTTGCGCAAAAGGCGGAAAAATGGAAGGCCCGCGCGCCGTGGTGTTTTGCCGTTGCCGATCCGCCCCGGCAGGGATTGGCCGCCAATTTGCGCGAGCTCCTTACCCAAAGCGGCCCCGCTCATCTGGCCTATGTTTCCTGCGATCCGCTTTCTCTTGCCAGGGACTGCCGCGCGCTCAAAAAATCGTATATACTTAAAGAACTGACACTTTATGATTTTTATCCCCAGACACCCCATATCGAAAGTCTGGCGATTCTGGAGCGTAGTACAGGGACATGAATAAAAACCATTCCAAATTACCCGCGAAAACAGAAAAGTTTCTTTCTGGCGGCTGCGTTCTTTTACGGAGCTGTCTTGCCATACTGCTGTTCGCCGTCCCGGCGGCGGAACTTTTAGCCGCGGAAGCGGAACGGGCGGATTATTCGGGGGAGCAGGAAGACGCCGCCGTCCCGGTGTGGCGGCGGGCGATGACCGGCGAAATCATCGGCGTGCCGGCGGTACAGGCGGGAACGGTAACAGCGGTGCTCGACGGCGGCAATATGCGCGCCTACTCCCTTGACGGCAGACATCTATGGGACTATTACGCCGGAGGAAAACTTACCCCCTATGTTACCCGCGCGCGGGAGGGCACCTCGTACATCTGCCGCCTTGACGGCGATCTTATCGCGGTAAACCGCGCCGGCCGCGAATTATGGCGTATTAAAAACAGCCTTCTTGACGCGCCGGTCGTTACCGGCTGGGACGGGCGGCTTTTTGTGCCAAGCGGGCAGGGAATTTCCTGCTACACCGCTTCGGGCAACCTGCTTTGGCGGCAGGAACTTGACGCGCGCGGCATTTTCGGGCCCTTTCTTAACCGGAAGGGAGGCGTAACGGCGGCGCTCGAAAACAGCGTGCTTGTTGACATAAGCCATCAGGGGAAACTTGAAGAACGGCAGCTGGACGAAACGCCCGGCCTTCTGCTGCCGGTATCAGGCGGCGTCGCCGTTATCGGCAAAAACGGACAAACGCGGTTCTTTCGCGACTCAGGCGGACCGGCCCGCGCGATGGGAAACCTGCGCGGCGCGCCGATAACAGGAATCGCGCGGGGAGATCAGGCGGCTGTCCTTTTGGCGTCGGGCACGGTGGCCGTTTTTTCGGTTCCCGACGGCCGCAGCCTGTGGAACGAACCCTCCCACCTGGGAAGCGGGGGAACAGCGGTATCGTTACTCTGGGATGAACGGGGACTGTACGTCCTGAGCGGAAGCGGCGTTACCTGTTTTGGAAACAACGGAAGAAAACTGTGGACGCTTACTATTTCGGGTTCGGCGGCAGTCCCCGCGTTCAGCGAAGACGGCAAAGTTTTTTCCGGCGGCCGCGATTGGATACTGTACGCCTATAAAGTCGAAGACCGCGTTATCGAGAGACAAAAATCACTCTATGGCCCCGAGCCGGAAGGCTCCTACGGCCTGGGAGATCCGCCTCCCTCGCCCTGGGCGGAATACTATTATAAGTTTGATGAAATCCAAATGAGCGCGGAGATCGCCAGGGCTGCCTCTCTGGTAAAAACGGGTATCGGCGAACAGGAGACCGATTACACCTCCTACCTGATGGAAATTGGAAGCAGCGCGACGCCGGTACAGACATCGCAGACCCATCCGCCGGTTCATGTAAGCCAGCGGAGCCAGGCGCTCGCGCTTTTGGGCATGATTGGCTCGCGCGAGATTATTCCCTTTCTTGCCGATATTTATATAAAAGAAAAGGACCCTACCGTACGCAGCGCCGCCGCAGAAGCAATCGGCCGCATCGGGGTGGACCCCGACGGAATCGCCCTGCGGGCGTTCGCGATGGCGATGACCTCCAATTACCGGGACGAAGAGGTCCTTGTTTCTACCGCTTTGGCAATCGGTTCATTATGCCGGTTTTCCGGTCCGCCGCTCAGCGAAGCGGGCCTCAAACTCCTGGGAATTCTGGAGCGGGATTTTATGCCCTCCCGCGCCCGCGCCCAGGCAAAGCGCGAAATCGCGAGTCTGCGTTAGTCTTTCCATACGCCGCCTTTTGGTATATCATGGAAGTAGCGCATAGTGTAAGGAGCTCTATATGAAAAATCGGCTTTTTCCCGCTTTGCTGGGTCTTGCCGTCGCAAGCGGTCTTTTTGCCCAGAATGTCGACCGTCCGGAACTGGAAAACAACCAGGCAGTAATTAACTGGATTAACTACGAAGGACCCCACTCGCGGATTGATACCGTGGAACAGATCCGCGCCATCGGCCTTCAACTGGGGCTGGCGATTAAAAACGGCGCCCAGCGGGCGGGGGCGAATAACCGCTACTTTGTCATCCACTGTGTAAGCGATGTCGACGGCGACAAACTTGACGCCGATGTTTTTGGCCTCGGGGTCGATGTGGGCGTGGATCATATCCGCAACCTTCGCCTTATTATTCAGGGATACCTTCAGGGCGCGTACGACTACAGCGCCGCCGATGCGGCGGTTCTGGCCCGTTTTATTACCGTGTACAACGCCGTTTTCCGCGGCGACTGGGACTTTTTTTCAAACCGCTACAAAAACCTTGTGGTAGAAAACCTGAGCGCGGAAAAAGCCGGCATCTCCATACGCTTTGACGAGTGGCCGGGCCAGACCCTGATGACCATTCCGTTGGGGACCGGCGAACCGGGCCTTTCGGCGCTTGACACTTCAATGCTGACCGATTCCGGCGTTATTGACGAAATGCGTTCCGCCGACGACCGGGGAATTGAGGATCGTCAGGGAATGGTCGATATCAAAGAGCGCGAAGCCGATGAGGCGAACCAGAGCGCGACACTACAGCGCGGTGTTATTGCCGAGGAAGAGCGGGATATTCAGCGGGATCAGGACGAGGTAACAACGACCCGCCGCCGCGTCGAAGACCAGCAGGCCGAAGCCGGCCGGCAGCAGCAGCAGGCCGAACAGCAGCGCCAGCAGGCCGAACAGCAGCGTCAGGAAGCGGCGCGCCGGCAGCAGGAAGCGGCAGAGGCCGCCGAAGCGGGCAGACAGCAGGAAGCCGAGCGTCTGCGGCAGGAAGCGGAAAACGCCCGCCGGGAGGCCGAGGCCAGTGAACAGTCCGCCGCGCAGAGGGAACAGGAAGCCGAGCGCCAGCAGGAAGCCGCCCGCCGGCAGTCTGCCGCCGCAGATCAGCGCCAGCAGGAAATAGACCAGCGCCAGGCCGAACAGGAACAGCGGCGGCGGGAAGCCGACGCGGCCCAGCAGACAGCCGACAGAAAAACCGCCGAAGCCCAGCAGGAGCGCCAGCAAATCGCCGAGGATCAGCAGGCGCTTATTGATCAGGTGGCGAGCGCGTCACCTTCCGCCGTACCGGGCGTCCTTGCCGCCGCCAATCTGCAAAAGGGCAATTCACTGGGACGGCTCGTGCGGGTCAATCCGGCGACGATGGCTACCATACAGAGCAGTCAGATGAACACGCTTAACACAAGAACCGTAACAATGGTCGGAAACCGCATTATCGGCATCGCGGGAATCCAGCGCAGAAACGGCGCGGTGCGCATTGTAGAAATTGACGCCGCCACGCTGGAAATGCTCAAACAGGGCGACGACGACATTAGCCCAAACAGCCTGTTATGGGTAAACGGATCAAGCGTTTACGCGATTTCCGCCGCCGGCGGAAAGAATTATCTTTCCCGCTTTGACGCGGTAAGTTTTGCCAAACAGGCCCAGTCATCCGTGGAGGTGCACCCCTATGCGAGCTGCCTCTTCCAGGGAGGCAAAGTGCTTACCCAAAAAGCCGACGGAACCCCGCTGGTGCTCGACCCGCAGAGTTTACAGTAAG
Source organism: Treponema sp. (assembly GCA_031267675.1). Lineage (GTDB taxonomy): Bacteria > Spirochaetota > Spirochaetia > Treponematales > Breznakiellaceae > JAIRYT01. The sequence goes on along the minus strand of JAIRYT010000110.1, from coordinate 16,786 downwards.
CGGCCTAAACCATGCGCCCGAAGTCTGCCGGGAAACCGGCGGACTTCGGATATGCCCGCAATGCTTGCCATATCCCCGCCGTTGGGGGTACGGCGTTTAGGCAAATTATGGGAAACCTATGCTAAAAGAATATTTTAAAAATCTAAAGGTTGACAGGCGAACCGCTTTAAAATTAATAATCAGCGTTAATATTGTTTCGATTTTAATTATTTTTATTTTATCGGGTATATTATTTAACAGTTTCCTTATTGGAGTAATAGCTTTACTACACTGGGGATTGATTGAGTGCCTGCGTTTTGTTTTCACATCTTTCAGATATAATACAATGGGGATTTGGTTTATTTTTATAATTTCAATTATTCCAATTATACTATTAATTGTTTCAATACTATTATTTATAAAAAAGAAATCACCGGTAAAATTAATGGTATTATGTTTTTCAATATTTCTTTATTATATGAATTTATTGTTTTCGTTGACGGTATTAATATTTTTTATGGCGCATTAAATTAAGCAGGGTGTTGGTAAAATAAAAACGACCGCGCATAACAAACCCCTTCGCCGCCGGCAGGTTCGGGCGATGGCCGGGCTGTTTTTACCCGTACAGATGCTCGAACTCATGCAGCAGTTCCAGCACTTTGGTTTTGCAGCCGCCGCAGACGGTGCCGATCTTGGTTGCCGCCTGGAAATCTTCCCAGCTGCGCGCGCCGTTGTGAAAGGCTGTTTCCAGATCCTTGTCGGTAATCTGGAGGCAGTTGCAGATAATCACCGCATCTTCTTTAAAGATGCCTTCGCGTCCTGTTTTTGCAAGATAGTCGTCAATAGCCGCGCGCAGAGCCTTGTCGCCCAGTACCGAGCAGTGGATTTTATTTTCGGGAAGCCCTCCCAGTTTTTTTACCAGGTCGTCGGGTTTAATCCGGTACGCGTCCGCGATTGTCATTCCCTTGATTATTTCCGAAAGCATGCTTGTGGATGCAATCGCGCTGGCGCAGCCGTAGGTTTTCCAGCGTATATCGCTGATCACATCATCCTTGATCCGCAGCAGCATAAGCATTTGATCGCCGCAGCGGATATTGCCGGTAATACCCCGCCCGTCGGCAGGCCAGCTTTCCTCATCATCCAGTAACACATTTTTTGGATTGGAAAAATGTTCCTTCACTATATCTGAATAAACCCATGTATCCATAGCAGTCTCCTTATTTGTGGAGCGTCGACATTTTTCTAAGCCGTTCAATAATCGGCGGCAGTGTCGCAATGACATATTCTATATCTTCGGCGCTGGTACCCATTCCCATGCTAAAACGTATCGAACCGTGGGCAAGTTCCGGGCCCGCTCCAATGGCAAGCAGCACATGGCTTGGCTCCAGACTTCCCGATGCGCAGGCGGAACCGGTGGACGCCTCAATTCCCGCAAGATCCATAGACAGCAGAATCGCTTCTCCCTCCGCGCCGGGGAACGAAACATTGATGGTATTGGGAATTACCGCGTCCGGATGACCGTTGACGGTAATATCAGGAATGCCCGCCGTAAGCCCTTCGCGCAGCCGCAGCCGCAGCGAGTTTGTTTTTTTTCCGTATGCGTCCAGATCGCGTTTTGCCAGTTCCGCCGCTTTTCCAAATCCCAGTATCCCGATGTTATTGTAGGTACCGGCCCTTTTTCCGTCTTCCTGGTGACCGCCGTGGATCAGGGGAAAAAGCGGCGCTTTTTCGCCTGAGTAAAGCGCGCCGATTCCTTTGGGGCCGTAAATCTTGTGCGCCGACATGGTAAGGTAGTCAACTCCCAAGTCGGGAATGTTTACCGGAACTTTACCCACAGCCTGGACCGCGTCGGTATGCACAAACGCTCCCGCTTCTTTGGCAAGGCGGCATATCTGTCCAATGTCCTGAATGGTGCCAATTTCGTTATTTGCCATCATTACCGACACAAGCAGGGTTTCTTCGTTTAACACGCAGGTAAGTTCGTCCATGCGGACCCTGCCGAATTTATCCACCGGCAAAAAATTGACGCGGTATCCCAGCGATTCAAGGTATTTGGCGGAATTAAGCACACAGGGATGCTCAATGCCGGTAGTAATAAAACCCCTGCGCCCGCCCGTCCGGGGAGCGCCGTGTTCGTCCGAGGCAAGGACGCGCATGGTCTGGAAAACAGTATTGTTCGATTCCGACCCGCCCGAGGTAAAGGTGATTGTTTTTGGGGCGGCCCCCAAAAGCGCGCCGACTTCTTTTCGTGCTTCTTCCACACGCGCCCGCGCCCGGCGGCCGTCGGCATGCATACTCGACGCGTTGCCGTAAACCGAAAGATCTTCAATTATCGCTTCCCGCACTTCGTCCCGCAGGGGAGTGGTCGCGTTGTAGTCAAGGTATATCGTTTTCATAGTAAACAACTAGTTTAAGTATACTTCATTTTGGATCATACGGCTAGAAGTCAATGGGCCGGGCGGACAAATTCGCAGGCTACGCGGTAAGTGAAAACAGGGCCGCCGGGGGAGCTCCGGGAGCGCTTAGATAGGGCATGGCGGCGCTGGCCGCGCGGGCGCTTTTTATCTGGTCCTCAAACTGTTTGATCAGAACATCAATTTGTTCGTCACTGGGCCCGGTAGGTAATTGGGCCTTTGGCCGGTTTTTTATTTGGTCAAGCTGTTCAATAAGCACGTCAAGGATTTTTAATTTGGCAACCGCGACGCCCCGTGTTCCTTCGGGAGCGGGAACGCCGGAAACATGCTTAAAATGCGAATAGATATAGCTGGAGGGCGCCACCGGCAGGGACATTCTGCCGCCCTGCGAAGCGGCGAGTACATATCCAAGGCTCGGCGAAGCGCTATGAACTCTCATCATTCATTCTCCTGTTATATTTATCGGTACAAAGGGCGGCGCCGTTTAGAGGGCCGAACTCCGCCTCGCCGTATGGTATGTGTATGGTATGTATTGATAAGATTGGTTTTAGGGGATATGCTTTTACCAATGCAGATTTCGGATTCTACCATAAATAGACTTATTGAGCGGATCGGGGAGCATTACCGAACCAATATTTCGAGCCGTTTTATAAGGCCCGCCCTGCTCCAGATTCCCTTTGATAACCAGTCCTGGGATCAGATCGAGCAGCTTACCGAAAAGACGGTCAATCAGGGCCTTCACCTGGATGAATTGTACCGGCAGATTATCGCCGCAGCCCACTTTGTCGCCGTGGCAAGGCGGGATTTGGTTCCCGGTCTGCGGGCGCGGGTCAGCCGCAGCGACGCTTCCGGGCAGGACCGTATACTCCGCGATATGGCGGTAAGTAATTTTGCTTCTAACCTTAAGGTTTTCGCCGATTTGGTAAACGAGCTGTTTGTAAAGCTTGTTGAAGAGGACAAAAAAGACGCAAAAGGCCACATGCCGCTCTATGCCCAGCTCCCCGATCTTGCCAATGTCGGCCGTCTCCTTGTCGGAGGATAAGCCTCTGGACCCCCGGGGTTCTTTCTGTTACGCTTAAGACGCTCTTTTATGTCTTTTTGATGGAGGTTTTGTGGCAAAAGAAGAAGCCATTGAAGTAGAAGGGGTGGTAAAAGAAGCCCTTCCCAACACGATGTTCAGGATCGAACTTGATAATCAAAACGGTCATCTGATCCTGGCCCATCTTTCCGGTAAAATGCGCAAGCATTATATTCGCATTGTCCCGGGAGACCGCGTTAAAGTCGCCCTTTCGCCCTACGACCTCAGCCGCGGTCGTATCATCTACCGGGAACGGTAGGAGTGACCTAAAGGTCAATCCTCGCCAACCCGCTACGCGGCTTGCGAATTTATTGGCTGGTGCAGCTCGTCGGGTAAACCCGACAGCTGCTGGAGTGACCTAAAGGTCAATCCTCGACTGCTGCGCAGTTGCGCGGCGTGCGAATTTATTTCGCGCCGGGTTCCGGGTTATTTTAAAAGAACCCAGGTTGCGCCGCTTCCTCCCTCGCGGGGGTTGCTGTGGCCGCTTTCTCCGGCGGCGGGGCAGCGGGCGATAAAATCCTGTACGGTTTTTTTAAGCACCGGAGTTCCCTGGCTCCCTTTGCCGTGAATTACCAGCACTTTTTCAAGCTCCCGCGAGCGGGACACGGCAAAAAAATCTTCGAGCGCTTCCCACGCTTCGTCGCGGGTAAGGCCGTGAAGGTCAATGGTTGCGTCGCACTTTTTTTTAAGGAGCCTGCGGCGTTTTTCGGCGGAAGATTCAGCCGGGACCTCTTCTTTGTGGTAAACGCCGCCGCTCCGGTCCCACTGGTTTAATATTTCTTCGAAATCCATCTTGGTAAAATGAATAAGGAAGCGTTATGGTTACAGATATGAATCCTCTTGCAGTTGAACTTAACACCGTGCTTGAAAACTCTGTCGCGGGCCGTCTCTTGTCGTCGCTTGGCCGCAGGCTTTACTTTCCCCGGGGAATTATTGCCCAGGCGGCGGAAGCAAAAAAAACCGCTTCGATCAACGCCACGCTTGGCATGGCCTACCAAAGCGGAAAGCCCCTTATCTTTTCGGCCCTGGCCGAAAAGCTGCCGGCCCTTACTGCGGCGGAGGCGGTAAATTACGCGCCGACAGCGGGCGTTGAAGATTTTAGGCGCGGCTGGAAAGAAGCGATGCTGCGCAAAAATCCTTCGATTCCCCGGTCGGTGTCGATGCCTGCGGTTGTTCCCGGAATAACGGCGGGAATTTCCTTTGTGGCGGATCTTTTTCTTGACGAGGGCCAGACGATGCTTGGTCCCGCGCCGGCCTGGGACAATTATTCCCTTATTTTTAACGAGCGGCGCGGCGCGGTATACCAGGGTATTCCCCTTTTTTCAGGCGGGGAAGCAGAGAGCGCTCCGGCCGGCCTTAACCGTACCGCGCTCCGCGAGGCGGTGCAAAATGCCGCCAGGTCGGGAACGGTGCGGATCATTTTCAATTTTCCCCATAATCCTTCGGGATATACGCCGACTCCCGGCGAAGCCGATTTTCTTGCCGCCGAATTGCGGCAGGCGGCGGAAAGCGGCGCGGCGGTGCTGGCTGTTTTTGATGACGCGTACTTTGGCTTTTTTTACGAAGACAGCATTAAAGAATCGCTTTTTGGGCGCTTTGCCGGCCTGCACAAAAACATACTCGCGGTAAAAATCGACGGCCCCACCAAAGAAGACTATGTATGGGGATTGCGGACCGCCTTTGTTACTTTTGGCTGCGCCGCTTTTGACCCGGCGATCTACGAAGCGCTTGAAAAAAAAATGATGGGGCAGATACGCTCGGCGGTTTCCTGTTCCAACACGCCGGCCCAGCATCTTACCCTTCAGTTGATGAACGACAAGCAGTCCGAAGTTGAAAGAATCGAATACTTTTCGCTTCTTAAAAACCGCTACCTTGAGGTAAAAAAGTGTATCGCCGCGCAGGCATGTCCCGCCGTTCTGGAAGCGCTGCCGTTTAATTCCGGCTATTTTATGGCGTTTCGCTGTAAGGGAATAAGCGCCGAAGTATTGCGCAGGGAACTGCTTAAAAAGGGAATCGGCACAATCGCGCTGGGCGAGGATTTTTTGCGTATAACCTTTGCGTCCCTGGAACATTTACGCGTTCCAAACAAAAGCGGCGCCCCGGCAGAAAGCGAAATATCACTGGTGTATAAAGCAATTTACGAATGCGCCAGCGCGCTTGGATAATGCCGCACCAAAACAAGCGCCGGGGTAATTTTGTTCCCGCCTATATTTTTTCGTTCATGATCTACGGCGCTGTTACGCCGTATTTGCCGCTGCTTGTGCGGGATCTGGGGTACAGTCCGTTTTTTGTCGGCGTAATGCTGGCAGTCTTTGAGGCCGCCGGAATGGCGGGTCCGTTTGTGCTTGGGTATTTTGCCGACAAATGGGGAACCTATCGTTTTTTTATCACCGCGACGTTTATTCTGTCGGTAGCGGCGATTTTTCCGCTGGCGCTGTTTGCCCGGCCGGTAATAAGCGTAATCGCCGTTACAGTGTTTGCCTTTGCGTTTCGTTCAACCACGCCGCTTTTGGACGCGGTTACCACGATCGCGATTGGCAAAACAGGCAACTATGGAAAAATCCGCGCCACCGGTTCCATAAGCTACATTGTACTGGTGATGGTTCTGCAGTTTACAACGATAGCAAGGCCGGTCAACGCCGTTAATATCGCGTTCTGGATCGCGCTTACCTCGATTGTTTCCATTGTACCGGCGCTCCTTTTGCCGCGTACGGTCGATCAAGGCGAAGGCAGGCGTTACCCAAAATCACCCGTAAAAAAAAGCGCGCGAATTTGGACCATGCCGTTTCTTTTTGGGTTTCTGTTAATCTTTCTGTGCCGTCTTGGTTTGTCGCCGGTTTATTCATTTTTTTCGCTGTACCTTACCGAGGCCCTGCGCTGGAACGCGGTCGGCGCGCTTAACGCGCTTGCCGCCGCCTCGGAGGTTCCCTTTATGTTTATTTCGGCGCGCCTTATCCGCCGTTTTGGACCCCTTCCCCTGCTTGCCGTTTCGGCGGCGGCGATTGCCCTGCGAATGGTACTGTATGTTTTTCCGTTTAAGGGAGCAATCATCGCCGGCCAATGCCTCCATTCACTGTGCTTTGGCATTTTTCATCCTTCCGCGGTAATGTTTATTATTGGTTCCGTGCCGCCCGAAAAAAGGGCCCTGGGAATGTCGCTTTATTTATCGCTGGGAACAGGATTGCCCGCGCTTCTTGGTAATCTGCTGGGCGGTTTTATTTTGGAAACAAGCGGTTATACCGCGCTTTTTGTTTCGTTTACCGTACCTTCCCTGGCGGCGCTGGTAATTTTTGCCATTATGCATAAAAATAAGTAGATATGTTCAGCGACTGTATTATTATGGCGGGCGGTTCGGGGTCGCGGCTTTGGCCGGCGAGTAATTCACATACGCCAAAGCAATTTTTGGCCGTAGAAGGCGCGTCAAAACCGGGCAGGCGGCAGACGTTTTTTAACATGGCCGTTGATCGAGCGCTCGCGGTAACGGGCAGAGGCAATGTGATCATTGTCGCGGGCCGGGCCCATGCTGCGCGGATTATCGCGGCCTGCGAAGCCTATTCAAAAGCGGCCCGCGGACGCATCATCGTTATTCCCGAACCGTTGGCGCGGAATACGGCCCCGGCGATTGCCTGCGCGCTTACCTATGTCAGCCGTATCGGCGGCGGAGATCGTACCCTGCTTGTTCTTGCCAGTGATCATGTTATCGGCCCGCCGGAAACATTCAAGGCGGACGCGGCGGCGGCTTTTGAGTTTGCCCGGGCGGGCAAACTTGCCATTTTCGGCGTCAAACCAAAACAGCCGGAGACGGGGTACGGGTATATCGAAACCGGCCTTTCGGTTTCGGATTTGCCCGGACCTTTGGTATTTGCGGTAAAGGCGTTCCATGAAAAACCAAATCTTGCCACGGCAAAAAAATATCTTAAAGCGGGAACCTTTTTTTGGAATTCGGGAATGTTCGCGTTTTCGTCCGGATTTATGCTGAACCAGTTTGCCCGTAACGCGCCGGAAGTGATCGCGCCGTTTGATAAACTGCGCGCCCCCGGCCCGCGCTCCTTTAAAGTGGAAAAGGGAATGCGAATTCTTCAAAACTGGCCCGGCCTGAAAGCGGCCTATTCAAAAGCCGGCGCGATCTCGTTCGATTATGCCATCGCCGAAAAATGCGCCCAAACCGTTATGGTCGGCGCCCGTTTTAACTGGACCGATGCGGGCAGCTGGGACGAATACGCGCTGCTTGCCGAAGCAAGCGCAAAAAAACAAGGCGCGAAAGGCGCGGAAAAACTGTTTCAGGTCAACGCAAAAAACTGTTATGTTGATTCGGACTTGAGCGTGGCGCTTATTGATGTCGACGATCTTGTCGTTGTCGTCCGCTCGGGCAAAAACGGCGCGGTGCTCGTGGCAAAACGCGGCGAAACCCAAAAAGTACGCGACATTGTCGAGCAAATAAAAGCCTCGGGGCGCAGTGATTTATTGTAAGATCGCGCGGTTCGTGTTACACTTGTAGTCTGGAGGAATATAAATGGTTATCTTGACATTGAACTGCGGCTCATCATCGGCAAAGTATCAGCTTTATGATTGGGACAAAAAAGACGTACTGGCTGTGGGCGTGGTCGAAAAAGTCACCATTGATGGTTCTTTTATCAACCACAAGGTAAAAGGCAAAGAAGAAATCACCATTAATCATGACTGCCCCACCCATCTTGAGGCGGTGGATCTTATTATTAAAACCCTGACCGGCAAAGAAAACGGCTGCCTTTCGGATATGTCGGTAATCAAAGCGGTCGGCCACCGGGTAACCCACGGGGGCGCCAAATTTACCAAATCGGTTATTGTTGACGACGCGGTTCTGGAAGCCTTTAACGAAATGACGGATCTTTCGCCGCTTCATAATCCCGCCCAGATACTCGGCGTCAAGGCCGCCAAAAAAGTGCTTCCCGGCGTACCGCACTGCGCCGTTATAGACACTGCCTGGCATCAAACCATGCCGCCCGAATCGTTTCTTTACGCGGTGCCCTATGAATGGTACGAAAAATATTCGGCGCGCCGGTACGGTTTTCACGGGACAAGTTTTTTGTACACGGCAAAACGCGCGGCGGTGCTTTTGGGAAAGGACCCCTTTGCGACAAACCTGGTAATCTGCCACCTGGGGAATGGGGCAAGCATCAACGCAGTAAAAGACGGCCTTTCGTTTGATACGTCAATGGGCATTACCCCGCTGGAAGGCCTGGTGATGGGAACGCGGTCGGGCGATATTGATCCGGCCCTGCCTTTCTACATTATGCGGAAAACCGGCATGAACCCCGCGGAGATAGAAAGCGCGCTTAATAAACAGTCGGGATTATTTGGCATAACCGGAAAATATTCCGACCGCCGCGATATTCAAAACGCAAAATGTAACGGCGACAAAAGGGCGGAGCTCGCGCAGGACATAGAAGCCCGGCGGGTAAAAAAATACATCGGCGGCTATATGGCCGAGCTGGGCCGTGTTGACGCGCTGGTGTTTACCGCCGGAGTCGGCGAGTTTGCCTTTTTTATGCGCGAAAAAATCCTTTCCGGACTTGAAGGCGTAGGTATTGTCTTTGATCCGAAAAAAAATGAAATGTCGCATACGCGGAATACCGAAACCTGTATTTCCAAAGCGGAATCAAAAATTCCGGTGCTTATTATTCCAACGGACGAGGAACTGGTAATGACCGAAGACGCGTATGCGCTTATGGCGGGGACCTATGACATTCACACAAAGTTTTCCTACTCATTCCAAAAGAAGGACTACATAAACAAGAGCCGCGCCGAAGGATTACAGGGCGAACTTGAAAAACACCCGGAACTCAAGGGGATTATTGCTTCTCCCCGCTGATTCGCCGCGAAGGATCTATACCCCCCGCTTGCAGCGCTGGCGGGGTCATTCGCGGGCGGTCGGATCGGAAGAGAATTTACCGCGAACTCCACGAACCATCACGAATACATAGGATGAACCCGGAATTTCTGACAAAAAGGTCCGCTTTCCGGGCGGCGGTTAAATTTCTTGGGTCTGCAGCGTGTTATAACTACAGCAGGGCCGCCGCGCGGAGTTTGGCGGCTTCTTCCGCTCCGGCAAGTTTTTCGACAAGTACGAGCGCGAATGCAGCGGCGGTCCCCGGCGCGCGGCTGGTGATAAGGCTGCCGTCCGTCACAACGGCGTCTTCGCTCCAGATTCCCGCTTTTACCTGCTTTTCCATTCCGGGAAAGCAGGTAAATTTTTTGCCGTTAAGCAGCCCCAGCGGCGAAAGAACCACCGCCGGCGATGCGCAAATTGCCGCGCAGATTTTTCCCGCATTGTCCATATCAAGGTAGAGCCTGCCCACCGCTTTACAGGCGGCAAGATTGTCCGCGCCCGGCTGGCCGCCCGGTATGATTACCGCGTCCCACGCGTGCGCGGCAAGCAAGCCTTTGCCGCCCAGTGACGCAGTTTCGGTATCGGCGCAGAGCGTCATACCGTGAGCGCCTTTTACCGTGCGGTTTCCGGTAATCGCCGCGGTAACTACTTCCACGCCGGCGCGGCGCAGATAGTCAACGGGGGTAACCGCCTCAACTTCCTCAAAACCTTCCGCCAAAAACAGCAGCGCCTTTTTTGCCATAATTCTCCTCCTTTTTTCATGCGTCCGCGTAATTCGCGGACTTTTTCATACGTTCCTGTTCAAACCGCAGGGACCGGCGATATGCCGAAAACAAGAAGCGTGTCCGCGAATGGACGCGAATGGATTCGGGATAATTCGCAATTCGCGCAATTCGTAATTCGCGGATCAAAAACCATACTGCTCTTCTCCATATACAAACTTTGCGGCACTCCTTTATTCTAGTGCCCTTGTGTTTCTTTTTCAATTATCCTGTTATGCTGAACCATGATATATTCCTGCCTTCATACCCACAGTACCTTTTGCGACGGTAAAGACGATATTGAAACAATGTGCCGCAGCGCATACGAAAAACACTTTGAATCAATCGGGTTTAGCTCCCACGCGCCTATCGCAAAAAAAACCGGAATCGTTACCGGCTGGCACCTTGCGGATGAACGGCTTAACGAATACATAGACGCCGTACTTGACGCGCGCGAACGCTGGCGGGGAAGGCTCTCCGTATACCTTGGGCTTGAGATGGATTATATTGCCGGCCGCTGCGGCCCTGCGGACGCCGATCTAAGGGAATTGCCGCTTGACTATCTTATTGGCGCCGTTCATTATGTCGCTTCCCCCCGGGGCGATCTTATGACGGTCGACGGTTTTGACGATGATTTTGAAAGGGAATTCAGGGCGTTTTTTGACAACGACGGCAAAGCGCTCTACCGCGCCTACTATACGGCGTACCAGGAAATGATCTGCGGCGGCGGCTTCGACATTCTTGCCCATTTTGATCTGGTTAAAAAAAACAACCGGCGCTTTGGATTCTTTTTACCCGGCGACGCGGATTACCAGGAATGTGTCGCCAAAACCGTTAAAACCGCCGCCCGGCAGACGCGGAATTTTGTGGTAGAAGTAAACACCGGCGGCATGATCCGCGGTCGTACCGGCGATCCGTATCCGTCGTCCGCCATTTTGCGCCTTCTTAAGGCGCAAAATATTCCGCTTACCATAAGCGCCGACGCCCATGCCGCGGACCATCTGGGCGGATGCTACGAAGACGCGCTGCGGATCATGGCCGGCGCGGGCTATACAGAAACAATGCTGATTGACGGATCAAAAGAGGGAAAACCGCACTGGCGGCCGCAGCGAATCAACCCCGCACGCGGCGCAGGTAGCGCGGAGGGTATGTTCTCATAAGGTATTTGACTCAGGGTCCATACCTCCGGTTCCCCAAAGATACGGGCCTTCGCGAAATCGGCGCATGACTTAACGGTTTTTACGCTCGTCCGCTGTTTTACATTCAATGCACATCAACGCATAGGGGATGGCGGTAAGGCGGTCGTTGGGAATACGTTTGCCGCACTTGATACAAAGGCCGTACTTTCCCTGGTCAATACGAAGCAGGGCGGAATCAATCAGCTTAAGGCGGTTAAGCTCCTGGGCTCCCAGCACTTCTATCATACGGCGGTCAATATCGTCGCTGGCAGTGTCCACCATGTCCTTGGGGTCCATTTCTTCCACTATTTTCTTAAAATCTTCGCTGCTCGCTACAAGATCGTCTATAATTTCGGCTTTAAGGGCGGTCAGTGATTCTTTAATTCGTTTTATAAAATCTTTTTCCATAACAGGACCTCTTGTCAAGTATTTTCAATGGCACGAAAGAGTGCCCTATCCCGGCATTTTTGTCAATACCCGCCGGGCGAATTTGTCTAGCAGCCTGCCGGCAGGCCGCGTCAGCAGATAAATTCGCAAGCCGCGCGCGGGTTGTCGAGGATCGACCTTTAGGCCGCTCCTAGACAGCCGCCGGGTTACCGGCAGACTGCACCAGCAGACAAATTCGCAAGCCGCGCAGCGGGTTGTCGAGGATCGACCTTTAGGTCGCTCCTTATAACTGCCGTGATGCCTCATAAAGTATCTCGCCCTTTTCCACGCTGATGGCCCGTACGCGAAGACGGCGCAGGGATCCTGAGCCGGTCAGCGAACAGGCAATGATGATCTGGGAGCCGCTAAGATGCCCGATTGAAATAGCGGTTTCGTCGCTTACATCGCCGGACATCTGGAAACGCTGTTCGGCGATGATGGCGCTAATCTGCCGGCGGTCTACCACCGTGACGGCTCCGGAGTTGGCAAAGGCGGCGCTTAATTCGTCAACCGCGTAATCCAGTGTATTTTGCCCGTTTGCCCCCACAACGGAAACCCTTGATCCCCGGGGAATTTTTTGAAGTAATTCGGTCAAAATCCGCGTAACAGCGCTGTCGATAAGCGAAGCGCCCCCGCCATATTCCCTGGCTTTTTCCAAATCAGAAATATTTTTTTGCATCCGCGCAAGCTCCTGCAGGGCTTTGGGATTCGAGCTGCTTTCCCAAAGCTGCCGCATCTGGAGCGCCGCCCCGGCGGTATCTCCCTGTATTTCGGTGCACAGCGCCGCGTTAAATCCGGCGGCAAAACTGGAATTGGACGCGTACACCGCACGGTACACGGCATAGGCGGATTGAAAGTCCCGCGCCTTGACCATTGCCCTGGCCTCCTTCATGCGCGGATCTTTTGTCTTGTCCTCTTCAAAGACCCGTGTTTCAGAAACCCTCCAGGGAGCTATTTCGCGCTTGAGGTATTCCATCTGCTGTGCGGCGATTGTTCTGGCAATCTCGTAGGGAGAAGAAAGATCTTTTTTTTCGGACGCGCTTTCGGTCCGGGAATCTTCCCTAACGGCCTGTCCAAGTATAACGCCGTCGCTCGTCCGGCGCATTGAATACGAAAATTCAACATTTACTTCGCGGTAATGGGTATAGTACGTTTGATCGTTTTTATCTTTGTCCGATTCCGTTCGGTCTTTTACCTCAAGACGGGTTATCACGCCCGAAAAAACCGCGTCCGCGTAATCGGCTGTACTTTTACCGGAGCGTTCCAGTCTGGCGATTTCGGCATAATCAACCAGGATGAATTTTCCGGTATCCTGAATATTTTTTTGGGCGCTTGTTGTCAAAAACTGGGCAAGCTGGCGTTCCGCCGCGCCCCGCCCGGAGTCGAAGGAATCAACGGCTATGCGCCGGACGGTTCCGGTATCCCACAGCGGCGGCCGCGTTACTAAAACAGAAGCGGTGGTCGCGCAGGAAAGTACACAGGCGCTTGCCGTTACCAGGAGCGGCCTAAAAGCCAATCCTGCCGGCAGACAAAGACGGGACAGTTTCATATATCAGACTCCTGTTTCCAGTATAGGATAATTATCATAGTTACAGGCCGCTAAAAGTTCCTTTTCGTATTCTGTCGACAGTTTCCCGCAAATCCGCGTCCAGGGGCCGGTCTTCTTCCAGGGGTTTGTAGTATTCAAGAACTTCTTTGCAGCTTGCCACCGCCGCGGGAGGCAGTTGTTTTTCAGGCGATTCCTCCGCCCTGAATAAAAGGGCCTGTACCGCCGCCAAAAGCACGGCGGCGGCAACCTGCTCGCTTAACTCAAGAACCCGTATACAATCCCTGGCCGCGATGGTTCCCATACTTACCTTGTCCTGGTTATGGCATTCGGTTGAGCGCGAAAAGACCGAAGCGGGCATCGTGTTTTTAAGGGCTTCCGCCGCCCATGCCGAGGCCGCTATCTGTACCGCCTTGTATCCGTGGTTAAAGGCGTAGCTTATTTTGGAACCCGACAGATTCGGCGGCAGTCCGCAGTTAAATTTATGATCCACCAAAAGGGCCAGCTGCCTGTCCATAAGGTCGGCAAGATTGGCGGTAATGTTTTTAAGCGAATCCATCGCGAAACAGATGTGACCGCCGTAGAAATGGCCGCCGTGAAAAACCGATCGTGTTTCCGGATCGATGATGGGGTTGTCGTTGGCGCTGTTCATTTCTGTTTCGATAAGGGAGCGGAGCAGGGGAGCGGCATCATAGAAAACCCCGATAACATGAGGCGCACAGCGTATGGAGTAGAGGTCCTGAATGCGTTCGGGAACCAGATTCCGGACTTCGTCATCCGCTCCCAGGGCCTTTCTGATTTTTTCCGCCGCCAGCGCCTGCCCGGCATGGGGTTTTACCTCAAACAGACGTTTGTAAAAATGATACGCGTTGCCCTTAAGAGCCAGGGAACAAAGAGCCGTCAGGCGGCAGGCAAGGTCTGCCAGGCGGGAAGCGCGGCTGTAGGCGAGACAGGCCACCGCGTTCATCACCGCAGTGCCGTTCATAATGGCGATTGCCTCTTTGGGCCGAAAGCGGTAAGGCTGCCTGCCGAGTTCCCCAAGCAACTCTGCCGCCGGGCGCTTTTTTCCCTGGTACAATACATCCCGCTCCCCGATAAGGGCGCCGGCAAGATACGAAAGGGGCGTTAAATCCCCCGAGGCGCCCACCGATCCTTCCTGGGGGATGAGGGGGAGTATGTCGTTTTTTAGAAAAAACGCGATGGAACGCAGCAGTTCCATACTCACGCCGGAATACCCCTGCGCGAGGGTGTTGAGCCGCACGGTCAGTATTGCCCGCGTGGTTTCTTTGTCAAAAAAATCCCCCAGGCCGCAGCCGTGATAGCGGCTTAAATGAACCGGAAGATCCAGATAATGATCGGGAGAAACGGTCTCGGTACAGGAATCGCCATAACCGGTGGTAACCCCGTAAATGCCGCCGTGTTCAGCCAGCGCCTCGTCAAGAAAACGGGCGCCGCCGTCAATTTTTGCGGCAAATTCCGGCGAAGGGTCCAAAACCACCTCGGCGGATCTGTCCGCCGCAGCCGTTATGTCCTCTATGGCAAGTTTTTGCTTTCCGATCTGCATAATAGTGCTCATTCCCTCCATTCTAACACAGTCGGAATGAACGCGCCAGCCGATGGCGCGGGAAATTTTTAACAAAACGCCATCGAGAAATGGGATATGGAGGCAGAAAATAGGTCGAGAACTACACCGTTTCCCGGCCCGTCGAGTTTTAGCGGGTAACTTTCCAATATCTCGACACAGACCACTTTTTACGCCATAGCGGACGGATCCGCCGGGAAACATAATGTACAATATGCCGACAGCCGGCAGAATATCACCGGGGTGGAAAAATATAAAACAAACGCTTGCTAACCCGCGCGGCTTATGCCTATAATGCCACAGGGGAAATGCCCAAGGCTGGTGAATCTGAATAGGTCAAAAGCACAAGCGAATGAAGATTATGGAAAAGGAGGCGATTGATGCCCGCTCCAGGGTCTGTTTCCAAAATTTATTCAAAAGATATTTTTTTGAAACTTGATCAAGCAGATGTTTTGTTAGATGAGGATAAAGATGATGAAGCTATAAAATTATATACAAAAGTAATCGATGTGTATCCAGATGAAGCATACGCGTATGCGAGAAGGGGATGGGTATTACTAAAACAGAGAAGAAATATGAATTAGCGATACAAGATTTTACCGTTGCGCTCGGAAAAACGCCAAATGCTGTTAACACGCTATGGCTAAGGGCGCAGGCATATGAATCAGTTGGAAAGCTATATGAAGCTATTAAAGATTACGACAGGTACATTCAGCTTGAACCGGATGATCGTGAAGCATACTTTAATATTGGTTTAATATATGAATATCTAAAAAATTATGAAAATGCGTTAAATAATTATAAAAAAGCCAATGGTTTACGGCGTAGTGATAATCTGGATGAAAAAATCGAACTCATGGAGCGCATAGTGTCAACTTATTCGAAAGACGGTGGAAGAACCGGCGAATGAGGAAAATTTTAGCAAAACCTGCCGGAAAAAGGCAAAGCGATCTTTGGGGCCTTGAGTATTTCGTCCAGGACTTCTTTCAAAAAGGCCGTACTTGTAAAGCAGCGTTCCCACGGTTTTCACTATGGAATAACCATGTCCGCATGTCGAAAAATCGAGCTGTTTCTCGGCAAATTTTCATGTCTCCTCCAAATTTTTATCCCCATCGGGTTTTTCCTCGTCTTTCGAATAAGTTGTCCACGATGACCATTACTTTGCCGGGCTTCCCATAGCGCATTGATTTTCTCTATCATCTGAGGAGCACCCGATTCCTTTGCCGCTGTCAATGAATCTTCATCAAGTTTTGTATATTTTAATAATAAATCAACAACCAATGGTAAATTATTCTTGATAGCATGGTTAATAGGCCTACTGCCTTCTTTTTCAAAATAAGCCCTGTAAACCATATCCGTAGATGGAAACAGCAATTTATTTCTTGCGCCCTTTGCATCAACATCAGCGCCGGCAATTATCAGTTTTTCAACTTTCGTTAAAATCAATTCTTCCGATGTGCCGCTTACCTGCCTTTCATCTTCATCTTCCCGGATGATATTTTCCAGCCATAAAATATCATCCGGTGTTAGAATTCGATAATCAATAGCATGCCAAATGTAT
This sequence comes from Treponema sp., assembly GCA_031267675.1. Lineage (GTDB taxonomy): Bacteria > Spirochaetota > Spirochaetia > Treponematales > Breznakiellaceae > JAIRYT01. The sequence continues at coordinate 392 of JAIRYT010000110.1, read as the reverse complement.
GGGCGCAAATTGACATCAGCACCATGAAAAATCAAAAGTTCAATGGTTTTAATATTGTCTTCTCCATTGTCCAATGCAAGCCATAATGGATTTTCATCCATCCACCCATAAGGGCCAATACATTTATTCGGATCATTGCCTTGTTCAAGATATTTACCTATTTCGGCAATATCATTATCATAAAAATACATTCTAAACTCCATCAATTGACTATTTCCATTTATTGTATCCTGTGTAAATCCCTTAATGCAAGAATTGCAAAATAAAAAAAGAGAAAGGCCAATTTTTTTTTGAAGTGCGAAAGTAGAAGGGCATAGAAACGGCATCGTAAACACGGTAGTATAAAGTTGCAAAACCAAACTATCGGAGGAAAACGATGCCGTACACACACT
>JAIRYT010000066.1 GCA_031267675.1 Treponema sp. | reverse complement strand
CTTCTGGAATTGTAAAAGTGTTATTTTTTCCTGATGTGCCATTTTCCCCTCCTGTTGTCCACATTGTATCACGTCTTTATATTTTATGACAATAGGAGCATTCTTAATAGTCAGATATATATATTATAGAAGAAAATAAGCAAAAAAGCACACTGTTTGTGCATTTTTGGGGGCGAAGAAGGCCGCCACCTCCATGCGACCGTTTTGTAATTCCTTATTGATACAGGGAATTACAAAACGGCAAAAGAATGCTCCGCAAGGTGATTTACAAAACCGCTTTGGAACAAACGGGTCTACCCGGTTAAACCCGCATTTTACGTATGTTTTAACACCAATAACAGCCGATAAATCTTCAACATATAAAAGCCGAATAGTGTGTCAAAATGACGCACTAAAAAAAAGACAAATTTACGCCAATCTCCTTGACAAATATGTTAGGATTGTATAACATTGATTGTATCACTTTGATTATCGCTTTGATTGTATCAGAGTAAATCTTTATGAATAGAGGAGGACAAAATGAGTGTGGTAATAGTCGGCGGAAACGAACGCATGGAAAACCAGTACAAGGAACTTTGCAAACGATACAACTGTGATGCCAAAGTTTTTACAAAGGACCGGATGGGCCTCTACGATTTTATTGGTATTCCCGATTTTATTGTTCTTTTTACGAATCCGGTTTCGCATCGAATGGCAAAAGCCGCCCGGAGTAAAGCGGCAAAACACAATATCGCGCTTTTTCAGTCGCATTGCGGAAGCAGTAACGCGCTGCGCAATATTCTGGAAACAGGCATTGCGGCTAAGTGTTAGTAACTACCCGGTAAAGCGGTATCCCCCGCCGTAAACGGTTTGAATGCGCGCGCCGTCCTGTTCGATTTTTTCCCGCAGGCGGTTAATGTGCACCGCCACGGTTTTTAAATCTCCGTACACGTCTTCGCCCCAGACGGCGTTGTACAGCTGCTCTTTACTAAACACTTGTTCAGGGCTGCCCGCAAGAAGGCAGACAAGGTCGTATTCTTTGCGCGTCAGCGTTATTTCTTTTGCGCGCGCAAATACGCGGCGGGTGGTTTTGTTTATTTTAAGCCAGCCAAAGTCGATAGTGTCAAACTTTTCGGGAGCGTCGCCCTGCGGGCCTGACCGCGCGGATTCTAAAATCCGCCTGTACCGCGCGATGTGGGATTTTACCCTGGCAACCAGTTCTACCGGAGAAAAGGGTTTGCTGATATAATCATCGGCGCCAAGCCCCAGACCGCGTACCTTGTCGGTATCTTCAACGCGGGCGGTCACCATAAGAATGGGCACGTCAATTTTGTTCCGGATCTCGCGGCAGACCATCATACCGTCTTTTCCCGGAAGCATAAGATCAAGCAGAATCAGCGAAAAGCCGCCCGATAGGGCGCGTTCCGCCCCTGTAAGCCCGTCGCTTTCAATAACGACGTCAAAACCGTTTATTTCCAAAAAATCTTTTTCGAGCGAGGCGATATCGCTGTTATCTTCAATAATCAATATTGATTGTTTTGTATCTGCCATCCTAAAACCTGAGTTTTCTCCTATCCTCTTCACTTTGCGCCCTTCGCGCCCTTTGCGGTTAAATTTCTTTTCCTGTCTTTAGCCTAATCAGCCTGCTAATTCTCCGCGCCGGCGGTGATAAGCCGCTCGGTGATTTCGGTAAAGCCGCCCTCCGCGGCGTAGTACGCGGCGCTGTGTTCCGCGTTGTCCACGGCGTTTACGTCGGCGCCGCTTTCTATAAGCATGGCGCTCAAATCGTTCCGGCCCCTGATGGCGGCGGCAATAAGGGGAGTTTCGCCGGCCTCGTTCTTCGCGTTGACTTCGGCCCCGGCCGCGATAAGGGCCCCGCCTACAAATTGGCTGCCCTCCGCCGCGGCGTAATGCAGGGGCGTGTTGCCGTTCAGAAGTTTCAGATTAGCGTCCGCTCCCGCTTTAAGAAGAATCTCCGCCACTGCGAGGTTCGATCTGCGGCAGGCGATAACCAGGGGCGATTCGCCCGCGTCGTTCAGGGCGTTTACATCGGCTCCCTGCTTTAAAAGGACCTGGAGCGTTTCTGTCTGACCGTTGTAACTGGCCTGGTGAAGGGGAGTATTGCCGCCAGAGTCTTTGCTTTCTTCACCGGAAAGCCGCCCGATAATATCGCGCAGTCCGCCGGCGGTGGCGTAATCAAGGGCGGAGTGACCCTCGTTGTCCCTGATTGACTTGTCCGCGCCCAGAGAAAGCATAACGTTTGCCGCCTCGGTCTTGCCCTCCGCCAGACTGTACATCAACGGCGACTTGCCGTTTTTATCCGTGGCGTTAATATCCGCCCCCGCGTCGACAAGCAGCCGCATAATTTCCTTGTTGCCGCTTTTGGCGGCGCTGTGCAGGGGGGTAAGGCTTTCATTATTGGACAGGCATACGTCCGCCCCGTTGTCGACAAGTATCTTTACAATGTCCCGCGCCCCCTTGAAGCAGGCGTAGAAAAGCGGCGTGTTGCCCAGTTCGTCCCGTTTGTTGTAATTAATTCCGCCCTTTTTGACAAAACTTTCCACGATGCCCTTCTGGGCGTTTTTACAGGCGGTAAGAAAAATGTTATCCATCTGCGAATTTGCCATCACACACTCCCGACTACAAAGTCAATTTCAAAATCAATAACCCGGTTCTTATAGTGCGCATTTTTGCTTCGCAAAAACCGGGCTATCCGCTCCAATTCCTCGAAACCGCCGCGGTTTCTGCGGGATTTCCGCTGCTATCCCTTGCGCCCCGAGGGCTGACGTTCGCTGCGCTCACCGTTCACTCCCTGTGGTTTTCGCAATTTAAAACCACCTCTTATACCGTTCCGGCTATACGCGAAGCAGGCAGTTGTATTTTCAATCCGCCGCCCATCTTTCAGTAAATTCATTTGCGTCCATTTTTAATTCCGATCTTAGTCTTTGCAGCAGTTCTTTTCCACCAGGCATGGAAGGCAGCATATTTAAATATTGATTTATTGCCATACGAATACCAGCCAGACAGGTCTTTGTTTTTATCCAGTTTTGAGGACTAAAAACCCGGTTATTGGGCTGGGGTTCATTCGCCGCGCCTTCCAATGCACTATTCAAACAAGATCCGGCAATATCAACAATTTGATCTGAAAGTGCACTTTCTTTGGCTTTTTCAAATGCCAATGATGGCGAAGGCACGCCTGATGGCATATTGTTTAATGATGAAAAACAAATGGATACTGCATATAGCTGATGATAGGGCGCATACGCACGCATAGCCAATAAAGATTCATTTAGGTTTAATGGATTTTCCTTTGCCCATCGTTTCCAAACCAACCGCATCCAGGAATTTAGAGAAAGCGCATCCTCGGGTTGATAATCTTTTCTGAAAAGTTGTTCAAAATATTTGTCAAATAATTTTGTCTCGCCATAGGCAATATTTGGTCTTTGCGAATGCCATGAAATGAAATATTTTGCCAAATCAGACAAATCCAATTCAAAATTCTTATCTTTATTGGCAGGTAATGTTTCACCACGTTTTGTTTTTAAATACCCCTGCGGATATTTTTGTTCAAAAGCGCGTTTTATATTTAAAACTCTTTTATCATTACTTCGCAAGTCCCTTGGCTTTATAGAACTCTGTGAATTTGTTGAAATACTTATTTTATCCGCCCGGTCCCGTTGCGGTATTTCATAAAATCTGAACATTATAAAAGCATTTTCGAGCTCTTTTGTTTTTTCACTGCATGAAAGTATAGTATTAAGACTTTGACATCCATTAACAACACTTAATCCTTTTAAAGTTATTTGTTTTGTCGGCTCGTCAAATATCATTTTGTTGCACAAAGCCGTAATACCGTTATGAAAAAAGAAAAAATCCTTTCCGCCATTGTATATAGTATTTTTAATTCCCTTATTTACCTGATTATTCAAACCAAGAGATTGACGAACGTTCTTTTGGAATAACGTTCCATCCTTTATTCCTGGAAATGTCAAACAGTCTTTCAGCGGCAAACTGGCTATAATTACATTCGTCGCAGACAAATCCATTCTAATAAATTTGCCTTCCTGTAATGCAACAGTATGGGTAATTGACGGATTCTCTTTATCAACAGCGTAATCATAACGATGTTGTAATTCCTCAGAATCTATTACCCGTAAATTTGCGGAAAACTCATCAGATTCCGCCAGTTCTTTTTGAAAGACAAAAAGATCGTTTTG
>JAIRYT010000096.1 GCA_031267675.1 Treponema sp. | reverse complement strand
TACTGGATACGCCATTGAAAGCGGAGATAAATTTCCCATGCCCCAAAAAATGATAGATGCCATGAAAAACGACACAGCGCCGGCCTATAGCAGCTTCTTCAAAAGCCGGTGAAAATTGTGCTGAAGTAGGGCGAGCTGTTTGCCTGGCGAGGATTGACCTTTAGGTCAGCAGTCCCCCGTGGCTGCCCAGCAGATAAATTCGCAAGCTGCGCAGCAGCCTGGCGAGGATTGACCTTCAGGTCAGCAGTCCCCCGGGGCCGCCCAGCAAACAAATTCGCAAGCTGCGCAGCAGCCTGGCGAGGATTGACCTTTAGGTCAGCGGCCCCAGGGTCGCCCAGCAGATAAATTCGCACCTGCGTAGCAGGTGGCGAGGATTGACCTTCAGGTCAATCCTTCTGTTTCACGTGAAACACGATTACTGGAACAATTCCGGGGCCGCGTTTTCATCCTGTTCCGGCGGAGTTTCGTTTTCATCCTGCTGTTCCGGCTCCGCGGGGCTTGCGTTTGCTTCGTCTACTTCTTCATCGTCCTGGACAATGCGGTCCACGCCAACCACAAAGTCCGGTTTATCAATGTTAAGTATGCGGACTCCCTGGGCGGAACGGCCCATGACGCGTATTGTTTTTACCTTTAGTTTAATTGATTTGCCCTGGCTGGTAATGCACATAATTTCTTCGTTGTCCAGAACATTGACACAGCCGACTATTTCGCCGGTTCGCTCCGTTACGGTATAGATTTTCTGCCCGCCGGTCGCCCTGCCGTGGGCGCTAAACTCGGTAAAGTCTGTCCGCTTGCCGTACCCGTATTCAGAAATGATTAACATCCGTTCAGTAGTTTTTTTATCGTCCGAAGCGTCTACACGAAGAACTCCGGCCAGTTCGTCATCGGCGGAAAGTTTTATACCGGAAACGCCCCGGCTGGCGCGGCCCATTGTGCGCACCAGATCTTCATGGGTGCGAAGCGCCCGTCCCTGCCGGCTGATAAGGACCACTTCGTTACTGCCGCTGGTCAAAAGGGCGCTGACCAGCCGGTCGCCTTCGTCCAGTTTAATGGCGATAATACCCCTTGTTTTTGCGTTGTTAAATTCGCTGGTTGCGACTTTTTTAACCACGCCGCGCGCCGTTCCCATAAAGAGATACACCGTGTCCGAAAATTCCCTGAGCGAAACAATCGCGGTAATTTCTTCGTTGGGTAAAACGGTCAAAAGCCCCTTGATGTGGCTTCCCTTGCTGACGCGCGAACCTTCGGGAATCTCGTGAACCTTCATCCAGTAGGCCTTGCCGGTGTTGGTAATAAAGACAATATTCTCGTGGGTGCTGGCAATAAATATCTGGTTTACAAAATCGTCTTCGGCAAGTTTAGCGCTAAGCATCCCCTTGCCGCCCCGGCTCTGGTTCCGGTACGAGGAAACGGGAACCCGCTTGATATAACCCAGATTGGAGATAAGTATCGCCATTTCTTCTTTTTTGATAAGGTCTTCGATGTTGATGTTTTCAACTTCGCCCTCGACAATTTTGGTACAGCGCGGGTTTCCGTAGCGTTCTGCGATGCTCCGCGTTTCGTCTTTAATAACGCCGTAGAGTTTGTTTTTATCTTCAAGCAGACTTTTAAAATAGGCGATTTGCACTTTAATTTCGGCAAGTTCCGCTTCGATCTTTTCGATTTCCAGACTGGTAAGGCGGCCAAGGCGCATATCCACAATCGCCTGCGACTGGATCTCTGAAAGGCCAAAGCGTTCTTCCAGTCTGCTTTTTGCGACAGCGACATCGCGGCTCGCCTTGATAATCGCCACAACTTCGTCAATGTTCGCCAGGGCAATAACAAGACCTTCCAGGATGTGGGCGCGTTCTTCGGCCTTGCGCAAATCAAATTTTGTCCGCCGGGTAACAACCTCGACACGGTGTTCTACAAAATACTGAACAAGTTCCTTAAGGTTTAGACAGCGCGGGCGGCCGTTCACCAGCGCCAGGTTGATAATTCCAAAACTTACCTGGAGCTGCGTGTTGGAAAAAAGCTGGTTTAAAACAACTTTTACAATGGCCCCTTTTCGCAGTTCGATTACCATCCGCATACCGTCGCGGTCCGATTCGTCGTTGCAGGTGGCGATACCGTCTATTACTTTTTCTTTGGCAAGGGCCGCGATACGGTCAAGCAGAAGTTTTTTGTTGACATTGTAGGGAATCGCGTTAAAGACGATTAGTTCCCTGCCGTTTTTGCCTGTCTCAATGGCAAAACTTCCCCTGATAAGAATTTTGCCCCGGCCGCTGTGGTACGCGTCATGGATGCCCCTGCGTCCAAAAATAATTCCCGCGGTAGGAAAATCGGGGCCTGTTACGAATTTTGAAAGTTCGTCTATCGATATATCCTGATTGTCAATGTACGCGCATACCGCTTCGCAGACTTCGCCCAGATTGTGGGGGGCCATGTTTGTAGCCATACCCACGGCGATGCCGCTTGAACCGTTAATAAGCAAATTGGGAATCGCCGAAGGAAGCACCACCGGTTCGGTAAGCGATTCGTCGTAATTGGGAACAAAATCAACGGTGTCTTTTTTAAGATCGGCGAGTATCTCGTCTCCCAGCCGGGAAAGCCTGGCTTCGGTATAACGCATCGCCGCCGGCGGGTCGCCGTCCACCGAACCAAAATTCCCCTGACCGTGCACCAGCGGATACCGCAGCGAAAAATTCTGCCCCATACGAACCAGAGCGTCATACAACGCAAGGTCGCCGTGGGGATGATACTTACCCATGGTGTCGCCGACAATACGGGCGCATTTTTTGGTGGCGGTATTGGGACGCAGGCCCATCTCGTCCATGGCGTAGAGAAGCCGCCGGTGCACCGGCTTAAGTCCGTCACGTACATCGGGCAGCGCCCGCGCCACGATAACGGACATGGCATAGGTAAGGTAGTCGTTCTTTACTTCGTCTTCTATCGCGATTGGAATGATCTTGCCGGACTGCTGTGATGCTGATGCTGAGGCTGGGGGTGTATCGACCATGCGTTATTGTATCTGTTTTTTAAAAAAAAGTCATGGGCTTACACGTCAAGGTTCGCGACAAGCAGCGCGTTTTCTTCGATAAACTCGCGGCGCGGGGCGACATTTTCGCCCATCAGGGTGCTGAATATACGCTCGGCTTCTACCGCGTCATCAAGGTGAACCTGGATAATATTGCGTTTTTCGGGGTCCATCGTTGTTTCCCATAACTGATCGGGATTCATTTCGCCCAGACCTTTGTACCGCTGAACGGCGACCTTGTCGCCGTCGCGGCCCGATTCCGCAAGAATACGATCCTTTTCTTCATCGTCATAGGCATAAAATGTTTTCTTGTTGTACCCGAGGCGGTACAGCGGCGGCATTGCCAGATACACGTTTCCCCGTTCGATAATTTCGGTCATGTAACGGTAAAAGAAGGTAAGCAGCAGGGTGCGGATATGAGAGCCGTCGACGTCGGCGTCGGCCATAATAATGATTTTATGGTAGCGTATTTTGGAAGCGTCAAATTCGCTGCCGCAGCCCGCGCCGATGCTGGCGATAATGGGTTGAAGTTTTTCGTTGGTTACCACTTTTTCGATGCGGGTTTTTTCTACATTGAGCATTTTGCCAAACAGCGAAAGAATCGCCTGGTACCGGCGGTTGCGGCCCATTTTGGCCGAACCTCCGGCGGAATCGCCCTCGACAATAAAAAGCTCGCACAGCGCCGGATCTTTTTCGGAACAATCGGCAAGTTTTCCGGGAAGGCCGGCGCTGTCCATCGCGTTTTTACGCCGTGTCGCGTCCCGGGCCTGGCGCGCGGCGATGCGGGCTTTGGCGGCAAGAACCGATTTTTCAACGATGTTGTTGATTACATCGGGGTATTGATCAAAATACCGTTCAAGCTGCTCGTTTGTTACCGATTCTACAATTCCCCGTACTTCGGGATTGCCGAGCTTTCCCTTGGTCTGCCCTTCAAACTGGGGATCGGGCACCTTGACCGAAAGAACCGCGGTAAGCCCTTCGCGGACATCGTCGCCGGAAAGACTTTCTTCCATCTTTTTTGCCAGTTTGGATTTTTTTAAATACTCGTTCAGCGTCCGCGTAAGGGCGGACTTAAAACCCGCAAGATGGGTTCCCCCCTCGCGGGTGTTAATATCGTTGACAAACGAATACATAATCTCGTTAAAGCCGTCGTTATACTGGATGGCGCATTCGACTTCGACTTCGCCTTTTTCGTCTTCGCGTTTACCTTCAAAATAAACAGGCGAATGATGGAGCACTGTTTTATTTTCGTTAAGGTACTCTACAAAACTTTTTACGCCGCCGTCAAAACGAAACAGGTGTTCTTTGGGATTGGTAAGCCGCTCGTCGCGTATGGTAATTTCAAGGCCTTTGTTAAGGAACGCGAGTTCCCGCAGGCGGTTGGCAAGCACGTCAAAAATATAGGTGGTCGTTTCAAAGATTGAGGCGTCGGCCCTAAAGCGTATCACCGTGCCGCGGTTGCCAAGCTTGCTCTTTCCGGCCGCCTCCGAACCGTTTATCTCTCCCGCTTCAAGGCGCGCGTGCGCCCAGGGCGCAAGGGCCGCGCCGGAAATTTCCGACGTCGCTCCCTGGGCAACGCCCTGTTTATAGCGCTGGGTATGTATGATTCCGCCGCCGAACACGAACGCCTCGCACCATTCGGAAAGCGCGTTTACCACCGAAACACCCACGCCGTGGAGGCCGCCTGAAACCTTGTATGATTTTTTATCAAATTTGCCGCCGGCGTGAAGCCGGGTCATTACCAGCTCCAGGGCGCTTACCTGTTCGGTCTGGTGAATGTCCACGGGTATACCCCGGCCGTTATCTTCGACACGGACGATATCATTGGGCTCAAGCACTACCAGAATCGTATCGCAGTACCCCTGCATCGCCTCGTCAACCGAGTTGTCGACTACCTCGTACACCAGATGATGAAGGCCGTCGCTTCCTGTGGTTCCAATATACATTCCCGGCCGCTTTCGTACCGCCTCAAGGCCCTTAAGAACCTGGATATTCTGCGCGTTGTAATCCTGACTCATGCGGCAATGGTACCAAAAAACGGCAAAAAATACTACGCTTCGGGGCCGCCGGGCCAAAAAAAACGACGTTTTCTTCCATCGGCTGTTTCTACCCGCCGCAGCGGCGGATACCAAGTGTATCATTTTGTTTGTGGAAAAATTGTGGAAAACTAGTGTGAAAAAGCGCTTTTTTTGGGTAAAATTTATGCGTTTCGGCGGATCATTGATAAATAGTCTTTTTAATTCCCTAATTCCTTATTATATAAAGAATTAGATACGATATACTAATCAGATATTAAGAAAATCCTTAAAAAAAAATCAAAATTCGTTCGCCGCCCTATTTCCAATTGTGCTAAAATTGTGGATAATCAATGAAGAATGTCCGAAAAAAATAATTTCCACATCGTCTGGGATGAAGCCATAAAGCAAATTCGAGCCGCCCTTGACGAGCAGGAATTCTATACCTGGTTTAACCTGGACTTTGTCGAAGCCGACGAAAACTCGTTTGTCGTAGCCGTCCCTTCCATTTTTTACCAGGATCAGGTCAAGAAGCGTTACCAGGATTATATCGAAATCAAAATAGAGGAGCTTATCGGCAGAAAACCAAGTTTAAAACTGGTGGTAAAAGACCAAAACCCTTTGCCGCTGCCGGACGGCGCCGAACCGGAGCCAAAACGGCAGCCTTCCCGGCAAAAAAGTCTTCCCAAAAACGCCCATCCCCAGCTAAGGGAGGATTACTCGTTTGACAACTATGTCGTCGGCGAAAACAATAGTTTTGCCGCCAACGCCGCCCAGGCCATCGCCCGCAATCCGGGAAAGGCCTACAATCCCTTTCTTATCTACGGCGGCTCCGGATTGGGCAAAACCCACTTAATGCAGTCCATTGGCAATCATCTGCACGCCGACACGGACCTTAAGGTTATTTATGTGTCCGCGGAAACCTTTACCAATGAATTTATTGAGTCGATCCAGGGGGCGGAAAGGGCCAAGACCTCTTTTAAAAACCGGTACCGTTTTACCGACGTGCTGCTAATGGACGATATTCATTTTTTACAAAAAAAAGAAGGCACCCAGGAGGAATTGTTTTATACCTTTAACACCCTTTACGACGCCAAAAAACAGATGGTTTTTACCTGTGACCGGCCGATTTCGGAATTAAAGGACTTTAACGACCGGCTGCGGTCGCGTCTTGGACAGCGGCTTAACGTGGACCTTCAACCGCCGAACTACGAGACCCGCTGCGCCATTCTTAAAAAAAAGGCCGAGGCGTCGGGAATCAGTATACCGGACGACGTTATCGACCTGGTAAGCAAAAATATCTCGACCAACGTACGCGACCTTGAAAGCGCCCTTCACACCCTTACCGCCTATGTCGAACTGGTAGGAAAACCGATTACGGTAGAAATCGCCCAGCAGCGGCTTAAAGACGTATTTGCCTCGCCCCGCCAGTCCAATTTGTCCATAGAAATTGTACAAAGGGTCATTGCCGAAAAGTACAACATTTCCACCAGCGATCTTAAGGGAAAAAAACGAAACTCCAGCATTGTGTATCCCCGGCAGCTGGCCATGTATATTATCCGTGAAATTACCGAGTATACGACAACCGAAATCGGGTCTGAGTTCGGAGGCCGCGATCATACAACCGTAATGCACGCCTACCAAAAAATTGAAGAGCGGATAAAGCTGTATCCTTCCATGGATTCCATTATCCAGGGGCTTATACGAGCCATAAAAGAGTATAGCGCCAAGTCTTAAAAGCTGTTAGTATAAGGGGGAAGGCATGTGGAAAGGAAAGGGCTTTGTGTATTAGTGTAAACAAAGGGAGCTTTTATACTGTTTTTGTTTATACTCTAAGTTGTTATTATATAACGAATTAGAAGGGTTTTCCACCTTTGGGGAACGTCTATTACTACTATTATTAAATTTATAAATTTAATAATAAACAGAAATTGTGGAAAGATGTCTTTCCTTCTTAATATTAAACGGCGGTTTAAAACCGCTTACAGAGGATGTGTATGAAATTTATTTGTGAACGAAGTATTTTGTTAAAGGAAATCTCTATCGCCCAGGAAGTTATTTCTTCAAAAAACGCGATAAGTATTCTTTCCAACATTTATCTGGAAACGGCCGGTGATATACTTATTATAAAAGCTACCGATATGAAGGTTAATTTTGAAACACGGCTTCCGGTAGAAGTTAAAGAGACGGGCGCGGCGACTGTTTTTGGAGAAAAATTTTTAGGAATTCTTTCGTCCATTCCCGACGGGGAACTTGATTTTGAACAGACAAATTCAAACATTATCATTAAGCCGTCCGCGCGAAAAATTAAATTTCAGCTTAAATGTATTGCTTCGGAAAAGTATCCCGAATTCCCCGCAGTCAATAAAGAAAAACTCTTTGAAATACCGGTAAAATCGTTTAAAGAAATGATTACGCAGACGGTATTTGCCGTATCCGATGATGAAACCCGTTATTTTATGAACGGCGTTTTCTTTAAAAAAGGAGATAACAAGCTGGTTATGGTCGCGACAGACGGTCGCAGGCTTGCCTACAGCGAAAAGGAAGCCCCCTCCGGGGTGGAAGATTTTGAGGGGATTATTGTTCCGCCGAAAATTTTAAATATTCTTTACAAGAGGTCCGGGGACGAAGGGCTTGTAGATATTTCCATTTCAAAGAATTTAATTTTTATTAAATTCGGATCCTATAATCTTTCGTCTATTCTTATTGAAGGGCAGTTTCCCAATTATCAGCGGGTTATTCCGGAAGACCAAAAAAATTCGTTTGTTGTAAACCGCCAGGAAACACTGGAGGCGCTTAAACGGGTAGCGCTTTTGGTTGAACAAAAATCGCACCGGGTTTATGTAGGGCTTGAAGACGGAATTATGTCGATTTCATCGGAAGAAAGCGACATTGGAAACGCCCGCGAAGAAATACCCTGTAAATATAGCGGCGAAGAAGTTTCCATGGCCCTTAATTATCGTTACCTTGAAGAACCGTTTAAGGTAATGGAAAACGAAGAAATAAGCGTTTTCTTTAGCGAATCCGGCAAGGCGATTACGATAAAGCCGGTGCCGGAAAGTGATTTTTTTCACGTTGTTATGCCCATGCAGCTTGATTAACAGACGTGGCCATTGAATCCCTGTATACGGCGTGTTTTCGCAATCTGGCCGATCAGGAAACAAATACCGCCGCGCATGATATTTTTTTGGTAGGCGAAAACGGTCAGGGAAAAACCAATTTTCTGGAAGCGCTTTATTTTTGCTGCTACGCTTCTTCTTTTCGCGCGTCCAAAGATGCGGAAATTGTACGCCAGGGAGAGAATCACTTTGCCGCTTCCGCCGTTTTAAAAAATGGGCCGGCTGTTCAATCAACAACCCCGCCGCAAGCGGACGGGGTATGTTGTTCTCATAAGGTATTTGACTCAGGGTCCATACCCTTGGTTCCGCCCCAAGGGGCCGGGGTATGGACCCTTCGCAACGAATC
>JAIRYT010000091.1 GCA_031267675.1 Treponema sp. | reverse complement strand
CTGGGGAATCGCGTAACGAAGAGACGCGGTATAGTAAAGCGCGCCCTGCCCCGAACGGGCAACTTCGAGCGGAAGTATTTTGTCCCGGGGAAGGCGCGAAAGCGCCGCGTCCCTAAAATCAAAACTTTTGCCCGAGGGCTTTGCCCCAAGACCCCGGTAGCTGCCCCGAAACAATTCATTCCCCGAAAGGGAAATAATTCCCGATACATTTACGCGCTCAAGGTTTTCCGCCTTTATTAACGCGTCAACGGCGCTCAAGACCCGCACGGTAACCGCTGTACTGTCCCAGTAACCGCCGGAGCGCTTCTGTTCCAAAAGCGAATAAAGAATTCTGCCGTTAAGCTGATCGCCGGGAAGCTGCTGTACAAAAAATTCCAGAATCAGCGCGAGCTGTTCAAGTTTATTTCCGTAATACGAAAAATAAAAACCGGAACGGCCTTCGCGCGGATCGCTTACATCGACGCCCCGCGCGGTGGGACGCAGAAGACCGCGAATCCGTTCCGCGAGCGCGGCGGCTTCCTGCGGCCGCTTTATGGCGCGGTAGGCCATTCCCGCAAAAGCCAGGGTTCCCGCGTCAACATCCCTGGGCGCGGTAATCGCCGCCAGGCGGGAAGCGTCAACCTTCTGTCCCGCGAGCGAAAAAACATAGAGCACATACGCCTGCAGATACGAATTATAGCCGCCGTTGACTTTTCGATATTCACTGTCAAGATACGAAAAAAGCCTGTTCATGTTTATCGAAGAAGGAACCGCTATTTTTTTTTCTTTTGCGATTGCAAGAATATGGGCAATGCGGAGCGACACGTAAAAGCTGGAGTACCGGGGCTCATTGGGCCAGTAAGGGAAACCCCCGTCGGCATGCTGGTACGCGGCCCATTTTTTTATTTCCGCTTCCGCGGCTTTTACGGGATTGGAAACACGGCTTTTAAGGCCAAAGGCGTCGATATGTTCGCCAAAGATCACCAGGGGAAACACGGCGGAACTCCGCTGTTCCAGACATCCGTAGGGATAGTCAAAAAGATACGTCACCGCCGCGTCCAGAAGACCCAGCCGCGTCGCGTCCAGGCTTACGGTAAGGTCCCCTTTTCCGTTGTCGGCCCAGCCGGGTATTACCAGCCCTTCCCGCGCCGACGCCGCCTCGGCGGCAACGGTTCCCAGCGTCGTAACGCTTTCCATCAGGTACGGCCGTTCAATAATAAGCTCGCGGGTTATTCTTTCGTTAAGCGCGTCCGAGCGGACGGTAAAAACAAGGTTGATGTATCCTTCTTTTTGCGCGGCAAGATCAAAGTATACAACGCCGCTTTCTCCCGCCTCCAGGGTGATTGCCTGTTCCGCCTTTCCGTCAATAAAAGCGCCGCCGGGCTGTTTTACCAGTCCCGCTTCGGTAACGCCCGAAACACCGGCGGTGGAAACAGAAACGCTGACCCGGTGCGGCGCCTTGTCAAGATTGGTAACAAGCACGCCCGCCTCGGCGGTGTCCCGCTCGCGCAGGCGGCGGGGCAGCACTTCGCGCACGTTGATTTTATTCTGCGCCGCAATCTCGCTTTCTTTAAGGGAAAAAAGATCTTCCTTTACCCCAAAAACCGTAATGCGGTAGGTCGTAAGATTATCAGGAAGTTTAAAGCTTACGTTTACTTTTCCGTCGGCGCCTGTTTTAAGCATGGGTTCAAAAACCGCCGTGGGGTTAAAATCTTTCCGTTCCTCCAGCTTGCCTTCCTCATCGCCGCCGGCAAGATTTTTTACGCTGTAGGTTACCGGATCCAAAAGCCAGGAACGGGAATCGCCTCCCGAAACAGCCAGGGGAAAGCGATCCTCGCGGTAAAAATAATTAATCGGATCGGGAACATGATAATCAATAAGATCCAGCACGCCCCGGTCCACCGCCATAAGCGTAAGTTCCGCATCGGGGACAGGCTTGCCGTGCTGCTCGGCCTTAAGGGTAAGGGTAACTGTTTCGCCCGGCTGGTATACACTGCGCGAATCCTCAATTTTTACCGAAAACGCCTTGACGCGCGGGTTTACGCGTATCGCCGTAACGCCAAAGTATCCCTTGGGTTTGTCAAGATCGCGGCCGCCGTATTCATGCGCCGGCGGACCGGAGCGCACCGAGTAGGATGAAATGGAAACATACACAAGCGGCACATAATTCCGCGCGATTTTTACCTCGATAACCGCGGCGCCTTCTTCGATGTGGCGGACTTCTTCGGTAAAAATTCCTTCGCGTTCCACGGTAATAAGATATTCGCCTTTGGGAAGCGGGCTCTGCAGCAAGAGCTGCGCCGTGTCGCCGGGGTTATAGCTGTTTTGATCGGGGCTAAGGCGCAGTTCCTGGCTGTCGTTTTGGCTCCAGTAGCTGTACCCGCTTCCGGTAACATAGAACGAATATTCGGTAAGAACGCGCCTTCCTTCGGCGTCGTCCGCTTCAAGACGCATTGTATAGTCTCCGGCTTTTGCCGCCTTAAAACTCAATCTGCCCCCGGAGCCAAGAGTAAGCTGTTCGCTTTTTTCGTTTACCGCTTCTTCTACATATTGATCGTATACAGAGCCGCCTACTCCCTCCTGCTGGACAAGATGCCATTCAGCGCGGAAAAAATTCACCCTGAGTTTTCCATTGCCGCCGGAAGCAAGAAAATCGGACGCGGCGGCCTTTTGTCCGTTCGGCCGCAGGGCGATATAATCAAAATAAATTTCTTCGCCTGTTTTGGCAAAGCCTTTGCGGGAGCCCGAAACGCCAAGATAAAAACGGGAGGGATGCACCACAACCGACCGCGATGTTGAAATCATCTGGTTTGAAATATCGGTAACGCCGGCCTCTACGGTATACCGGTAGGGCGCGCCTACAACGCCGCCCGGCGTGCTTTTTTGGCGCAGACCGGCGCCGCCGTCGGGGCCAAGAAGCCCCGAAGATTCGCCGATGGTCCGCCTGCCGTCGTAGGATCTGCCCGGACCAAAACGATAATCGCCCAATTCGGCAGGTCGAAAGGCAACCGCTTCGCGGGTCCATGTTTCTTCATAACCCGCGCCCGAAAGACTGCCGCCCGAAAGGTAAGAAGCTTTTAAGGCCATGGTGATCGTGTCGCCCGCGTAAAGGGTTTCCGGGGGGGCCTTGATTGACGCTTCGAATTTAAGCCGTTCGAAAAACGCGACGCGAATGGAAACATTCGCGCTTTTGTCGGAACCGCTTCTGCGGTAGACAAGCCGGTATTCCCCCGGAACCATATCATCCTTTAGGACAAAGCGCCCAAAAAAGCCGCCGGACCCGGATGTCTCCCCTTCTATGGAGTCAATCGTAACGGAATCGCGATCCGCTGTTTCAAGGCTTAGTTCGTAGTTTCCCTTGTAAATAAAGTAGTTTCCGACGGCAAGGCTCCGGTCCACGCCGCGAAACGTGACAGTTTCGCCGGGTTTGTAAAGCCCGCGATCACTAAATAAAAACGTAACCGGTTCTATGGCCCCCGCATAAACGGCGTCTTTGCTGGATACCGCGAACGGCCAGGTATTATGCCCGCCTGGCTCGTACAGAACCTTATCTCCGTCTTTTTCGGCATACACATAAACGGCGTCGTACGCGCCGTCGGCCCGGTTGCTGCGGTAGTCCGCGGCGTTATAGCTGATCACGGCAAGCCCGTTTTTGCCGGTACGCGCTTCGCCAAACGCGGGCGCGGTAGAAAGATCCGTGTCCCGGCTCCTGCCTATGTTCGCTTCCGAAAACAGCCTGACCCGCGCGCCTTCGACAGGAGCGCCCGACGCAAGGCTTGTTACCAGCACGGCGGTTCGGTTAAAACCGCTGCGCACCGTTACGCCAAGGTCGGTCACCTCGAGTATGGCGTCGTTGGTTTCATTCTGTAATCCGGTCGTAAAGGTATTGTTACGGCGGTCAAGATCTGCCGTTAAAAGTTCAAGGTTTGCCAGAAAGCGGACAAAGCCCTTTCCGTTTTTGTCAAGAAACGGCGCAAGATTCATGTCTTCAAAATAACGGACATTCTTTTCTGTTTTAAGGGAAAACGTTTTAGTATCCAGCAGCCGGTTAAACGGGCTGCCTTCCACGCGGGAAAGACTGTACCGCGACGACGCGGTAACATTCCGGTATTCAAAAAGAAAACGCGATCCATACTGGGCTTCGAGTATCCTCGGGTTGCGGCTGGAGTAACTTAGAAAACCGGCCGATCCCGACGGGGGCGGTTCATCGGGAACTTTTATCTGGGCGGGATACGCGGCCCCAAGGGAACGTCCGTAAATATCCTGTACGGATCCGTCAAGGGTGATGGTAAAAACATCGCCGTATGTTACCGGCAGATTATATACCCGCAGCGTTGTGCCGTATACTTCGATATTGTTCGCGTCGCTTATCGTCATCGCCGGTTCTGTCCGTATTTTGTTTCGTATGCTTTGACGGTTAATATTCTGGCTAAACGTAAATTCAACAAGATTCCGGTATCTGCCGTGGGAGGGAACGCGGTTCACGCGGGTTACGCGAAAAGGCCCCGGCGTATTAAAACTCTGGCTTGAATCCTGCGCGGTGCCCAGCGTGGCGTTCGCCGACTTTGCCCCTTTTTTGAGCGTAACCCGCACCGTTGTATCAAATTCAATTTCGCCTGAAACACGGGCGATTATTTTGTCGGGCCTGTCCTGAACAAGCGTAAAATTTTTGGTTCCGCCTTTGGTAGAAACGGCAAGAAAGGGCTGAATGTCGCCCGCGGCGACCGGATAGTTAAAGTAAAGGCTGATTTCTTTTGCGGCTTCCGGCGGGACATCGCCGGAATAGCGCCGGGTTTGATTGTTTTCGCCGGGCGCTATGCGGGAAAGGGCAAGGGTTTCGGTGACAAAACGAAATGAACGTTCCCCGCTGATACGTTTTCCGCCGAGCGAGCGAGCTGTTTCACTTACCGCGATGTTGTATGTCTGCTGGCTCTGGCACGGTTCATCGGCCTCGAAAGAAAGAAAGCTTGTCCCGTACCAGCGAAAGGTCCCCTTGAGCGGCGGATTTATACGCACTAAATCCGATTTATCAGACGGCGACCCGAGCGCCGCTATGGGAACCATAGGCTCGGAGAAAACTACAAAGAGGGAGGGCCTTTGAACCGTTGACGAAAGAAAGCCCCTGGGTCCCCAGTCCACAACGGTAAGGGCCGCCGTCCCTTCGCGCGAAAAACTTTCCCGCGATGCTTTTTCCTGCGCATCCTGTATGGCCCTGATCCGCGCCGCTTCCTGTTCGGGACGGTAATACGCCGTTTTATATTCGGTAAGTTTGCGAAGCGGCGGAATTACCGTCGCGCCCTGTGTAGAACCGGCGGCCGATAAAAGGGCGCTTACGGTACCGGCTTCCTGCTCCGCTTCCGGAAGCAGCGGCGTGTAGTCCAGGTCAAAAGCGGCGTCCACCATCCCCTGAAGCGCGTAGGTAAGGCCGGGATCAAGGGTTTTGCCCTCGTGTTCATCCGGGGCTTCTTCCGCCGGAGCGCTTCCTTTACAGCCGTAAAAGACGAGCAGCGCCAGAATTGCCATCGCGTATTTCTTTTTCATACCCTGATACCCTGCTCCGCATTCTATTATCTATTATTATCTATCCATCGATTTTTAGTACTATCGATTTTTACTACCCTTGTCCAAATCTGTTTATCGCAAAAGGCAGAAGACCATTTTAGCATCCCTTTGCGGCGGGCGCAAGTCAAAAAAAGGCTGTCTGAAACCAGACAGCCTTTTTCATTGACTTGCGCCCGCTTATCTAAAGCTGGCTGAATTATCCTTGGTTACGACCGTTACACCGGAGTCAACATTTTTTTGAGCGATGCTTCCGCCGTTAAAATCGGTATAGGCGTTCTGTATACCCAAAGAACCCATGGTTTCGGGGTTTTGGGCCATCGTGGCGATAAGGAGTCCCTGATCAATCTGATCAAGAACCGATCCGCCCTTGTCAAAGCCAATACCAAGCACCCTGCCGCCGGCTTCCCTGATCGCGTTGGCGGTTCCTACCGTGCTGCCTTCGTTGGCGCCAAAGATCCCGACCACGCCCTGGGTAATATAGTTCGACGCGATTTCCTGGGAGCGCGCGGGGTCGCCTTCGCCGTACTGCGCGGGAAGAAGATTAAAGGATGAGCCTTCAAAGGCGGAACGGAAACCTGTTTCCCGCGCGACAGTCGAGGCCGTCGAGGGGTTTACATTGACAATACCAATGTCTCCGCTGCTGGTACCGGCGGCGTTAAGCGCGGCAAGCAGTTCTTCGCCCGCGGTTTTACCGGCGGCGGTATTGTCTGTCGCGATTGTCGCAAGAGCGCCCGACCAGCTTGCCGGGGAATCGACATAAATAAACTTAACGCCCGCGTTCGCGGCTTCCTGTATGGCGCCGTTCATGGCGTCCGCGCTGTTGGCGGCCAGCAAAATGTAGTTGGCGCCGTTGGCGGCGGCGTTGTTGATCTTGTTGATCTGGGCGCTGTCGTCTTTCCGTTCCGGCGCGTCAAAGTAATATTCGAACTTGTCCGCGCCAAGTTCCGCGATTTTGGCCTTTGCGCCCGCGTCAACCGAAAGCCAGTGCGCATCCATCTGGTCCATGGTGATTAAGTAAACCTTAATCTTTTCCGAACCTGTCTGGGATTTGCCGCAGGCAATAAAAGCGACCGCCAGTAAAGCAATCGTCAAGACAGTGATAAAACGTTTCATACCTTCCTCCTGAAAGTTATTGTTATTTCTGGGCCCTATGCCCGAAACATCTCATTTATGCGGAACTATTCATTGCGCCGGCGGATTAGTACATCGGACAGTACCGAGATTACCACGATGATGCCGACGGTAATGTTTTGTATCGCCACGGGAACATTGGCAAGCGAAAGGCCGTTTGAAAGCGTCGCCCAAATGGCCGCTCCAACAATGGTGCCCACCAGCAAACCCTGCCCGCCGAGCGTG
Organism: Treponema sp.; assembly: GCA_031267675.1. Classification (GTDB taxonomy): domain Bacteria; phylum Spirochaetota; class Spirochaetia; order Treponematales; family Breznakiellaceae; genus JAIRYT01. The sequence goes on along the minus strand of JAIRYT010000091.1, from coordinate 3,659 downwards.
CTTACCCCTCCTATAACGCTTGCCGCGACAGCGTAAAGCTCGTAACTGTTTCCGGCGCTCATGTCGCCGGTGCCGCTTTGCGCCGTCTGGATAAGCCCGGCGGCCCCGGAACAGAACGCGCTTACGATATACGCGACCAGGGTTACCTTAAGAACGCTTATACCCGACATTTTGGCCGCCTCGACATTGCTGCCTACCGCGTACAGATGACGGCCGGTTTTGGTACTGGTAAGAATAAAGTTAAAGACCGCCCAGAGCACCAGGGCAATTATGACCGTGGAAAATAAAAACCCGAAGCGGTGGTAATAGAAAAAATTCTTAAAGGCTTCTATCTGCCCGCGCATGGATTCGGCGACTTCGGCGCTTACCATTTTATAGTTTTCGCTCGAGTCTATGGCGCGGGTATTGCGGTTGCCGTTGCTGATTTGCGCTATACCCCTTGCAATCGTCATGGTGCCCAGCGTCGCGATAAAGGGCGGCAGCTTAAACTGCGCGACAAGAAAGCCGTTGGAAACACCGATGATAAGACAGGCAAAAAGCGCAATCAGCACCGACATCCACGGCGCGACATTATGGGTCATAAGCGTCGCCGAAATCATGCAGCTCATTCCCAGCACAGAGCCGATTGAAAGATCGATGTTGCCGGTAATCAACACATAGGACTGGGCAATCCCTACAATAATAAAGGGCGCGATCTGCCTAAGCAGATTGGGAATATTCCGCGCCCCCAAAAAATTGCTGTTCAGCGTCTGAAAGACAATCAGCAGTACGATCAGAAAACCCGAAACAACTATTACCTGGCCCACTCCCCGCGCGGTGAACGTTCTTTTAATATCCCTTAAATTCATGACTGCTCCTCAATTCCGCCTTGTTACGCTATTTTTTTCTCGAACCGTGTCGCCAAATCCAGAATAATTTCCTGGGTGGCGTCTTTTCGCAATAAATCGCCGGTTATTCTGCCGTCGCACATTACCAGTATCCTGTCGGCAAAGCCGAGTATTTCCGGCAGCTCGGAGGATACAAACAAAATACCCATACCCTGCTGCTTGAGCCGGTTTATAATATTGTAAATTTCCACCTTGGCCGCGACGTCGATTCCCCGTGTGGGCTCGTCAAAAAGGGCCGCACGGAAATTCCGGGCCATCCATTTTCCTACAACAACTTTTTGCTGGTTCCCCCCGGAAAGGTTCGCGGAATCGTATTCTATTGAAGCAAGCCGTATTTTTAAATCGTCGCGGCATTTATGCGCCATATCCTTTTCCCTGGTTTTGCTTACGATGCCAAAATAGCTGGAAATTAAATCAAGGTTCGGCATTCCAATATTGTTTCTGATCGAAAGCCGGGTAAAAAGGCCGTCTTTTTTGCGGTCCTCGGGAACAAGTACAATGCCCTGCTGAATGGAATCGGAGGGTTTTCTGATCGTTATCGCCCGTCCGTCAAGAATGATTTCGCCCGACTGTTTTTTGTCGATTCCGTAAAGGGCGCGGGTCATTTCGGTTCTTCCGGCTCCCATAAGGCCGGCGATACCCACGATTTCCCCTTCGCGCAGTTCAAAACTGATGTCCCGGACCATGCGGCCGGCGTTGAGGTTTTTTACCTCAAGCACCGTTTTACCTACCGGACATTTGACATGGGGGAATTTTTCGGTGATGCTTCTGCCTACCATGTGCGAAATCAATTCCTGCATAGTTGTTTCGCTGTAGTTGAGGGTGGTAACATGATTGCCGTCCCGCAGTATGGTGGCGCGGTCAACAATGTGCTGCAGTTCCTCAAGCCGGTGGGATATATAAATAATTCCGTGGCCTTTTTCTTTAAGGGAGCGGACGATTCTGAATAATTCTTCTATTTCGCTTGAGGTAAGGGCCGAAGTAGGCTCGTCCATAATCAGAATACGGGCGTTCTGGGACAGGGCCTTTGCGATCTCCACCATCTGCTGTTTTGAAACCTGAAGCTGTCCCACGACGGTCTCGGGATCAATATCGATATTAAGGCCCTGCAGAATTTTGCGGGCTTCGTCATTCGCGGCCCTTTTGTTTAAAAGCCACCCTTTGGAGCGGGTAACTTCCCTGCCAAGAAATATATTTTCGGCCACGGAAAGGTGGCTGCACAGGTTCAATTCCTGATGGATGATGGCGATGCCAAGATCGGCGGCTTTTTTGGGGGTAAGGGATTCTACTTCCGCGCCGCCGACCCATATGGTACCTTCGTCTTTTGTATAGACACCCGCAAGTATCTTGACCAGCGTCGACTTTCCCGCGCCGTTTTCGCCCAGAAGGGCGTGTACCTCTCCGGCATTAAGGCTAAAGCGCACATCCTTAAGCGCCGGAACACCGGAAAACGCCTTGGTGATATGTTCGGCGCGCATCAATTCTACAGCCATTACTTTTTTCCTTCGGTAACATGATAGGCCAATTCGAAAAACTTGTCAATAAAAATTTAAAATTCTGAAACATTTTTTTTCCATAATATTACAACATAGAAAAAGCTGTAAGTTTTATATCCATTGACAGCATGGGAAATGCTGTATATCCTTCCGTCATGGCAACGGTAAAATCCGGGCTTGTTTATCAGGATTTACTCAAGCGAATTACCGAAGGGGACCTGACAAAAAAAATTCACCTTCCCAGTGAAAACCAGCTTGCCGATTATTATGACTGCTCGCGCCCGACCATACGAAAGGCCGTCGCGTCCCTGCGCGATCAGGGGCTGGTAAACAGCACAAAGGGCTCCTGCGCCTACATTACCAGAGCCGCCCCGGCGGAAAAAACACACGCCGAAACCTTTATGGGAATTATCTTTCCCAATATGGGGCCGGAATTCTTTTTTGATTATTTAAGCCGGAACCTTGCCCAGTGCGCCTCGGAACAGGGGTATTCCCTTGCCTGGGGCGGTTATTTGTCCCCGCAGTCGGATATGCTGAAACTGGATATTCTTGAAACCTGCGAACGGTTTATCGCGCAAAAAATACAGGGAGTGTTTTTTGCGCCGTTCGGCATTCATCCCAAATCGGATTTGATTAACCGGGAAATCGTCGAAACATTCAGCGCGGCGGGCGTTCCCCTTGTTCTTCTTGACGCGGATGTAGAATCGTATCCGGAGCGCAGTTCCTTTAATCTGGTTTCGCTTGACAACTTTCAGGCGGGATACCTTGCTACCAGTTACATGCTTAGCCGGGGACTCCGCCGTTTATACTTTCTTGCGCCGCCCTTTTCGCATCATTCGGTCAGGCTGCGTTATATGGGTTTTAGGGAAGCGCTGCTTGATTCGGGGGAACTGCGCAGGGAACAATCATGTTATATAGAACTTAACCGCGATGATCACGAAGAGCTTACCCGCTTTATCAAAAAAAAACGGCCCGACGGCATACTTTGTTCCAACGATCTTACCGCAATGTCGGCGCTGCGTTCGTGCGAGGCGCCCGGAATCCGCGTGCCCGAGGACTTGTCGCTGGCAAGTTTTGACAACCTTAGCCGCCAGATGCTGTTTCCCCGTTCCATTACCAGCGTCGAGCAGCCCATTGGCGATATAAGCCGCAGCGCCCTTTCTACCATGATACGCCTCATCAGCAACCCCGTACTGCCGCCCACCCACATGAGTTTTCCGGGCGTGCTTGTCGTCGGGGATTCCACGATATGATCGTTTAGCGGCAATTGGACTTG
>JAIRYT010000085.1 GCA_031267675.1 Treponema sp. | reverse complement strand
CTGAAAGGGGAACTAACCGTTCTGGAAGGGAAGCACGGCAAGGGAGCAGTAAAGACGGCGGTTTTTGAATACATTGAAATCTATTACAACAAAAAGCGTAGACACTCTACGCTCGGATATGCTACACCGGTAGCATTAACAAAAGCGGCTTAATCACCTGTCCTTCAAACCGGGGAACTCCAACCCTTTGTGTTCTTCGTTCGTGTTCTTCGTTCGTGGTTGAATTCCAAAGTATGCTTTTTAGTCCAATCAAGGTACTGGCTGAAATTTCCGGCAAAAGTTTGCTTTTCGCGAGGCCGGTTGATATATCAACGGGGACTGACCGTTAGGCCAATCCCCGGCCCGTACCGGCGCGGCAAAATTAAGCCTGTCCCGCGGAACCCAGCACGTTTTTATTTTTTTCGGCGTACATTTTTTTAAGTTCGTCGCGGGCGGGGCCAAGGTATTTGCGGGGGTCGAATTCTTCGGGCTTTTCGGCAAAAACCTTGCGGATAAGCGCGGTCATCGCCAGACGGCCGTCAGAATCAATGTTGATCTTGCATACGGCGCTTTTGGCCGCTTTACGAAGCTGTTCTTCGGGAATGCCCACCGAGTCGGGGAGTTTGCCGCCGAACCGTTCAATCATCTGCACATATTCAACCGGCACCGACGAGGAACCGTGGAGCACAATGGGAAAACCCGGAATCTGTTTTTCAATTTCTTCCAGACTGTCAAAACGCAGGGGAGGCGGAATAAGCACGCCGTCGGCGTTTCGGGTGCACTGGTCCGGCTTAAACTTCATGCGGCCGTGGCTGGTTCCAATGGAAATCGCCAGGGAATCGACGCCGGTTTTCTTTACAAAGTCGATTACCTCCGAAGGCTGGGTATAGTGGCTTTTTTCGGCGACTACGTCGTCCTCCACACCGGCCAAAACGCCCAATTCGCCTTCTACCGATACATAATCCTTTTGCGAGTGGGCGAATTCACAGACCTTGCGGGTTAAAGCGACATTTTCGTCATAGGGTTTTGAAGAACCGTCAATCATAACGCTTGAAAAACCGCTTTCGATACAATCCTTACACAGTTCAAAGCTGTCCCCGTGGTCAAGATGAAGCACGATGGGAATCTGGTAACCCAGTTCTTCGGCATATTCCACCGCTCCCCGCGCCATATTTTTTAGGAGGTTTTGGTTGGCATATTTACGCGCTCCCGAAGAAACCTGCAAAATTACCGGGGATTTGGTTTCCACACAGGCCTGCACAATCGCCTGAAGCTGCTCCATATTATTAAAATTGTAGGCTGGAACGGCATAGCCGCCGGAAACCGCCTTTTTAAAAAGCTCGACGGTATTTACAAGTCCTAATTCTTTATAGCTGGTCATTCGCTAACTCCTTACTGTTAATCTTACTATTGATTATAGTGAAAACAATGATTTTGCCAAGAGCTTTACCCGCGCGCGCCGCCGGCGCGTCCGCCTTTGCCGCGGCCGTCCTTCTTACCCTGTGGGTGATTTTTTTGGTCCGCCGCCCCGTGATCCTTGTCGGCGACTCCGATTTTGACAAATTATACGGCCTTGAAAGAACCGCGCGGGAAAGACGCCTTTGCGCGCTGCGGCTTTTTAGGCCGCTCATCTATCTGTCAATGAACAGCGAAGCGGGCCCCGACATGATTTCCGCGTCAATCTGGAGCGCTTCGCGAAGGCCTGCGGCGGTGTTTGTTCCCTACCGTTACCGCGAAGGGGCGCGGCGTTTCCTGATAGAACATCCGCAGACTCAGGCGGCCGTGCTGGGCGCCCGGTATACTCCCGAAACCGGTATCGAAGAGGCCGGCCCCGCCTGGTTTTTTACCGGTTTTGAGGCGGATCTCTACAGGGCCGGACGCTGCGCCGGCCTTCTCGCCCTCGCGCGGTCCGAAGCAGGCGATCACGTCATCTATTATCAGGATGAATATCAGGATGAACCGTTTTCGCCCGCGCCCGAAGCGTTTATCCGGGGCCTGCGGGATTCCGGCTGGCCGGGGACGCCGTCAGCGGAGCAGCCGGACGACCGAAGCGCCTGTCTTGTTTTTGCCGGAGCGGGGAACGCCGTTTTTGAGAACGCTGATATTCCCTTCCTTATTCTGATGAGCTGGGCGGACCCGGCGGATTTTCCGTCTTCTACGGTAATGGCCTTTGACGATTCCCCCTGGGCCCAGCTGGAAGCGGCCTTTAAACTGCTTTTGCGGGGGGAGCGGACGGCGGCGCTTTCTTCCAAAATTCGGGTGTCCAGACCCAAAAACCTTGACAAAGCCCTGTTTTCTAAAATAAAAAACCTGAAAACACTAACATTTGAAGCCGATTACGCTGATAATTAAAGAGGCTGAATGGGTTTGACAAAGTTTAGGGAACGCATTATAATAAAGCTGTCCTCGTTCTCGAAAAACCGTTTTAGGCGGGATTTTGGCGTTGGGTTATATCTAATATATGTGATAAGAAAAGGAGCATAGGGATGAACCATATGAGTTTCAGGGTCTTCTGCCTGGTTTTCCTGTCAGGAGTGATTTTCGCGGCATTCGGCGATGACGCTACGGTAAGTCTGGAATCGAGGATTATTGAGACCTTCGACAATACCGACGAGAGCAAACTGGTGTGGCACAAACAGGCCAGCCGCTATTCGGTCGGTAAGGACGCCGCCGACAAGGATAACCCTTCGTTCGCCGAGTTTGGCCTTGGAGACGGCGATTTCTTCCCCAAGCTGGGTTATTTTGATATATGGCCCATGGCCCTGTTCCGGAGCAACCGCGACGGCGAAACCCTTAGAAGCCTTGGTATCTGGGGCAAGTTTAAGCGGATGGGCTACAACTGGATGGACATTTATCCCACGCTTAAGTCCGCCGGCGACGACGCGGAGCCTTTTGAAATTCCCATAACAGGCCGCGTCCGCTACCTTGATATGTGGGTGTGGGGTTCAAACCTTAACTTCTATGTCGAAGCGTATTTAAGGGATCAACAGGGGGTCGTTCATACGATTTATCTGGGGAATATTGGTTATCAGGGCTGGAAAAACCTTCGCGCTTCGATACCGACAAGCATTGCCCAGCGCCGGCGGATCCTTCCCGACGCCAACGAGGTGGCGTTTCTTGCTTCGGCCCAGGACCGGAGCCGCATATACCTGAAATTCATCAAGTTTAGGGTATGGACCACTCCCCGCGAGGCGGTAGGGAACTTTTATATCTATTTTGATCAGTTCAAGGTGCTAACCGATACCTTTGAGTCGTTATACGACGGCGATGAGATGCTTGATCCGGAATGGATACAGAATAACTGGAACGCGGACGGCAGCGCCGGCGCGGCGTCAAATTAAGGAGGAAGTGATGAAACGGTATATATTGATTGGTTTAGTATCCTTGTGCGCCGCGGCCCTCTTTGCGCAGGCCCAGGGAACAGGGCAGAATACCCAGGCCGCCGAAATCGGCGAGCCCGACGCAAGTCAGCTGGGCATTTTTGAAGCCCAGCAAAAGCTTAAAGAAGTTTCGGTTGACAAATTTGAATACGAGGGATTTTGGCTTTCCACCATGTCGACAGACGAGGGCTATGCGACAAGCCGCCTTTTTGACGGCGCTCCCATGGCCAAGCAGCCCATTCCCGAAGAAGAGGGGCTTGAAATCGCCGACAGATATGTTCTGGGTACCCGTATTGACTTTCTGCGCCGGGGCTATTCCAGCTTCTTTATCTATCCTTCACGGCCCCTTCCCATCGAGGGAATTACCAAAACCGTATCGGTGTGGGTGGCGGGACGTAACTTTAACCACGAACTTAATCTGCTTATCGAAGACGCGTTCGGAAACTATTTTGAACTGTACGTTGGAAAGCTGAATTTTCAGGGGTGGAAAAAGATGGTGGTGGCGATTCCTCCCCAGGCTGCGGACGGCATACACGGCATTGTCCAGCGGAATTACCATTACAATAATATGATGGGGATTAGGATTACCGGTTTCCGCATTGACTGCGATCCCATGGAAGCATACGGTTCCTACTATATCTACTTTGACGATCTGCGCGCCGTTACCGACCTCTTTGCCGAGGACATTCGCGACGCCGACGACATGAGCGACATGTGGTAGCAGGAGCGGCCTAAAGGCCGATCCTCGCCAAGCCCGAAGGCTTGCGAATTTGTCTGCTAAGAGCAGGAGCGGCCTAAAGGCCGATCCTCGCCAACTATGTAGCGCATGGTCGCGAATTTATCCGCTATAGAAAATCCGGCTCCGGTCGGATTTTTTTTTTGCTTTATAATTTTATACGAATTGTAAACCACATAGGAGAGCGCGAAGCAAAGGAAGGGGAATTTCCACTTGGACGAGCGCGGCTCTTATTTTTAAATTTTAGCGAAAGCTGGCTTTTTTTTAGACAAAATAGACGAAATTTGGTGCAAAATTTTGCATAGTGTGGTATCATTAGGACCGGTGCTGCTATTGCTTTTCTGTCAAGAGAAACAAAGGAGACGAATTTATGAAAAATTTATCCGATTATTTCACCCGAACAATTGCCGTGCTTTTGCTTGTTACTTTTACAGTTCTTAGTTGTTCAAGCCCTGTTGGATCCGGATCCGGGCCCGGGACTTCACCGGTAGTGATTACCCCCGGCGAAGGGGATCCCCGCTTTGTATATCTTGATTCCAGCGGTAGTGCAACCGACACGGATGCCGGCAGGACCGGTTTTTTCATTGAAAACAACAAAAACGCCAAAGGGGTAGTCGTCATATCCGATGATAGCGGTACGGAAGACGTAGTGTTGGTCCGTAACCCCCATAATGACAGCAATGTTGTTATGTTCTTCAAAAAGGGTGTTGATTTCCCCTACCGTATGACCATAACGCAGGGTACAGAAAGCTATGCCGCGCGGCTTTCGTCTTATCACGCGGGTACTCAAACCTATGATATTACCTTTCAGCAGGGAGGTAGTTTTGAAACCCTCAAGAATTTTGTTTTAAATGATGATATTTTTACCCTTTATCAAAATGATACTGATTTAGATACCAGCCAAAATCGGCGGGTTGGTAATATTGTCATTGCGCTGGGATTATGGGGTAGTTTGGCAGCCTCTCTGGAGGAAGCACCCACAGGTATAGTAACTTTTTCCAAAGGTTTTTTTTCATCTTTCGTAAAGGGGGTGAGCAGTGTCTTTAAAGCTGTCGCGGTAGTAGCTACCGTTGTAGCTTATGTGGCCGTTCCTGTCATTGCACTTGTTAGTCCTACTGCAGCCCTGGTCATTGCGGGGATAACAAGTGTCGTTGCGCCTGTGGTGGATTTTACGCTTGCAACTCTTTTTGCCGCGGCGGTAATAATCGATGAGGTTTCATTCGAACCGCCATCTTCAGAGAATTTCACTGTAGTCAATGTAACTCATTTTTACGAAGAGCGGTGGATAGCAAATGGTGAGGAATTTCATATTGGTCAGGGACAGGATATCGTGTTTGATTTTTCTTTTCCAGAAAGGAGCCCCCCAGCAGATCTTTTTTCATCAATGTATATTTACGAACCTGGTTTGCCAACAACTTCAAATGATGTTTACTTTCAAGAAAAAGAACTTACACAAATTGGAGATATTATCCGACTTAAGATAAAACGTAAAGCGTCTGCGCCTGGTTTTAGTGGTGACGGAAAAGTTGCTTACGCTTTTAAATTCCACACCGTTACTACGGTTAATGACAGTACGGCTGGTGTAATGTATAAGTTGTTGCCCGATGAAGAAACTGAATCCCTTCATAAAGATTTAGTGGTGCTCCGATTCTGCATTGACCCAGGTTGTTCTGATTACAGAGATTAAGGATTAAAAAAAAGGGCGGGGGGCGTTAACACCCTCCGCCGTTTGGATCAGAATGTGCAGGAAAAATGGATATATCCCAGAAGGGCGTTAAAGCCTGCCCCTGCGATGTCGTTGTACGAGCTTGTCTGTGTACCGGCGGGGTAATATTCATCAATTTCGGTATTGCCTCTGGTTTGCTTTATGTTGCGGTATGCGACAGTAAGCCCCAGGTTAAGATGTTCAGTAACCGCGAAGCCAACGTTAAGGCGCGGTTCAAAATACAATCCGCCTTTGAGTGTTTCTTTTGTAAGAAAAGGCGGATCGCGCTTGTAATGGTTATCAAAAGCATAACACCATACGAGCGGGCTTGCCGAAATAGCGGTAGAAATGGAAAAATAGTCAAATAATAATCCTGCTTCCATGCCGGAGCAAAGAATTAGCCAATGCTGTGTATAATCTATGCCAAGACCGTTGAGATGTACGTTTGGCCAACCGGGGTTCCAGGGCACATAAGGATTTGACATACTTGGATCATGGTTGTTGGGCCCGTATTGATAATAGCCGTCCCGCGCTTCAAATTTTAAATACATATAAGAAACGCCAAACATAAGTTTTAAAAACGCCGGGCCCCCCAAAGGAAATGATACCCCGCCTTCCACGTCTGCAAGTAATGCCGCTTTTGTTTTATATGACTCTCAAGATAACTCCGAAACAAGCATTTTGTAAGTAATAGTCGAAGTAGAAGAACACGCACAAAGAAGCCGGTCAAATAGTTGCGCGGCGAAAGAACGCCGGTTCACC
>JAIRYT010000094.1 GCA_031267675.1 Treponema sp. | reverse complement strand
GAAGTTGTACCTTTGGAGTTGGAAACTGCCCCCGCGGCCCGGCGGAACGATCCCCCGCCGGGGACGCTATAGGTGGTGGAGAATGCCGTGTATATGGAAGAATCTACGCTACATGGGGGGGGGGGGGGGGGGGGGGTACGAATTTACCGTATATGGAATTACGCCGTCCGGCGGGGCAATCCGGGCGGGGCGCAAAAACGGCGTTACCGGCGGCTTTCGAACGTTCCATGGGGGTTATACTATACCCGGCGGGCGGGGCTGTCAAGGCTCAGCAAGAAAAAATTTACCGCAAACAGGGAAGAAAAAGAAGAAAAGAAGGGAAGAAGGGAAGGTCCGCGAATGAACGCGAATTAATGCAAAGGGCGCCAGGAACACGAAGGTTTTTGTAAAACGCCTGTCCAGCCTTTGTGTACTTTGCACCCCGCGGTAACCGCGCGCGAATTAGTGAGCGCGTTTCGGCAACGGCGGCGCGGCGTAGGCCCGGAGGAGGCTGCTGTTACGACAAAGGCCAAAGAGCCGCCGCCTCTCTTTTTTCTTTTTTGAACTTCTTTACCTTGTTCGACTTAGGCCGTCCGAAGGGACGGCCCGACTTTGCGGTAAAATCTTTTTCAGAGGGGAAATTTTTAACCGCCAGGTCGAAAAAGTTGTTTTTGATACATTCGGCGACGGTCACAGTATCCGGTAAAAGCCGAAGGGCCGCCATCTTTCTTTTTCTTTTTGAACTTCTTTACCTTGTTCGACTTAGGCCGTCCGAAGGGACAGCCCGACTTTGCGGTAAAATCTTTTTCAGAAAAGGGAAATTTTTAACCGCCAGGTCGAAAAAGTCCTTCCTCTGAATAACTGCCAATACCCGTTTAGATACTAACGCCGTAAAACGGCGTTACAGTTTCCACATCCAGTTATTCCGGGTTACCGGGAAGACCGCGCCAGCCGATAAAGAGGATCGGCCTTTAGGCCGCTCCTACCTTGCCGCGGTTTTCGCGCGTTCCCCGGTGTCATAAATTTTTACCGCCGATTCGGGAAGCCAGCCCTGATACTCGCCTTCCACCAAAACCCAGACTTCCCCGCGATCCGCGTCTTTGACCAGGCGGCGCTCAAGAATCTTTAATATGGTCTTTTCCCGTACATAGCCCAGCGTTACCCCGCTCCTGTCGGGTTCGTCAAGCAGCTTTGTATAGGACGCGCTTACAACAGCGTAACCGACTTCGGCCCGGGAAAGCGGAGGTGTTTCCGGCGGAATAATTTCGTCGTCGCGGCGGCAGGAGAACAGGAGAAGGAGAAGAGGAAGAAGGAGGAGAAGGACCGGCACTTGAACAAGAACGCTAAATTCACGAATATTCATGTGTGTTAAAAGTAACGGCTTTTTCCTGTTTTGTCACCATGTTTTTTTGCCGTGCGGCCGGTTTTGGGTTCGGTTTTGATTTTGACGAATATGAATTTACCCTGGGCGTGGGGGCGGAATTTTATTACGGCACTTCATTCGAGATTGTCTACCGGGAAAACGGCGATTACCTGAGCGAGCTTCAATGGGAGCTAAAACCGCTTTTTCTGCTCGCCCTTAAAGCGTCTTTGGGGCCCAAAAAAAACGCCCGAAAAAGGGGTTTTTTTTCGGAGCTTGAGCTGGCGGCCGGAATCCCCGCAAAAACAGGCAGCATGGAAGATCGCGACTGGCTGGAAAGCACCGTTCCCGGCTCCCTTTCGCTTTTTTCGCGTCACGACAATCATACAAACGGGGCCTTTACTGTGGAAGCAACCGCGGGCGTTTCGTTTCCCCTGGGTTCCCTTTTTTTTATCGATCCCCTAGTCAGTTTTGATTATATGTATTTTGACTTTGAATCGCATGACGGCTATATACAATACGGCGGCAACAGCCCCGAAAACCCCGATGGATCCGTAAAAACAGATAATCTGCCTTTTGATCCGTCCTGGCCAAAAATATACACGGCGGGAAGGCAGGTGCGCTACCGCCAGTACTGGTTTTTACTGTCCGCCGGGTCCCGTTTTGGATTGTACTACAACGGTTTTTTTTGCAATTTTTCCTTTAAAATAACGCCGCTCGTTTTTTGTTATGCCGTGGATACGCATTATCTGCGAAATCTTTACTTTACCGACACCATGTTTGGAATTGTTTATATGGAACCGCAGTTGACACTGGGTTGCGATATGGGCAAATTCCGCCTTGAAGGCTTTTTTTCCTACCGCTATATCGCGGGAACAATAGGTTTCCAGGAAGTTATCGATGTCAATTCCGGCTCCAGTACAAGCGGATTTGGCGCGGGCGCGGGGTTTGAAAGCTTCCGGGGAGGCATAACGATACACTGTTTGTTTTTCTAATTTCCAACAGCCTGCCGGGGATTGGCCTTTAGGCCTCCCGGTTTAGGCCGGCAAAAAGCAGCGTGTCGGAGGGGGCGAAATCCAGTTTTGCCAAATCGTCAAAAGCCGCCCAGCGCCATTCCGTATGGACGCAAAGGTCAAATTCGGTCGATTCAAAGACGATCCGGTAGGCGCGCAGGGTAAAATGCGTGTCGTCATGGTCAAATTCAGCCTGGGCGATAAAGGCTCCGGGTTTTACCGCGACTCCCAGTTCCTCCATGAACTCCCGTTTGAGCGCTTCCTCGTCGCTTTCGCCTTCCCGGACCTTTCCTCCGGGGAATTCCCATTTACCACCCATACTGCCGCCCTCCCGGCGTTTTGCGATAAAGATACGACCGTCCAGCACGGCGATTCCGGCGACAGAAGAACGTGATTTTTTGGAGTTCCGAATCATGTTAGAGAAAAAGAACCTGATGGGCGATAAAGTGAAGTCCCGCAGCGGTCAGGCAAAAAAACCCGGTAAACCTTCTGTTTTTTTCAAGAAAATCCCCCAGGCGCTCCACCGCGCCGGTAATAAGGCTGCTGCGGTTCCGGTAAAATTCAAAAACAAGGATAAAGCCCCCCGCAAGATTTGCCAGCGCGGGAAAAAGATCTCCCACCACGGGCACGCTGTTGGCAACCGGGGAAAGAAGTTTAAGTATGCCGACTCCTATCGAAAATCCGCCGGCGACAAGGCGCAGCGTCTCATTATTCAGGGTAAACGCCGGCGCTCCCTGCTCGGTTTCCCCGTCACAAAAGGCAAGTATACAGCCCAAAAAAACATTAAGCACTATTGACAACAGGTAAAACTGCAACATTACTTCATGATACACCAGCGGCCAGCTTTGTGCAAGTAACATTTCAATTTAGGGTTTACGTGTTGTCACAGGTACAGGCGGGTGATGACAAAAACCAGCGCGCACAGCCCCATAAGAATAAGCATAAACAAAAGCGAGATGTTTCTAAACCGGGGACGCCGCGGCGCTCCCGGTTCGTTCATCTCCCTTACCGCCCGGGAAGCGCGTTTAAGACGGTGTTTTCGGGAATAATAAAATTCAACCGGTTTGCCCTCACCGTCCAGCATTTCAAGGCCGTCCGGGCCCGTGCGCGGTTCTTTTTCGTTCATAACGGCCCGAGCCAGGCCTCTCCGGCGGCGGCCGCCGCCAGGGGGACAAGATCGAGGGGATCAAAGAACTGCGGCCCGCCCCGGCGGGCGGCTTCTACCAGCAGCGCGGCCGCCGCCGCGGCGCAGGAGGCAAGCGCCTCCACGCCGGTTTCGCCGCCCGCGCGACAGCGGGCGGCAAGCGCCGCGCAGAAACCGGCAAGCAGATCCCCCGTTCCGCCCGCTCCCAGCGCGGCGTTCATTCCGTCAACAACGATCATGCGCGTTCCCCCGGCGATAATCATTACCGGCGACTTAAACAAAATAACGGCGTTTTTTTCGCGGGCGATTTTTTCGACAATACGCGGATCGGACAGGAGGCGTTCTTTCGGGATGCCGCAAAACGCGGCAAGTTCCCCGGTATGGGGAGTAAGCAGGGTATTGCCGTTAAACTCCGCCCCGGAAGCAAGCGCGATTGCGTCCGCGTCAAGAACAAGCGGCACGCCCGCCTTTTCCGCCGCCAGCGCCTCTCTCAGCACCGGCAGCCGCGCGTCTTCTCTTCCCCAGCCGGGACCCAGCAGTATCGCGTCGGCCTTAAAACGGCCTTCGCGAAAGCCGGGGCTTTGCGAGGCGGGATACACCATCGCCCCGGCATTTGCCGCCAGAACGGGATAGATGCTTTCATCCACCCCAAGGCGTACCAGGCCGGCTCCCGCCGCGGCCGCCCCGGCGGCGGCGATGCGGCCCGCCCCGGCGGAAAGCGCGCAGCCGGCGCGTATTTCCACCACGCCGCGCCGGTACTTATGTGCGTCCGGCGGCGGCGGCATAACGCGCGCGGCGGCCTCCTTCCAGTCAAGCAGTTCGCCGCTGCGGTATTTTGCCAGCAGTTCCCCCGGAAAAATCCCCGTCACCGGAATAACGCGGCCTATGGCGGATCTTACGCGCGGCGTATAACAGCAGAATTTGAGCGGCTCAACGGCAAGACAATAGTCGCAGCGTAAAACGGGGTCGTCCGCCTCCATGGAGTCGCGCGCCCCCGAGGGAACGTCAATCGAAACAATTACGGAGTTTTCCGGCGGCCGCGCTTTTACCGCGTTGACGGCGTTCGTCATTTCAAGGGCGGTTCCGCGCAGCGCGCCGCGAATCCCGGAGCCGCAAACGCCGTCAATAATCAGGGTGTCCGGCGTTGGTAATTCAGCCGCGCCGTCCCACACGCTTACCGGCGTTCCCATTTTTTTAAGCGCCGCCAGCGCGGAAGCGCGGGGACTTTGTTCATCGCCGCCGCATGCTTTGGAAAGAAAAACCCGCGCTTCCCTCCCGGTAAAAAAAGAAGAATTCGTGTCAAGAAGAACGCGCAGCATAACGAGCGCGTCCGCGGCGTTATTGCCGGAACCGGCCAACACCGCTATGCGGGAGAAGCGCGTCCCCCGCCCGTCCAGCGCGCGAAGAAACGCGTCCGCGCAGGCCCTTCCCGCGGCTTCGACCAGCGTCCGGGGGCTTAATCCCCAGTCAGCCGCCTCGTCATCCAAAGCGGCCGATTCGGCGCCGCCGACAAGGGTCACAGACTCGATTCCCCCAAAAGACGTTCGGTACGCCACCACACAAGACGCGCGTCCCATTCGGTGGCGAGAAGGCCCGACAATATTCCTTCGGAAGAAAGATTAAAGGTGTTGTATTCCAGTTCGTCATTCCGCACCTGGATAAAACCAAGGCGCTGCGCCGTTGTTCCCGCGGTAAGCACCAAAAGCGAATAGCCCCCGTCAACGGGAAAGTAGAGCAGCACCCGCGAATTACGTATTACCCCCATCATCGCGTAGGGCAGCTTTTGGGTAATTTTTTGATTATCCTCGGTTGTGGTGTATTCAAAAAAGGGAACTTTTATCGATTCCTCATACGAGCCGTTTTCGACATTCATAATCCAGATAACCGAAGAATCGGGAACCGCCATCGTGTTTTCGTTATTTGTTTCGACGCGGTAGTAATCAACCTTAAAAAGAAGCCTGCGTCCGTCAGGCGACGCCGAAACAGTGTCCATCGAGCCGTAGCTGATATCCGCCCCGTAGGGCGCCGGAAGGTTGTCGTTGCGTATATGTATCAAATAGAGCAGCGTACCGTCGGAATTAAACCAGTATACATTCCAGCCGATTGTTAAAAGGCATACCACGGCAATCTCGTCTTCGACCGACGCGTAAATTCCGGTAATGCGCGGAAAGGGCTTGCCGCCTATTCCTTCCTGACCGAGCATATTGACAAAACGGCCCGCCTCGTCAAAGTGAAGCACCACATTGTCCAGCAGGCTGCCTGTTTCGCCGTCCTGCTGTTTCTTTTCGTCCTCGACAGTGTCGGCGGCATAGATATGCTTGCGCGAATCAACGCTCAGCGAACCGGGCTCCCGCAGCGGATAACTTATGGACCAGCGGGTCGCCATGCCTTCTTCGTCAATGCCCCGCGTAAGGGTAACCGGCGGCGGATTGGTCTGATCGTTGTAGATGACAAAAAGCAAGTCGCCGTAGGAATTGTAACGTACAATTTTCGCGCCGGCGGTGTCGGAAATATAAAAAAGGCCGTCCCGCATGGCAAGACTGGTACGGTTTCCCGAACTAATGCCGGCCTGGTTGGTCAGGTTGATCTGATCTTCCAGCGGGCCTATTTTCAGGTTAAACAGATCCATCCGGGCAACCGAAGAAATCCGTCCGCGCGAACAGCCGGAAAGACCAAGACCGGAAAGCACCAGCGCCAACAGCAACACCCGTACCAGAAGAAAGCGAAAGGCAAAACGTTTCATCCCTGTATACCTTAGACAGCGCCGGGGTAATTGTCAAGGACGGTAAAAGCGGATACCATACGGACAATGTTAGACGCTATCGTAAGGGCGCTTTTTGGCTCACAGCACGAACGGGACCTCAAGGCCCTCCAGCCGCTTCTGCAGAGGGTAAACGAAAAGGAAAGCTGGGCGCAGGCGATTCCCACCGAATCGTTCGCCGGCGTTACCGCGGAATTCCGGGAACGTTACGCGGCCGGCGAAAGCCTTGATTCGCTGCTTCCCGAAGCCTTCGCCCTTTCCCGCGAGGCGAGCAGGCGCATGCTCGGCGAGCGGCCCTATGACGTGCAGATACTGGGGGCCGTCGTCCTTCACCAGGGAAAGATCGTCGAAATGAAAACAGGCGAAGGTAAAACGCTTATGAGCGTTTCGGCGGCCTACCTTAACGCGATTCCCGCAAAAGGCGTCCATATTGTTACGGTAAACGACTACCTCGCCGGCCGGGACGCCGCCTGGATGAAACCGGTCTATGACACCCTGGGGATCAGTGTCGGCGCCATACTTCCCGATATGGATAACGAACGGCGCAAGGAAAACTACAGCCGCGACATAACGTACGGAACAAACAATGAATTTGGCTTTGATTACCTGCGCGATAATATGAGGTGGGATATCGACGGCCGTGTCCAGCGCGGGCATCCGTTCTGTATCGTCGATGAAATTGACTCGATCCTTATTGACGAGGCGCGGACGCCGCTGATTATTTCGGGCGCGGCGGAAGACGACACCTTTAAATTCGCCGAAGTCGACAAGCTTCTTTCAACCCTGGAAGAAGTGCGCAAAAAAGAAAACGGCGAATACCCCGATGAAACCCAGGGCGAAGAAGTAAACGGCGACTATAAACTTAACGAAAAAAATAAAAATGTTTCGTTCAGCAACGACGGCATGGCAAAAATAGAGCGGATACTGCAGAGCCGGGGCCTTATCAAGGGCGCTATTGTCGATGAAGAAAATTTTGAATATCTTCACTATTTTACCCAGGCGATGCGCGCCCACAAGCTTTTTCACCATGATGTGGATTATGTGGTGCAGGACGGGCAGGTGCAGATTGTCGATGAATTTACCGGCCGTATTTTACACGGACGGCGCTATTCGGACGGCCTGCACCAGGCGATAGAAGCAAAAGAGCGGATTAAAATAGCCCAGCGCAACCGTACGCTGGCGACAATCACCTTTCAAAATTATTTTCGCATGTACCAGAAAATTTCGGGCATGACCGGAACCGCCGACACCGAAGCGCTTGAATTTAACAAAATCTACAACCTTGACGTGGTTGTCATTCCCACGAATGTTCCGGCAATACGCAGGGACGAGAACGACGTGGTATACCTGAACGAAGACGAAAAATACAAGGCCCTCTGCGACGAAATCGAAGAAGCCTACCGGCGGGGCCAGCCGATGCTGGTAGGCACCGTATCAATCGAAAAATCAGAAAAACTTTCTTCGCTGCTTACCCGCCGGGGAATCAGACACGAAGTCCTTAACGCCAAAAACCATGAGCGCGAAGCGTCAATTATCGCCGAGGCCGGCGCGAAAGGCGCGGTGTGTATCGCCACCAATATGGCAGGCCGGGGAACGGACATTAAACTTGGCGGCAACGCCGAACACCGCGCAAGGAAACGGGCGGGCACGCAGGCGACGCGCGAACAGTACGAAGCGGTCTACCGCGAAGAATATGAAAAATGGAAAGCGGATTATAACGAGGTTAAATCGCTGGGCGGCCTTTATGTGATCGGTACGGAACGTCACGAAAGCCGCCGTATCGACAACCAGCTTCGCGGCCGTTCAGGCCGCCAGGGCGATCCCGGCCGCAGTAAATTCTTTATCTCGATGGATGACGATCTTATGCGGCTTTTTGGCGGCGAAAACATCAAGGGCCTTATGAGCCGAATGGGAATGTCCGACGGCGAACCGATTTATCATCCCTGGCTTAACAAAAGCATCGAAAAAGCGCAAAAAAAAGTAGAAGAACGCAACTTTGAAATACGCAAACATCTGCTTGAATACGACGATGTGCTCAATCAACAGCGAAAATATATCTACGAACAGCGCGACGGAATTCTTGCCGACGACAATCTTAAACAGCGGGTAAATGACGCGACCGCCTGGATGATTACGGACGCGGTAGAAACCTTTGTGCAGGAAACAAAAAAAGATCCCGCCGAAGCGCAAAGCAATTTAAGGGCCTTTCTTAAAGAAAAGTTTAACTATATTCCGCAGTCAGAAGAAGCGGCGCTCCAGATTAGCCAGATTGGCCGTGACCGCGAAGCGCTGGAAAAGGCCCTTGCCGCCGATTTGGAAAGCGACATTGGACACAAGGAATCGCTTTTGGGGCCGCAGGTGATCAATATGTTTATCCGCGGCCAGTATCTGCAGTTTATCGACCGCCAGTGGCTTGACCATTTGTCCAATATGGAGGCGCTGCGCGAAGCGGTGTACCTGCGCGGATACGCCCAAAAAAATCCCCTTACCGAGTACAAGCTGGAAGGCTTCCAAATCTTTGATTCCATGATAGACGCGATTCGCGAAGAGATCGCCTCGCGCATACATCTGGTGCGTATCCAGGCCCAGGCGGGCCGCGAGCGGCGGCAGCCGGCGCTGCGCGTCGCTTCAACCGACCACAGCCAGGTTGCCGCGTTCGGCGGAACGCGCCCTTCGGAAAAGGCTTCCCGCCGGGGCGAACCGGAAAACGCGACCGTCGTACGGACCTACCCCAAGGTAGGCCGCAACGATCCCTGTCCCTGCGGTTCGGGTAAAAAATACAAACACTGCCACGGGCGCTAACTGTACCGCTTAGTTGCTCCCGCCGGAGCGTATAAACGCGTCCCTGTAGCCGTTCGTCTTGAATTTTTGCAGCAACGCGCCCGATTCGCCGTGATTGACCGGACCTACAAGAATCCGGTATACCGGTTTGCCCGAAGCGCTTACCCGCTGTACGGCGAGGGGAAGGTTCCGCCCTATTTTTGCAAGTTCCTTTTCCACCGCGCCGGTTTTGCTGTACGCGCCAAGCTGGAGATAGTATTTATCCTGCTCAAGGACGCCGATGGTGGGAACGCTGAATTCCTGGGGCAGTGAAAGATCCGCCGCCGGCGGGGTATAGGCTGATATATCGGGCGCCGCGCCCGCCCAGGCGATGCTCGGATCGGGACTTGCCCAGTCAACAACCGGAGGCCGCATACTGGATGATTCCAGGGTATAGGTCCCGGACGAATCCCCGCTCCAGCCGCCGGCGTGAGGTTCCAGCGCCGGAGTTTGTTCCGGCTCCGGCTCAGGAGCCGGTTTTACCGTCGGCGCGACTACGACAGGCGCCGGTTCCTCGAACGGCATTACCGGTTCGTTGTACGCGGGGGCGGCCTCGGGAGCGGGAGAAGACGGTTCCGACAGCAGGGCGACCTGGCTGTCTCCCCAGGCCGCGGCGGGATCGGGATAATTTGCTTCCGCAATGTCTGCGGGAGAAGTTTCGGCCTGTCCGGCGGAATGATCTTCTTCAACCGGAGTTTTAACAGGCCTTTCGGCCGGAATAACCGCCGGCGGAGCTTCCTCAATAGCGTTACCGGCCGCTTCCGCCGGAGCCGGAGCTGTTTCCGGCGTCTGGGCGTATACCGGATCGCCGTAGCTTTCCAGCGCCGCGCGGGGATCGTAATCGGGATCGCCCGACCTAAGATGGTCCTCGGTAAAGCGTGAATACGCTATCGGGTCGGAAGGCTGGGTCATGCGAATGCGGCCTATCGATCTGCTTTGCAGGCTGATTTTTTCGGCGGCCTCGCGCGACAAAAGGGCAAGCAGCCCCGGCGACTCAAGCCCGGCGCTTACAATGGCGCGCACCGTTTTACCGGTCTCCAGATTGGTTACATCTACCACCGTGTTGCGGGGAAACGAATTGGTCGCCACATAAAGACCGGCGGGGAATTCGGCGGACACCGCAGCGGCGCCTTCCCAAATGGACGCGCTTACCAAAAAAAACGAGGCAAAAACGACCATGAGCGCCGGCGCGAATTTTACAAGCTTTTTCATAGTCTACCTCTTTACCAGCGGAATGAGTTTTGAAGCGATTCGTTTTGCGTCAATAAATTCGTCGCGCGGATTGGCAAACGTTCTTCCGATCGAAGAAAACTCGTATACAAGGATTCCGTTCATATCATAGAGTTTAAGAAATACTTCTTGCGGCTGTTCGTGATCGTCCCCGGCGTAGCGTAAAAAAGCCGCCACAAAAAAATCGGCGCCTCCCTCGCGGGCGTCGTCAAAATCGGCCTTTACCACAGCCGGAAGCGCCCCGCTTTTTTTTAACGTCCCGTCATCTTCCAGGCGGAGCAGACGGGCGTTGCTTACGATGTGCCCGCCGTCAAAAAACGCGTCCAGAAGTCCGTTCTCCCAAACCTTTGATGAAGAGGCAATCTCGCCGTTCATGGGAAGCCCTGTCTCGATCACCAAAAAGGAAACCGTCGCCGCCCCAAGCGGAGCCGTTCCCAGCACAATCACCGACAGAACAAGCGCAAGATGTCGTTTCATACAATCCTCCGTATTAAGTGTCGGCTGCCGGGGCGATAATGTTGAGCAGTCGCCTCATTCCCGTTTTTATGCTAACATGGCGCATGAACTACTACGCCGTTCAGGTTAAAACCCGGAGCGAAGAGAAATACATCAGGTTGCTGCGGGCCAATCACCCCGAA
>JAIRYT010000041.1 GCA_031267675.1 Treponema sp. | reverse complement strand
TTTTTAATTTTTTCAAATAATTCATTAACATCAGTTACATGAATATACAATGTAAATGCACCGCCTTGGGGGAATTTATTTAATTGAGTATATTCCTCCTTTATACTTTTTTCCTCTTGAAACGAAATAATCACATTATTTGCGTTTACAATGGCAAAAGCAAAAGGTCCGTTTTCAGGAACAGTTGCCAAAACACTAAAACCGAGAATATTTTTGTAAAAGTCAACGGTTTTACCAACGTCTTTTACCATTAAATTGGGCATTAAGTCTTTATATTCCATTATGTTCTCCTGTCTTAGCGTAGCCCATTTGTTCTTTTTCATAGTTTTTGAAATTCTTTTATGTCAATTGCATAATATTTTCGTCTATCTGATACTTTAATAATTGGATTATACCAATATTCAAATTCTATTCTTTTTGGTATATGATATTCACTATCGTATTCTATAAATATATTTTTGCAATGACCATTAACTAAATCAATTTTCCCGTCATATGTTTTTATTCCATTTTCTAATTCCCCATAAATTCGATCAATATCACTATACTGTGGAAAATTTTCCAAAACCTCAAATAAATATGGTTCCCAAAATTGTGTTTTATTGGAATCATAGTAATATTTATATGATACTGCCTTTTCATTGTCGATAATCCCTTTTTTTATTGTTATCGTTGAATTAAATAACATTGAACTTCCACCAGTACGAACGTTTGATATTTTAAAACTATAATTTTTTATATCTAATTCCTCCCATTTCGTTTTTTCGATTTCCAATTCAGAATATACATCTTTTATGTTATGTGGTTTTATTGAAATAAAGCAATAAACTATAATAAATATTACGCACAATATTATTGAACCAATTACAAATGTTCCAACTTTATTTCGTAACATTAAAATTACCTCCAAAAACAGTGTATATGAATATTTTATAACAGTCAATTGATTCGTTGCGAAGGGTCCATACCCCGGCCCCTTGGAGCGGAACCAAGGGTATGGACCCTGAGTCAAATACCTTATGAGAACAACATACCCGTCCGCTTGCGGCGGGGTTGTTGATTTTAACACAATTTTTAGAACAAATTTCGCCCAACAGGCCTGTATGCGCTCCGCCGCCTTGCGGCGGCTCCGGGCTCCATTCTCCCAGGCCGGCTATGGCCCGCGGCTCGCTCCGCCGCATTTTGCCGGCCATGGTCTTTGCCGCGCACAGCCCTTGTCCGGGCCGGCAAAGCCGCATTTGCGCCGTGATGGTCAAGGCCCTTGAAATATAACGCCGGGGCGGGTAGAATCCGGTTATGAGTAATCCTGTAAGTGAATATTTGCGTTTGATCCATGACCCGGATAAAGTTAATACTAACTTTTTGGCCTATCTGTGCAATCTGACCGGTGTCGCGTCTGTCGCCCCCCAGACCGCCGCATCCATCGTTAAAGAGCTGGAAAGCCAGCGAACGCGGATCAAACTTATTGCCAGCGAAAATTACTGTTCGCTGCCGGTACAGTTTGCAATGGGAAACCTGCTTACCGATAAATATGCAGAAGGTATGCCGGGCCACCGTTTTTACGCGGGTAATGAAAACGTTGACGAGGTCGAGGCGGATGCGGCGCGGGAAGCCTGCAGGCTTTTTGGCGCCGAGTACGCCAATGTGCAGCCTCACTGCGGGGCCGATGCCAACATTCTGGCCTACTGGGCGGTTCTTGCCGCGCGGATCGAAAATTCCGTACTTGACCGTTATGGTGAAACAAATCTGTATAAACTAAGCGATGCCCAGTGGAAAGCGTTAAAGGCAGAAACGGGAAACCAAAAACTGCTTGGTCTTGATTATTATTCCGGCGGGCATCTTACCCACGGTTACCGTTATAATATTTCATCGCGTATGTTTACCGTTCACAGTTATTCAGTATCAAAAGAAACAGGCGTTCTTGATTATGACGAAATTGAAAAACAGGCGCTGGAATTAAAGCCGCTGATTCTGCTCACCGGATATTCGGCGTATCCGCGTAAAATTAATTTTAAACGAATGCGCGAAATCGCCGACAGGGCGGGTTCTGTCTTTATGGTAGACATGGCCCACTTTGCGGGGCTCGTTGCGGGCAAAGTTTTCCAGGGTGATTTTGATCCGGTCGCCCACGCCCACATCGTTACCACCACGACGCATAAAACCCTGCGCGGACCGCGCGCCGGATTAATTCTTTCCACCAGGGAATTTGCCGAGGCGCTGGACAAGGGTTGTCCGCTTACCATGGGGGGGCCGCTGCCTCATGTCATTGCCGCCAAGGGGCTCGCCTTTAAAGAAGCGTCAAAACCGGAGTTCCGCGATTACGCGCGCCGCATTGTAGAAAACTGCCAGGCGCTTTCTGAATCCTGCATAAAGAACGGCCTTAGCGTATTAACCGGCGGCACCGACAATCACCTGATCCTGGTTGACGCGTTCGCTCTTGCGGGGCCAAACGGCCGGCTTACCGGCAGACAGGCAGAAAGCGCCCTGGTTGAATGTAACATTACGCTTAACCGTAACAGTCTGCCACATGATCCAAACGGCCCATGGTATACTTCCGGTCTTAGAATTGGAACAGCGGCGGTAACTACGCTGGGCATGGGTCCTGAGGAAATGCGGGAAATTGGAAACATTATCGCCCTGGTTCTTAAAAACACAAGCCCCGCTCCCGATTCAAAAGATCCGGCAAAAAAGAGCAAGGCAAAATATGTGATTGATCCAAAAATAAAAGACGATGCGCATACGCGGGTAAAAACGCTGCTTGGCAAATATCCGGTGTATCCTGAACTGGACCTTGGCTTTTTAAAGAAGGCGTTTATCTAACCATGGTAGACGGTCTGTAAATGCGCGTCCTGCTGCCGGAACGGCCGCGTCCGCTCATCTTTGCCCATCGCGGCTGTTCTTCGCTTGCGCCGGAAAACACCATGGCCGCCTTTCGCAAAGCCCGCGATGCCGGCGCGCCGGGTCTTGAGTTGGACATTCACGCGACAAAAGACGGCGGACTTGTTGTTGCCCACGACGATACGTTTGAACGAACCGCGCCTCAATGCGGCTCAAAACAACTGGAAGAACTCACCGTCCGCGAAATAAAACATTTTGATGTGGGCTCTTTTTTTGATCCCGCGTTCGCGGCGGAACGGCCTCCCCTGCTGGAAGAGGTGTTCGAAGAATTCTGTCCCGATCTTTATATTGACATTGAATTAAAATCGCACAGGACAAAAAATGATCCCCTGCCCCAACTGCTCGCGGAGCGCCTAAAAGCCCTTGGTCCCAAAGCCGCAGAATCGGTTACCGTATCTTCCTTTAACCCGGTCTGTCTGCGTTCTTTTAAAACAGCCTGGAAGCGTCTGCGGAACACGCCCATAGCCTGCGCCGTAATTTATTGCGCCTCCGCCGAAGTGCCGTTCCCGCTCAGGCATGGCGCGGGCCGTTTTATTGCCGGCTGCGATTATCTTAAACCGCGTTATACCCAGGTGAATGTATGGCGGCGGGCGCTTTGCGCGCTGGAGGGCCGGCCGCTTGTTCCCTGGACTGTAGACGACGGCGCCCTGGCCCGCCGCTTGTTTCATCTGGGCTGCGCGGGGATTATCACCAACCGGCCGCAGGACATCGTGGAACGCTGAACTGTTTTATGCCGTACATGGTTATTGCCGTTTATACCAACATACTTCTCGATTCAATCGCCCGGTGTGGACATTCCCGACGACAGGCCTACCCGCAACCGCATTGTTTTACTTTCCATTATGCTGATTTTTTCAAATGCCATTATTGGAATGTCAAAAATAGAGGCGAATAAATTCGATCTTTCGTTTACCAATTTTGATTTTGAAAAAATGCCGCGAAACACCTCATTTTAAAATGTTGCCACAAGGGACCCTTGAATTTTTTTATGCCGGCATGGTACATTAAAAACATCCTATGACCACAGGAGGTTTTTATGGGTGTTATAAACGGACTTGTTCTTGTTTTACTTGGTGCGTTGTGCATACCGTCTTTGGTAGCGCAAAAAAGTCCTAACGCAAAAGCACTGCTGGACAAGATAGTGCCGTTTCAGGGGATTTTTGGATTCGTTGCGTTCATCTGGGGAATATGGGTAATTATACAGATTATTCTTAACCTGGGATGGATAGGTTTGGGCTTTCCCTTTGGCTTGATATTCTGGATCACGGTCTTGATAGACGGAGTTCTGAGTCTGCTTGGCGGCGCGATTCTTGGATGGGGTCTTATACAGAAACATCTGCTGGCAAAAGCGCCGGAAAATGTAAAGGCAAAAGCGGAAGCATCATTCGCAAAAATTATCGCGTTTCAGCCCAAAATAGGAGTAGCGGCAATTGTATTTGGCATCTGGGTAATCATATCCGCTATTATACTTATCTAACTCATGTTACACAGACCCAAGAAATTTAACCAACCAATCCGCAACCACACAGAAAGCGGCCTTTTTGTCAAAAGTTCTGTTTTTCATTCGTGATGTTGGCGAGGTCGTTCGTGGTAAATTCTCTTTTCCAAAGCCGTGCATAAACAGTAAGCGCCGGTTCCAAAACCAATCTGGCTGAAACCGGCCTGTTATTTTCGGCGGACAGCGGCTCGGGGATTGACCTTTAGGTCTCTTGACGGCCCGCCGGTTTACCGGCAAGGCCGCGCCAGCGAATAAATTCGCAAGCTGCAGCAGGTTGGCATCGATATATACCACGGGAAAAATCGGCAGGTCATAACCCTGCCGGCGCATTTCGGAAAGGGCGGCAATCCTTCCGTGACCGTCTAAAACGTAATTGTGACCCATACCGTTCCAT
>JAIRYT010000054.1 GCA_031267675.1 Treponema sp. | reverse complement strand
ACCCACCGTATACTTTCGCATACGGTGCTTTTCTTCACGTCGTAATCCGCCGCTATGGATTCCATGGTCCGGTATTCCCGCAGATATCTGAGCGTTATTTTCAATTTGTCTTCAACCGTTAATTTCGGCGGACTACCGCCTTTCCGGTGCAGACGGTCAAATCCTTTTTGCAGTATCGCCTTCATTTTTTCAAATGTTTCAGGTTCTACCCCGAACAGCCGCTTAAATTCCGCCTCCCGGGCGCCTTTTTTTCTCTTTTTTCGTCCCATTCCCAATTTATATCATTTTTCATGGTTGTCGAACAAGTATAATGATTATTTATATTTATTGTTTCAGATGTGCATGAAAATATTGGAAGGAAGCGATTTAGAAATGACCAAAACCCGTTTATTGTTGAAAAACGAAGAATTAAAAAACAATGAATATGTCAAGAAAATGAATGATCCCGACATAGAACTTGAAAAAGCAAAACAGGCAGAAATTTCCATAATTTTGGAACAAATATTGAAGCAGTTCATTGAAAGTAACAACGACTATAATTATGAATATTACAGGGATAAAATAAATTTAATATCTGATTATTTAAGAGATGCTAAATATTAAACGGCATAGAGCGGCAAAACCGGCAAGACCTCATCCAGTCTCTTGCCTTGTATATTATTTCATCAAATAGTTTTTCAGCCGATCTTGGCGCTTCCAATTTTATCCTTCTATATCCTCAATATTAAATTGATAATTGTATTCTTCAACTCTATTATCAAAGCCGAATTTTAGCGTAACATCTATAACCCCGTTATTTGGAAGGCTGCTTCCGCATATTATTACTTTCTCAATTAACGCGCCGGAACCATTTTGTATTTTCGTTTTCGTATAATATTCATCTTCTTGAAATGTCCTTTCATTAAATATAACGGTATTTGGTTCAATATCATTCATATTATTTTTTCTGGTTATTTCTAAATAACTGACACTATTAACCTTAAAATCCCTTAATTCTACAAGAGTCGGCGTTTTTAGTTCATTCTTTAACCGATAGATAACAAAATAAAATACAATGCCGTCTGGATATATTTCGCGTTTTCCTTCACGGGTTATATAGTTTTGCCTTCTTGCATATGCAAGTGTAATTTCGGACATTTCACCTTTTTTTGTGACGGGTTTAAATTCCCCAAAACCGGATTCGCCGTTACCATTGGTAGAAATCAACACCAAAGTCAATGCCGACAGAAAAATAATTTTCGGTAATTTATTATTCATCCTGCTTCCCCTTAAAAGATTTTTTCCTATTCTAACGGATAATTTCACTTGTGTCAAGGGGTTTTAACGATATTTTATCGATATTTTTGCTTCTGCCAATTGTAATGTGCCGGTCCGTTAGTTCAATACGGTCCGGTATATTTTCCAGTTAATTCCATAATGGTGAACGCGCAGTCCCATTTGACGCTCGGTTACGCCGAGCTGCCGGGCGGCGGCGGCCATGTTGCCGTTGGTGATTTTGAGCGCTTCCACAATGAGTTCTTTTTCAAGGCGCGACAGGGCCGCTTCCAGCGTCGTGGTTGGTTCGGTATGGGTGGAAACAGCGGATTGAAGACTCGGCGGCAGATCGTATGAATGAATCACGCTGTCCCGCGATAAAATTACCGCCCGCTCTATGCAGTTTTCAAGCTCCCGCACATTTCCCTTCCAGGAATAACTTGCAAGTAAATCAAGGGCGGGGCTGGAAATACGCTTGATTGGTTTATTGTTTTTTTCAGCGTATTTTTCGGTAAAATAATCGGCCAAAAGAATAATGTCGCTTTTACGGTCCCGCAGCGGGGGAATATGAACCGGAAACACATTAAGACGGTAAAACAGATCCTCGCGAAAGCGCTGCGATTTTACCTCGTTTTCCAGATTCAGATTTGTGGCGGCGATAAGGCGTACATCGACTTTGATTACCTGGCTGCCCCCTACCCGCTCAAGTTCCCGCTCCTGCAAAATCCGCAGCAGCTTGGCCTGTACCGGCGGCGAAAGTTCGCCAATTTCGTCAAGAAAAATAGTGCCGCCGTCCGCAAGTTCAAAGCGGCCCTTGCGCAGCGCGGTCGCGCCGGTAAACGCTCCCTTTTCGTGGCCAAAAAGTTCGCTTTCTATGATTGATTCCGGAAGCGCCGCGCAGTTAATTTTTATCAGCGCCTCTCTCGAACGGCGCGAAAGCCGGTGAAGTTCCGCGGCGACCAGTTCCTTGCCGGTGCCGCTTTCTCCGGTAATTAAAACAGTCGCGTCGCTGGGCGCAACCTGTTTAATCATTTCGTATACTTCCCTCATTGCGCCCGAATTGCCTATGATCGACGAACCGGGGGCAAGGTGTCCGCCGGAATTGCCCTTCACCTGATCCCGGGGCGGGCTGCGTTTATACCGGAATTGTTCTTCCATTATGCGTTCGCGGAATTTGGCCGAATCGGCGACAAGCGAGGCGACCTTTTCAAGGAACGCGCGGTCATAGGCCATCTGGCTTTCCGCATCTTCGGACTGGATGCGCCGCTCGGCGCTCAAGGTGCCGATCACCGCCCCCGCGGATCGAATTGGCACGCAATACCAGGAAAGGCCCGCCATATCGGCGCGGGTCCGGTTTTTGGCGCGGTTAAGAAAATGGGTTTCTTTGGAAAGATCGCTTATGGTAAAGGGAATGCCCGCTTCAAAAACCCGGCCGATAAGGCCTTCGCCCAAACGGTAACGGCCGCGTTCTTTTTCTTCGGGACTAAGGCCGTAGGCTTCCTCAATTTTTAAAAGGCCGGTGGCGCGGTCAAGGAGCGTAACCATTCCCCAGGTAAGCCCCGCCCTCAATTCCAGCAGCGAGAGCAGCGGACCAAGGGCTTCGCGGAGTTCGACATGTTTATCAAACGTCCTGACAATATCAAAAAGAAGTTCCAGTTCGGCGCGTTCCCGTTCGGGGCCCGATGTTTCAAACAGCAGATCGATGCTCACGCAAAAAATAATACGACATTATGGTAGGATTGCCAAGGATTCGGGATTGACCCAAAGCGCGCGTCAACCGGAAAACATCGCGGATTTTTTGTCATAACACCGTAATTTTTGATCCTGTCTGGGTTTTTAGAACCTCTACCCTGCTGGGGATTTGGCTGCGCATTTCCCCTACATGGGAAATAAGCGCCACCATGCGGGTCTGGCGCAGTTCGTCCAGTATGGTAAGCGCCTTTTGCAGGGTTTCGTCATCAAGGCTGCCAAAGCCTTCGTCAATAAATACCGCTTCGATTTCAAGGCCGCCGTGATGCGCCTGAATTGAATCGGCCAGGCCCAGCGCCAGGCTGATTGACGCCATAAATGTTTCGCCGCCGGAAAGGGTTCCGCAGGGCCGCTTTCTTCCGGTGTCCTGATCAAAAACCGAAAGCCCCAGGCCGGAAAACCCCCTCTTTATTCCCTCTGTTTCAAGCTGCAGTGAATAACGGCCCTCGCTCATGCGTTCAAGGCGCTTGTTGGCAAACGCGGCAACTTCGGCAAGATACAGGCCGAGCAGCCAGGAATCGAACGGTTTCTTTTTGGGATTATGGCCGCTTAAATCCCTGTCCAGCGCGTCAAGCCGGGCGGCCTTGACAGAAAGCGCGGCGACACGGGCGGCGGCTTCGTCAAGGAGGCGCTTGTTATCTTCCAGCACGGCAAGTTCATGGGCCGCGTTTTGGGACGCGAGCGCGCCGGCGTCTTTTTGCGCCTCAAGTTCCCCAAGCCGCGCTTCGTCCATGACACCTTTTTTACGCGCGCTTTCAAAACGCGCGTTGCTTTCGGTTTTACGTTCAAGGGCCGCCGCTTCCGCCGAAAGCGCGGCGGAAAAAGCCGCGACACATTTTTCGCGGTCAACCGCGTAGGTTTTTCGAAATGTTTCCCGTTCGTGTATACGCCGCCGTAACTGCTGCAGTTTAAGGTCTTCGCGGGTATCCGTCACGGTTTTTGCCCCGAACGCGCGAATCTCCCGCAGCGGATTAAGTTTATTTTTTAATTCATCCATCTCCTGGTTAAGTGAATTAATCTGCCGGGCCAAAAGCGATTGTTTTTCGACAAGCGCGGCGGCTGTTTTTTCGGCGCGGTTATACCGGGTGGAAAGCTCCGTCCGCTCTTCAAAAAAAGAGATAAGCTTGTTGCGGGCGCGGCTCGCGTCATCACGCATATTTGCCAGTTCCTCGAACGACTTGCTGCAGGCGGCAAGTTCGGCGCTTACCTCGGGCAGCATCTTGCCCGCAGACGCAAAAGCGGCGAGCGGTACAATGACTTCCTGTTTTTCGTCAATGCGCCTGACGCACAGGGTATAATTATGTTCGCAGTGTTCCAAATCGGCGCCGAGTTTGCCGCGTTTTTCGCGTCCGTCGCGGATGCCTGTTTCCAGCGCCGCGATACGTTCGGTAATTCCAAATTCACGTTTTGGCAGGGACGCGGGAAGCGGGTGATGCTCCGCCCCGCAGACCGGACACGCTTCGCCTTCACGCAGAACAGAGGCAAGCACGGCAGCCGCTTTTTCCTGTTCCGTTTTTTTATGCGCTTCCTGTAATCCGGCAAGTTCCTTTTCCTGTACGTTTATCATTCGTTCAAGCGATACAAGATGTTCCTTTTTTTCGGCCTTTTGCTTTTCAAGCGTCAAAAGTTCGTTTTTTAATTCGTTTTCTTCGTGCAGTTCTTTTGACAATTCCCTAAGGTTCCGCAGCTTTGTATGTTCGCGTTCCCAGCGTTTTTCAAGATCCTCCAGTTCCGCCGCCTTTTCTTCAAGGCGTTTTTTATCTTCGTCAAGCGCCGCGATTTTTTGCCCATACAGGGCGGACTCCCCCGCAGCGTCCGCAAGATCAGAGGCGGCGGCAGCCTGTTCTTTTTCCAGGGCCTCTTTTTTTTCTTTATGGGCGATTAACGATTCCAGACAGGGAAGGCAGGCCTGCAGTACGCCAAGTTCCACGGCGGCCGCGGCGTCTTCGGCCTTTACGGTATCCAGCGTTTCAAGCTCGCGCGATAACGCGGTCCGCAGCCTTGTTTTTTCTTTTGCGTCAGCTTCCGCCTTTTCCTGTTCCTTCCCGCGTTCTTCAAAAAGGGCAAACGTATCCCTTCCTTCGCGGTAGTTTTGTTCCGCCAGGACGGCTTCTTCGCGGGTTTTTAACGCGCGCTCTTTTGCCTCAAGATGTTTTTTATCGTAGTCTTCAAAACGGACAAGCTCCTGCCTTTCGCCAAGAAGTTTTTCCGCCGCGGCGGCGTCCGCTTTAATCTGCGTTGTTTTTTCGCGCACGCTTTTTATAACGCGCTGCGCCTTTTCAATGGGAAATAATTTTGCCAGTATCTGTCTGCGGTCCTGGGTTTTTAATTTTAAAAACTCGGCAAATTCACCCTGGGGAAGCAGGATAATTTTAAAAAATTCCTGGGCTTCAAGATTCAGAATGGAAATGAGTTTTGCGTTTGTTTCATTTTTGCGCAGCACGGCGGCTTCCCAGCTTTCGTCAAAACCCGGATCGCCTTCGTTCTTTGCGGCGCGGTACAGCATCGCCTGGGTATCCGTTTTTGAAACACCGTCTTTTCCGCCTGTGATGCGGAGCGTGCGGTCAACCCGCCACAGATTCGTCCCCGAAGAAAATTCAAAGCGGACAAAGGCTTCCGCGCCCCGCCCCGCAAAATCGCTTATCAGGCGCTCGACCGAAGCGCCCCGCGATCCGGGAACGGTTCCGTAAAGGGCGTAACAGATTGCGTCAAAAACGCTTGTTTTACCCGCGCCTGTTTTTCCGGTGATTAAAAAAATATCTCCCAGGGCGCGAAAATTTAATTCAACCGTTCCGGGAAAGGGCCCGAAATTTTCCATCAAAAGAAAACGCGGCCTCATTCCTCCTCCCCGGGCAGCTTATCCAGGATTGTCCGAAAGTCGTTTGTTTTTGCGGCAATTTCCGCGTTTACCCCGGCGCTTTCGGCGTAGATTTCGCCAAGAAACGAAGAAAAATCCGCCGTCAGCGTCTCGTTTTCGCCGCCGCTGTTTTGGACGGAAGCGCGCAGGCCGGTTCCAATGCGAAGATTCTCGTCGATCATCGCTTCGCGCGCCTCGTCCTGTTTAACCAAAAGTAAATAGGGAAAGCGGTGCTGAAGCAGCGGTTTGGCGTTTTCGGTTAATTCCTTTCCCTCCAGGGTAATTTCAAGATACGCGGAAGCGGCTTTGTCCAAAACGCTGTCGCGGCCTTTAAGAAAAAACGAAAAACTCCCCGATAATTTTTTAAGCGGCCTGAGCGGAACAACGGGTACGGGGCTTACGCGCACAGACGCGTCAATCTCTACGGATAAAAAACATTTTTTGTCTTCCGCCTCGTCAAATGAATATGACAGGGGGCTGCCCGAATACCAGGCGTTTGGAGAAGGCTGCTGGGCGCGGTGCAGATGCCCGAGCGCGACATAATCGAACGCGCTAAAAAGGCGTATGTCTACTTCTTCCGCCTGCGACAAAAAGGTGCGTTCCGATTCTGATTTTTTGCCGCTGCGGCAAAAAAGATGCAGCAAAAGAATTGCCGCATCCGCGCCGCCGGCAAACGCCTTTTGCCGCGCCGCCTGTAGTTTTTCCGAAGCGCGGGCGGCCAGTTCCTGCTGTGTTTTTAACAGGACGCCGTCTTCCGACAAAAGCGAACCCTGAAATAAAAAGGGAAGCAAAAAACAGGCGCAGCATATTCCCCCGGCGCGTATCATAACCGGCGAATCAATTGCCTCTGCAATATCACAGGCAATGTGTATGCCGAGTTTTTCGAACAATTCGCGGCCATAGGCCAGCCGCAGGGGCGCATCGTGGTTGCCCGGAATAATCAGAATAACAAGTTCCGGATACCGGCTTTTTATGCCGCCCAAAAAAGAACTGAATAATTCCGCCGCCCCGGACGACGGAATTGACCGGTCAAAAATATCGCCCGAAATTACAAGCGCGTGGTAAGCGCCAAGCAGTTCGGCAAGCTGATTGAGCATAAACCTTTGATCTTCCAAAAGGGAATAATTGTGAAACACCTTCCCCAGGTGAAGATCGGATGTATGCAAAAAACGCAGCATGCGTTGCTAGTTAAGCGCCGCGGCTTTTGCGTTTGCCTCCGGAATCCATTTTCGTAAACCGGCGATACGGGTTGATCCGGAAGGATGAGTCGAAAGAAATTCGGGGGTTCCGCCGCCGAGCGCCGCCATGCGTTCCCAAAAAGAAACCGACACGTCGGGATTGTAGCCGGCAATGGCCATAAGAATAAGGCCAATGTGATCCGCCTCGCTTTCGTGCGAGCGGCTAAAGGGAAGCATGCCAAACACGTTGGAACCGGCGCCGTATATCGTCATGGCGAGCTCTTGCGTCTGCGCGGTCTGGGTTCCCGTCAAAACAGAAAGCGCCGCCGAACCGCCCTGCTGCAGAACTCCGGCGCTGGCCCGCTGCTGACCGTGGTTAAGCAGGGCGTGGGCTACTTCGTGGCCCAGAACAACGGCGAGCCCCGCTTCGTCTTTTGTCAGCGGCAGTATTCCCGTATAGACTACGATTTTTCCTCCGGGCATACACCAGGCGTTTACTTCGTCCGATTTAACAAGATGATATTCCCACTGGTAATCCTTTAGATAATCGCTCTGTCCGCTCGCGGCGACCCACTTTTCCGCGGCGGCGCGTATTTTTGCTCCCACGCTGTCCACCATTCTGGCGTCGGCTGTCGCGGTAATAACCTGGTTTTCGGCAAGGAATGTTTTATACTGGCTAAACGACGACGCCAAAAGCGAGTTGTTGTTTACCAGCGCCATCGTGCTTTTGCCCGTATAGGGATTGGTGGCGCAGGCAAAAATAACCAGGGCCAGCCACGGCAATAAAACCCGGCCTTTTTGTACGCTTCCGCGTCCTTTGTGTTTCATCATGTCCTCCATCCTGCAAATTTACGGTTCAAGGCCCACCAGGGCGGAAAGATATTTTCGCCGCGAATCTACCAGCGAGGCAAGTTCCGCGTACATATTTTTATCCGCTTTTTCCGCAATGGGAAGAATATAGCTTACGGTTTCATCGGTATAGCGGGAAATAAATTCGGTGTTATTTACAAACCCAAGCGAAATCATATTGCTGATCCGGTCGGCGCATTTAAGAATTCGGGCGTTTTCTGTTCCGGTGTCCCGTATGCGCGATAAAAACTCAGGCTTCGATTCACCCGAGCGGCGTGTTACCTCCAAAACCAGATTGTACACCGAAGGGCTTTCATAATCGATGGTGGCAAGCATATTGTGATCAAAGTCGGGAATA
This sequence comes from Treponema sp., assembly GCA_031267675.1. Classification (GTDB taxonomy): domain Bacteria; phylum Spirochaetota; class Spirochaetia; order Treponematales; family Breznakiellaceae; genus JAIRYT01. Next base: position 12,873 of record JAIRYT010000054.1, on the reverse strand, counting down.
TCTTCGATTACGTCGTGAACCAAAGACGCCTTTAACAATACCGATTCAATATGACCGTAATCAATAAGGGTCGCCATTGTATCAAGCTGGTGGCGGAACATATTTCCGCCGCCTTCGCGCGTTTTTCCTATAAGGCAGGTGGCAAGCTGAATGTACGGCGCAAGATAGGCGCCCTTTAACAGCATCATGTCGTGGCGGGTCATTTCATTTCCCTGATATACGCGTCCATCTTGCCGCTTCGTTCTTTTGCTTCGGCAAGCTTTTGCTTTTCTCCTTCTACCAGTTCCCGGGGGGCGTTTTTTAAAAAATCGCCGTTGGCAAGTTTTGCCTCAAGCCCCGTAATAAACTTTTTATCCCTTTCAAGGTTTTTTTCAAACTTTGCCTTTAAGAGAGAAAGATTTATTTCGGCGCCCAAAAAAACGCGCGCTTCCCAGTCGCGGCCGGCAAGTCCGATTGACGAAGCGCCCTGCGGATAATCCGGCGAAGCAGGTGAATCCCCCGCTCGTATCCGCATTTCGCGTAAACCCGCCAGCAATTTTACCAGCTCGGCGTTTTGGGCAAGGAACGCGGCTTTTTCGTCCGCGCTTTTACCCCTGGTAATAACGGCCAGTTCAAGTTTTATTCCGCCTGTTATCGTACATTCGGCGCGAAGGGTGCGGACGGCGCCTGTCAAATCGCGCAAAACGGCAAAAAGCGCTTCGCCTTTTTCATCGTGTCCGGCTTCGTCATAACGCGGATACGGATAATTGATAAGCAATTGACCTGACGTGTCTTCGACCGCTTCTTTAAGTTTTAGATAAATTTCTTCGGTAACAAAGGGAAGCAGCGGATGCAGCAGGGCAAGGGATTTTTCCAGCACATCAAGCAGAACCGAGCTTGCGCGGTCTTTTTCGCCTTCGTCTCCCGATCGAAAGGAAAGTTTTGTCGCTTCGACATAAAAATCGCAAAAATCATTCCAAAAAAATTCATAGGCCGCCAAAGAGGCGTCGTTATAACGGTACGAAAGAAACGCGTCGGTAATTGTTTTTGCCGCCGTATTAAGGCGCGAATACATCCAGGTATCAAGCGCGGCGGGAACCGGATTTTGTATGCGGGAGCGTCCTTCAAGGTTCATCAGAATATAGCGGCTGGCGTTCCACACCTTGTTCGCGAACTTTGATCCCAGCTTAAAACTTTCCCGGTCAACCAATAAATCCTGGCCCTGGGCGCACATAAACGCCAGGGTAAATTTAAGGGCGTCGGCGCCGAACTCGTCGACAAGTTCCAGCGGATCAAGGCCGTTGCCCAGGCTTTTACTCATCTTGCGGCCTTTTTTATCGCGTATTAAGCCGTGAATATAAATATCCCTAAAGGGCGCACGTCCGGTAAATTCCAGGCCGGCCATGATCATGCGCGCCACCCAAAAAAAGATAATGTCATAGGCGGTGACAAGGGTTGTCGTCGGATAAAAGGTACGGTAATCTTCGGCGGCGCATTTATCGTTCTCCCAGCCAAGGGTGGTAAACGGCCAAAGCCAGCTGGAAAACCAGGTGTCCAGCACGTCGCTGTCCTGGGTAATATTTGTTGAATTGCAGTGCGGACACACGCTTATAGTTTCGCGGGATACGCTGAGCCTGCCGCAGTCCGCGCAGGTCCAGGCGGGAATGCGGTGGCCCCACCACAGCTGGCGGCTTATACACCAGTCGCGTATATTTTCCAGCCAGTGTTCATAGGTGTTTTCCCAGCGGCGCGGATAAAAAACAACCTCTCCGTTCCGCCAGGCGGCAAGCGCCTTTTCCGCCAGCGGCTTCATGCGCACAAACCACTGTTCCGAAAGATACGGCTCGATTACCGTATGGCAGCGGTAACAGTGTCCTACCGCGTGGGATATTTCTTCGTCTTTAATAAAATAGCCGCCGCTTGTTAAATCGGCAAGCACCGCCGCCCGCCCTTCGGCCGCCGTCATGCCCTGATACTTGGGAACCGCGCTGTTTAAGCGGCCGTCGGCGTCAAGCACGTTTACCACTTCCAGGCCGTGCCGCCGGGCGACTTCCCAGTCGTTGGGATCATGGGCCGGCGTAATTTTTACCACGCCGGTGCCGAACGCGCGGTCGACATAGGCGTCGGCGATAACCGGAATTGTTTTATCGCAAAGGGGAAGATGAACCCGCCTGCCCACAAGGGACGTATAACGCTCGTCATCGGGATGAACGGCGACCGCCGTATCGCCGAGCATTGTCTCCGGCCGCGTTGTCGCAAGCGTAATAAACATATCTTTTTCGCCTTCAACCGGATAGCGCAGATGGTACATTTTGCCGGGGGTTTGTATATGTTCAACTTCGTCGTCGGAAAGAGCCGTACCGCAGCTTGTACACCAGTTTACCAGATAATTCCCCCGGTAAAGCAAATCCCGCTCGTACAGCGAAACAAATACTTCGCGCACCGCCTTTGAAAGGCCTTCGTCCAGCGTAAAACGCTCGCGATCCCAGTCAACAGAAGCGCCGATGCTCTCCAGCTGTTTTGAAATAATCGCGTGATGTTCCTGTTTTACCTTCCATGTTTCTTCTATAAATTTTTCGCGGCCCAGATCGCGGCGGTCAATTCCCCCGGCGCGCAGGCGTTTTTCCACCACATTCTGCGTGGCGATTCCCGCATGATCGGTGCCGGGTATCCACAGTGTTTTTTCGCCGCGCATGCGGTGAAAGCGAATAATAATATCCTGCAATGAATTATTAAGCGCGTGCCCCAGATGAAGCACGCCGGTTACATTGGGCGGCGGAATTACGATGGTAAATGGTTTGTCTCCGGAACCCGGCTTAAAGCTGCGGGAATTTTTCCAGAGCGCGTATATGCGGTCTTCAAAGTCTTTTGGATGGTAGGCTTTTTCCAGCTCAATTGCCTTCATAAAGGGAGAGTATACAGCGCGGACGCAATTTCTTCAATGACGCCGCCGGGCGTGCTTGCTCCCGCGCAGAGTCCGGCCGTTTTTACGTTTTTTAAAAACGGTATTTCGTCAAGGCCGGCGGCGCTTTCGGCGACGCACGCCGGTTTTCCGCAGCTTTGGGCTATCGCCGCAAGACGGCGTGTATTGGCCGATTCCCTGCCGCCGGCAACGACGATTCCCTCGCAGCGCGTACAGAGTTCCCGTAACGCGTCCTGCCGGTCCCGCGTCGCGCGGCAGATAGTATGCTTTACCATTAGACGGGGAAAGAATTCTTTTATTGCTTTGGCGGCTTCGCGGTATTCTTCTTCGCTAAAAGTTGTCTGGGCCAGCAGCGCGGTAAGCGCCTCTTTGTTACACGCCGCCAGTTTTTCCGCTTCTTCCCGCGCTTCCGCCGCGCTGCCGGCGATGATTACCCGCGCCCCGGCGGCATAACCGGCAATGCCGATTACTTCGGCGTGATTGCGCTCTCCGGCGATAAATACGGCGGCGCCCGTTTCCGCCAGAGTTCGCGCCGCCAACTGGCTTGCCTTGACCTTGGGGCAGGTTGCGTCGACAATGCGCGCAGCGGCGTTTACGAGCCGCGCCTCTGTTTCCGGCTTTACGCCGTGCGCGCGGATGATCACCGTTTTTCCGGCAAGCCCGCCCGGCCCGGCGGGAATATTTTTTTCGTCAAGTATTTTTACGCCGCGGTCTTCAAGACTGCGCAGCACCTGGGGATTGTGGATCAGCGGCCCCAGAGTAAAAACACTCTTTTGTAACGCGATTTCCCTTTCGGCTATTTCAACCGCGCGGCGCACGCCCATGCAAAAACCAAGAACGCGCGCCCGGTATACCTTCAATTAGATTTTAACCAGGGCTAGTACCTTGATTGGACTAAAAAGCATACTTTGGAATTCAACCACAAAGATACACGAAGAACACGAAGGAAATAAAAAAAGGTTCAGGTTGACGAAAAAACGATTCGTTTTCTCTTTTTTTTCTCCTATCCTCTTCACTTTGTGCCCTTCGCGCCCTTCGCGGTTAAATTTCTTTTCCTATCTTTTAGCTAATCAGCCTACTAGACTTTAACGCCGGACGGACGGGTTTCGCGCTTAAGGTATTTCTCCCAAAAGGCGACAAATCCGCAGGCGATATAGATTGTCGAATACACGCCCGAAACCATTCCTACCAAAAGGGCCAGCGCAAAATCTTTCATTGAGCCCGAGGTAAAAATATACAGCGAAGCAACCGCCAGCATGGTGGTAAACGTCGTAATAAAGGTACGGCTCAGCGTCTCGGTGATTGAACGGTTCATAATCGTGTCAAAGACTTCTTCCGGATAGGCAAGACGGTCCTCGCGCACGCGGTCAAAAATAACAATCGTGTCGTTGATTGAATACCCAAGTATGGTAAGTATCGCCGCGATGGTAGTCGTGTTGAATTCCATGCCGGTCCACACGACAAACGCGACAATAATAACGGCGTCGTGCATAATCGCCAGTACCGCCCCAATCGCAAACTGCGGTTTAAAGCGTATTGACGCGTAAACCAGGATAAGCAGCAGCGTCGCCATAAGCAAAATAATCGCCTGATCCGCCAGGTTTTTGGAAAAGCGGGATCCGACAAAATTGGAACTGGTTACCGCTATTTCTCCTTCGCCAAAACGGTCTTTAAGGGCGCGGGAAATGCTTTCTGTTACAAAGCCGCCGTTTGCGTCCTTTGGCATATCCGTTTCCTGCATACGAATTAAAAAGGAACGGTCTCCGCTGTCTCCGGCAATTTGAACGGCGGCTTCGCCCAGCGGCGCCAGGGCCCCGCGGACTTCTTCAAGGGGAACCTCGGCGGCGTTCACCGGAACAAAGTGCACCCAGTAGGGATCGGCGCCCAGCACGGGGCTAATCTGGGTGTCAAGAAACAGCCGCTTAAACGGAGTCGCCGAAGGCGCCAGAACTTCCGCGCTTATTCCCTCTACCTGGTCCAGAGCCTGGGCAAAGTCGCCGACGGTACGGTAATCGCCCAAAAGATACTGGTAGGTAAAACCCTGTACGCCGACGCCGGAAACAGCAATGGTAAGCGCGGAAGCGTTTACGCTTATGGCGGCGTTACCCGCTCCGTCATAACGGAGCGAAAACGCGCGGGGAGCGAACACAATTTCTTCGATAACGCCCGCCTGAAAATCAATCCCCAGATTAAAGCCTTTGGCGAGGTATCCGGCGATACCCGCGACAACCAACACGGCCGAAAGCAGGGCGGTAAAGGCAAACGCGCGCGAAAATTTAATTATCTTCATGCTTCCTTCCCCTGTTTAATCAGCCAGCTTACCGTAAGTTTTTTATTCTTCATAACATCGGTGCCAAAGTCAAACATAAGCCGCGATACAAAAAGGGCGGTAAATACCGAAGAAAAAACGCCGATGGCAAGGCTTACCGCAAAACCCTGGATGGGTCCGGTTCCCAATTTAGACAGGAACAGGGCGGCGATAACCGTCGTAATATTGGAATCCATAATCGCCCAAAACGCCTTGTCAAAACCCGCGTCCACCGCCGCGGCGCGGCTCTTGCCCAGACGAAGTTCTTCCTTCATCCTTTCAAAGATGATGACATTGGCGTCGACCGCCATGCCGATGGTAAGAATAAAACCGGCGATACTGGGCAGCGTAAGGGTAAAATTAAACGCCGACAAAATACTAAACATAAGATAAATATTAAGAATTTGCGCGACAATCGCGTTAAAACCGGCGGAACGGTAATAGAGAAGCATAAAAACCATTACCGCCCCCAGACCGCCCAAAAGCGCGTAAAGGCCGCGCGTAATGGTATCGGCGCCCATGCTGGGACCAATTGACTGCTGGCTTGATACTTCAAGTTCGACCGGCAGCGCGGCGGTCCGCAGCGTCAGCGCGATGTTGTTCGCCTCCTCGCCGCTAAGACTTCCGGAGATCTGCACCCGGCTGCGAAGGGGCTGGTTAATGCGGGCCATTGATTTTATCCGGTTGTCCAGCACAATCGCCAGGCGCTTTCCCACGTTTTCGCTGGTAAAGTTCCAGAACAGTTCCCCGCCTTCGCTGTCAAGCTCAAATGAAACCGCCGGGGTATTTGCCAGCTCGTCGCGGGTCACTGTCGCGTTCTGCACATGGTTGCCGTCAAGGCCGACCTGCCTTTTAACCGCGGCATAACCGGTCCAGCTGTCAAGACCGTAATTATCCTTTTCGTAGGTGCCAAGCACCAGCACGTCGGGAGCGACAATTCCCGCAGGAAGATTGCCCTCTTCATCGGGAATAAGCCCCGGATGTTCGCGCAGACTGTTTTCAAAAGCCATGCTCGCTTCTTCGTCCACAATATGAAACGACAAACCGCCCTTTCCCATGATGATGGAACGAATTCGCTCGGGGTCGGCTGTTCCCGGTATTTCGACATAAATTTGATCCGATCCCTGCCGCCTGATTACCGGTTCGCTGAGTCCAAAACGGTCAATGCGGTTGTTAAGCGCTTCCAGCGCCTGGGTCATAAGAATATTTTGTTCTTCCGCGGTAGGATTCCGTCCGTACTGGCTGTTAAATTTTGTCCGCAGACTTTCCATATCGGCCTGAAGCACGATGGAAAGACCGCCCGACAAGTCAAGCCCCAGCTGAACGGCGTTCTGCTGATAATTCTTGACCTTTAGGATACGGTCGCGGTAATGGGCCTCGACAAAGGCCTGCACGTCGCTGCGCGAAAAAGCCCTGAGCACCGCCTCCGCGTCCCAAATTTCGGGAACCGGCCGTTTGGTACGCCGGTACGACTTTCGCGCCTCGCCGACAAGGTATTCCATTCCCTCGGGCAGCGCCCCCCCTGTCCGCCCCGCGGCAATGAGGGCTTCCATCTCAAAACCCGCCGTCTGACGCGCATAGTCGCGTATCTGCTCGCGGGAACCCAGCGCAAGATTCTGCTCGTCCCGGGGGGTAAAAAAATACCAGCGTACGGTGGGATAGAGGAACGCGAGACAAATACCCGCCACCAGGAGCAGGATTAAAAAGCGGTACCGTTTTTTCATGGTTACGACTCGTCAGATGTTTCGGAGTTGTCCTCTTTTTCTTTTGCCTGGGATTCTACGCTGCCAACGGCGCTTCTGGCAAATTCCACCTTACAGTTCTCGTCAATGCGAAGAATAACGGTGGATTCGCGCACGCTCTGGATAACGCCGTGAATGCCCCCGATGGTCACCACCCGGTCCCCCTTTTTGAGCTCTTTAAGCATTCGCTGGGTCTCTTTTTGCTTTTTATTTTGGGGACGGATAATAAGAAAGTAAAAAACGGCCACAATGGCCAAAATGGGCAGCATGCTCACAAGCGACGTCTGACCGGATCCCGACCCGGGCGTTCCTCCCCAGAGGAGGAAAGAAAACAGTTGGTTCATAAAACATCCTTAATGTTCCCCCGGCCTTGCGGATTGGGAGATTACTTGAAATCCCAGCGTATCACAGACGGAGCGTAAAGGTCAATACCGGCTGCCGGAATAAAGCTATACAAGCGGCCGGATTTTTGGCTATACTTTAAGAAGTGGCAAAAAAATCAAAGGCGGTATACGCTCCGGGCGAACTTGCCAAAACGCGGGGACGGCTTGGGGATATTGACGACGCGGAGGCCAAACGGCTTAGCCGTATCCTTGGCGGCGAGGTAGGCTACGAGCGCACCGAAACCCAGGAGGCGGCGCGGCACAAAAAGGTGCGTCATGAGACCGTCGAGGTAAACATCGGCAAAAACAGGCCCATACACCGTGTCGACATCGTCGAAGAAGACAGCGGGCCGCGTTCCAAACGCAAAAAACTTGTCCGGGATATGGGCGATGATCCGTCCGTTCCGGTACGCTGCACCTATTGGGAGCGGGTCCGCATGGACAAATACATGGGGCAGATGGAATTTGAAATAAAGAGCTCCGGTCAAATTCTTGTTTCCATGCTTTCGCTTTTTGGCGAACCGCCCGATTATGTAAGCCCCCGTTTTATTAACCGCCGCCTTAACGATTACTATAAGCGAATAGAGCTGCTGGTAACGTCGGTACGTTCGCTTTTACCGCGCAATAATCTGCGCCGGAACGAAAGGGTAAAAAAAGTTTCGCCCTTTGTTTTTTCGGTTCTGGACACGATCCGCTACTGGAATATTGAACAAATCGCCTCAAATCTTACCCGTATCCAGTCGCATCCGCGGACGGTAAAAATAAGCGACCTTTCCGAGATACTGCGCGATATTTATAAACCGATTTATATTCTGGAACTGCTCGATCCCGATGTACATATCAAAGGCTCCTTTAAGCTGCTTTACAAAATTCTGTATCTTGAAAACCCCGGCGACGCAAAAATAAAGTATCAGGAGTTGATTCGCAGCGCCCTAATCAATTTTGGCATTGTACGGCGCGATATACGCCTGCAGCTGTATCCCCTGCTTATGAAGATTCTTTCGGACCACTGGATTCCCTATGACACGTTTTTTATGGAACGAAAGAACCGCATACGGGCTTTTTTACAGGTAAGCGAAAAAAACCGCATTAACCCCGATATGGGACAAAACGCCGAAAACGCGGCGGACGAGGACTCACCTGACGGGGCGCCGCTCAACGAAGCAAAGGAAGAAAACCAGGAAGCGTTTGAACAAGGTGAATTAAGCGAAGAAGAACTGCAAAAGCGGCGGGAGCAGGATGCGGAAAACAAGGCGCTGCGGCGGGGGCTTTCCGCGCTGGAAGCGCTCTTTCCCAAGGCCGGCTGGGAACGCTTAAGCACCTTTCCCGATTTGTACCCGTATTTTTCCGATGTGTTTCATTTAAAAAAAGGGGTGGAACTTATCGCCCCTACCGATCCGATCCAGCAGACATTTATTCTTATGCGCGTCATGGAGGAACTTTTCTTTGGCCTGCGGTATACCGTCTTTGGCGTGATTATGGGACCGGACGGAAACACCGAAACAATCGACGGCCCCATAAACCGCATTATCAACAACTGGCAGCGTTATACCGAAGCCAGCTTTGACAAGGAATACCTTCCCCGCCTTGACGAATACTGCCGGCTTTTGGAAAATTCCGCCGAATCGCGCACCAGTAATTACGCGAAACGGCTTATCAACGAATTACACTGGGCCAAACGGCTTTATTTTCTTCCATACTATAAATTTGAATCAATTATGCCGCCGCCTTTCCAAAAGCGCGAAATCAATTCAATCTATCCGGAGATTCGCACGCTGCGCCGTTACCTTACCGCCGTTGCCGGCGGCATTGAACAGGGAAACAAAAACGGCGGCGCGGAAAAACACGCGCCCTGCGACGGCATCGACAATCCCTGGGACGCGTACGTGTTCCAGGTTCCCAATCCGGTGTCGCAGCGGCTTGACGAGCTTCTTGCGCCAAATAACCGCAATAACTCGTCGCTGATTTATTTTTCGCTGTCTGTCGCCGTGGTGCTCGATCATCTGTTGAATAATGAAAACAGCTGGGCGTACACCGACAGGGCGGGCTTCCTTTTTCGCAGCGAAAACGGCGAGGGCGTACGGCCTTCTTTTGGAGTAGACACCCATATCGACACCGAGGTCATTTTTAAGCAGACGCTCAAAAAGCGGCAAATGGCGGCGACTCAGGCCGAAATGGAACGGAAAGCCGCCGAAATAAACGTATAACTTACTCTTCCAGTATGAGCAGGGTTTTGGGATCAAGCCTGAGCGCCAAATGCTCCAGGTTCGTGCTGTCCCTGTCCTTTGAGGCGGTAAGTTCTATATGATCTTCTTTGGGTTCAAGAACAATTACCACATCCAGTAAATCGACAAAACCGGCAAGCACCCGGGGAATACCCTTGTCGTGGGACTCGCCGCCTTTTACGGTACACGAGTACCAGAACGACACGCCCAGTTCGGCGGCGCCGGCTTTAACCGCCTCCATGCGGCCGCGGCTGGTCCGGTTAAAATCAAAGCCGTCTACAATAATGGCGTCGGCGGCAAATCCGCCGTCTTTAACCAGCGCTTTTAGGCTTTTTAAAATTTGGGGGCCGGTAACGCCGTCCTGGCTAAAGTTAAGAAGCACGCGGTTTTTTACCAGATCGTTTTTTACCTCGGCAATTTTGTCAAGGTTTTTTGTCCTGGTAAATTCCTCAAAAATATCTTCGTACCAGGCAAGCACATAATCCGCGTGCTGGGTAAAGGAAACATGAATTACCTTTTTACCCTGCAGCAGTTTATCCATCGCAAGCTGTACCAGCACCGATGTCTTGCCGATTCCCGACGAAGACACAATTATGCCGATTTCGCCCGCTTTAAGGCCGCCGTGAATTGATTTTTCAAAAATACGCACCGGGCTGCGCTGAATTAATTCGTTTAATACCATCTTAGTTACCCTCCATTGTTCCCTTAACGGGCTGCCTTTTTCTTTTCCGCGAAATCTTTAATCAACGCTTCGCTGATGCTCGCCGGTACTTTGCCATATTTTTCAAACTCCATCGTAAATTCCGCCTTGCCCTGGGTAAGGGAGCGGAGCACCGTTGAGTAACCGAACATTTCGCTTAACGGCACCTCCGCCTCTATACGCGAAAAAATGCCGTCTTCGGTAGAGGACGAAATTATTCCCCGCCGCTGGTTAATCGACGCAAAAATATTCCCCTGGAATTCCGTAGGACCTTCTACCGAAACTTTCATGATTGGCTCCAGTATGCAGGGTTTCGCCTTGCCGTACGCTTCGCGGAACGCGCCGATCGCCGCCAGCTGGAACGCGATGTCGCTTGAGTCAACAGGATGGCTTTGGCCGTCGTTAATCGCGCAGCGAATATTGACAATGGGAAAACCGATAAGGCTGCCTTTTTTGACCGCCTCCTTAAAGCCCTTGTCGCAGCTGGGAATAAATTCATTGGGAATGGCGCCGCCCTTGATCGCGTCGACAAATTCATAATCGCCTTCCGCCCAGGGTTCCATGTAACCGGCGACCCGTCCGTACTGGCCGGAACCGCCCGTCTGCTTTTTATGCGTATAGTTAAATTCGGAACGCTGGGTAATGGCCTCGCGGTAGGCGACCTGGGGCATGCCCGTGTCAACCTCGCTTTTATATTCGCGGCGCATACGCTCAATGTACACTTCCAGATGTAATTCACCCATTCCCTGAACAATGGTCTGATTTGATTCGGGATCAACATAGGTTCGGAATGTAGGATCTTCTTTGGTAAAGCGGTTAAGCGCCTTTGCCATCTGGTCGGCGCTCTTTTTGTCCTTTGGCGTTATCGCAAGGGAAATTACCGGATCGGGCACATACATGCTGGTCATTGCGTAGTTTACGCCGCCGCCGCAGAAGGTGTCGCCCGAAGCGCAGTCAATTCCAAAAAGCGCGACAATATCGCCGGGCGCGCCTTCGTTTATGTCTTCCATATCGTCCGAGTGCATGCGCACCAGCCTGCCGACCTTGAAACGCTTGCGCGCCCTGGTATTGGTAAGCTCGTCGCCCTTTTTGAGCGACCCCTGATAAATCCGCACATAGGTAAGCTGCCCGTACTGGCCGTCTTCCAGTTTAAAGCCCAGGGCGACAGTGGGATTTTTTTCGTCACAGGAAAGTTCCCTGCGCTCTTCATCGTTGTCAAGATCAAGGGCGTAGTTTTTAACCTCGGTAGGATTGGGCAGATAATTGTTTACCGCGTCAAGCAGCGGCTGAATGCCCTTGTTTTTATACGCGGACCCGACCATTACCGGAACGAATTTTTCTTCCAGTGTTCCCCGGCGAATGGCCTGCTTAAGCGTCTCTTCTTCGATTGCCTCTCCGCCCAGGAATTTTTCGGCAAGTTCGTCGCTGAACATGGAAACCGCGTCCAGCAGTTCTTCGCGGTGTTTTTCCGCGTCTTCTTTAAGGTGGGCGGGAATTGCCTCGTACCGCAGTTCGGTTCCGGCTTCGCCGTCAAAGTATACCGCCTGCATGGTGACAAGATCGACAATCCCTTCGATTTTGTCTTCAAGACCAATGGGAAGCTGAATCATCACCGCGTTAAGTCCCAGTTTTTCGCGCAGCTGGTTTTTTACCTTAAGGGGATTGGCGCCGGTACGGTCGCACTTGTTTACAAAGGCGATGCGGGGCACATGATAGCGTTTAAGCTGGCGGTCCACCGTAATCGACTGGCTTTGAACGCCGCCTACGGCGCAGAGTACCAGAATGGCCCCGTCCAGCACCCGCAGGCTCCGCTCCACCTCAATGGTAAAATCAACGTGCCCCGGCGTGTCGATAAGATTTATCGTATAATCCTTCCACTCAACCTGGGTCGCCGCCGATTGAATCGTAATTCCGCGTTCGCGCTCAAGTTCCATGTGATCCATCGTCGCTCCCACGCCGTCCTTTCCCCGGACTTCGTGAATTGCGTGGATTTTGTTGCTGTAAAAGAGTATGCGCTCGGACAGGGTCGTTTTTCCCGAGTCAATATGGGCGCTAATGCCGATATTGCGCATCCTGGTAATGTCAAATGCCATGTATCCTTTTCTCCTGTTTCGGCGGTATCTACCGCTCGTAGTGAAGCGAATGATAAAAAGTGCTTCGTATGTCACAATTTGACAAAGTTTTCAAAGAATTGCAAGGGGTCTGCGCCGTGCCAGGAATCAGGTGTATAGATTTTTATAACATTTCAAAACCCATCGTTTTCATATTCGCAATCTCGTTTGTTTACTCCGCCATTTTCCACCGGAGTCAGATGACATACGGATCGAGGAGGCTATACACAGGAATTGAAGGAAAAGTAAGCCGGAATGACGCTTACCAAAGAGCTTTTTTTGTGATATGCTTTAGGACATTAGGAAGGGGGAGCAAATAAGCTGTGTTCGGGGTCTTTTTCGGCTCCATGCCGCATATGACGGCGGGCTGCTCCCCCTCGCTACGAAGCCTACGGCTTCTCCGCTACCCCCACTATGGGTTAGCGGGTATATAAGAATTTGGGGTCAATATACGGAAATGGGTTATATACAACTTAATTTAGACGGTCTAAAAAATAAAATA